>JABXHG010000185.1 GCA_013393545.1 Alteromonadaceae bacterium | reverse complement strand
GGGGGGAAAGCCGGGCGGTGTTGGGGGGAGCGGTGCGACCCCGCTGGGTTCACCCAATTTCTAGTCCCCTCCGTCTAGTGGCCTAGGACGACCCCCTATCACGGCGGAACCAGGGGTTCGCACCCCCTAGGCGACGCCAATTCGGGCTAGCGGTTTAGTCCACCGCGAAGCCAACCAAAAAACCGCCTTCGGGCGGTTTTTTTGTGTCTGGAATTTGAGCCTGGCAAGAGCAGCCGAAAGCAGGGCTGCTCTTGCCAGGCCTTCTTACCGTTTGGCGATGGCGCCCTTGCCCACGCCTTCAAACGCCTTCACCCGAATCTCGTCCTGCGGGAACTCTACTTTCAGCTTGTCGGCGATGTGCGCGGCGATGAATTCCACGGTGCTGTCCGTGTCGATCATATACACGCGCTCTTCGGGCAGGGTTAGGGCGAACTCGCCCTGATTGGCCTCGTATTCGAAGGTGATGTACAGGTTGCCGTCATCGCCCACAAAGCGGCGGGTCACATCTTCCTCGGTGCCTACGTAGATGTCTTGCCAAAGTTTGGCCCAGCGGGTCTCCAGTTGAAAATCCCGGTGCCCGTTGCGGTCAATGCGGATGGGGGAGCGGTGGCCGTGGGCGATGCGCTGGCAGTTGCCCAGGTGCTTTTTCAGGCCGTGCACGTAGTGGTAGTAGGCCCCGTCTATCTCTTCTTCGCGCAGGTGAATTTCCACCGAAGTAACGTTGGCCGGTAGCACTGCTTTCAATTCTTTTTCCAGCAGTTCAGCCACGGCCGAGGGCACCACCTCTTCGGCCGATAGCCATACCACCGCTTCATCTGGTGAGCGGTGATTGATATGGCTGCCGTCGGTCAGGTGCCAGGTGAAGGTGTCCGGCGTATCTTCCTGCCATCTCAGGCCCAGATAACTCCGGGGCACCACCAGCCGGTGGTCAACCCGTTCATCAATCACCCGCTTGATGGTGCGTTTGACATTGCTGAAGTCGAACACCATGCCCTGTTCGTCCAGCTCGCCGCCGAGCACTACATCGGCAATCCAGCTTTCACCCACCAGCCCGCGACTGGCGTGCAGGTAGGCGAAATCGATGACGGTCAGGTTGTCGACAAAAAGGTGATCCATGGAAAGCATGCCCGGGTTGATGCGTGTGCTTCCCATTCTACCAAAGTTATTGCCTGTCAGCGCTAGCAGGGTCGGGTATGGAATCGGGTTCGGTGCCGGACCCCGTGATGTTGTGAATCTGCTCCCAGGACTTCATGTAGACGTCGGCCTCGTACTCATAGGGTGAGCGGAAGGGGCTGACGACGAAGTCGAATAACAGGAAGAAGGTGCCGATGGAGAGCCACGCCAGGGTGAGGGCGCTGATGGTGTTGGCTTGTTGCTCGGGATTGCCGGCAATAAAGCCCTGTAACAGGCTGATCATGTCTTGCGCCATAACCACCGGGTTGAAGCTGGCCAGCACCAGCGGTAGCCAAAAAGCCATCATCACCGGAAAAAAGCCGTAAGACCACAGAGCCCGCCGTATAATGTAGAACAGCAGCTCCTTGCGATAGCGATGTTTGATTTCCGGCACCTGGCGGATTTTTTCCAGGTAGCGGCGGCGCTCGGCCCACCAGGCGGCAACCTGTGGCGCGTCCACGGGGTTGCCTGTGCTGTCGTGTTTTACACTTTCTTGTGTCATGGGCTCGGCGACTACCTTGTTTATTTTGTTCCGGACATCATAGTTATTTGTTCCGGGCATTATAATGAATACTACGTGTTACCCTGTCTTTCTTAAACTTTCAATCACAGGATCTTTTAATGGCTGCAGCGACAGATACCGCAACGCATCCGGCTTTCGAGAAACTTCGCAGTCACCGGGTTGGCACTCTCAACCTTGAGGTTGAAGAGTACCGCCATAAAAAAACCGGTGCCCGCCATTTGCACCTGGCGGCCGACAACGAGGAAAATGTGTTCTTCGTGGCTCTGCGAACCTTCCCGATGGATTCCACCGGGGTTGCCCACATTCTGGAGCATACCGCCCTGTGTGGCAGCGAGAAGTATCCGGTGCGCGACCCGTTTTTCATGATGATCCAGCGTTCGCTCAACACCTTCATGAACGCCTTTACCAGCAGCGACTGGACTGCTTATCCATTCGCCAGCATGAACCGCAAGGACTTCGACAACCTGCTGTCGGTGTACCTGGACTCGGTATTTTTCTCCAAGCTGGACCCACTGGATTTTGCCCAGGAAGGTCATCGCCTCGAATTCGACAAGCCTGATGACCCGTCCAGTGATCTGGTCTACCGGGGGGTAGTCTACAACGAAATGAAGGGTGCCATGAGCGCGCCCACCTCTCAGCTGTGGCAGAACCTGTCCAGCCATCTGTTCCCGACCACCACTTACCATTACAACAGTGGTGGCGAGCCGGATCACATTGTCGATCTGAGTTACAACGATCTGGTGGATTTCTACAAACACCATTACCACCCGAGCAACGCCATTTTTGCTACCTACGGCAACATTCCGGCGCGGGAGCACCACGAAAAGTTCGAAGAACTGGCCCTCAAACGCTTTGACCGGCTGGATATCGATTTGCCGGTGCGCGACGAAAAACGCCTGTTCAGCCCGGTTCGGGTAGAGCAGGGCTACGCCGTGAATGAAGGCGAAGGCACCGAGAAGAAGACCCATATGGTGATGGGCTGGTTGCTGGGTCACAGCTTTGATTTTCTGGAGAACATGGAAGGCCAACTGCTGTCGTCGGTGTTGCTGGAAAACAGTGCCTCGCCGTTGATGAAAGCGCTGGAAACCACCGATCTGGGCCATGCGCCGTCGCCGATGATGGGGCTGGAGGATTCCAACCGGGAAATGACCTTTGTCTGCGGTATTGAAGGCACCGAACCCGAATGCCGGGCCGACTTCGAGGCGCTGATAGAGTCGACTCTGCAGAAAGTGGCGGAAGAGGGCGTTAGCCAGGAACGGCTGGAAGCCATTCTGCACCAGTTGGAACTGCACCAGCGCGAGATTGCCGGTGACCAGTTCCCCTATGGCCTGCAGCTGATCATGAACGCGATCTCGCCGATGGTGCACGGCGGTGATCCGGTGGATGTGTTGGACATTGAGCCGGTACTGGCCACTCTGCGCGAGAAGATCAAGGATCCGGATTACGTGCGCAATCTGGTGCGCCGTAAGCTACTGGCCAACCCGCACCGGGTCACGCTGACACTGCGCCCGGACGAGCAGCTCGAAAGTCATCGCCAGGAAGCGGTGAAGCGGGCCCTGGCTGAACGCAAGAAGCAGCTCACTGAAGAAGAAAGCCGGCAGATTGTCGAGCGCGCCCAGGCTCTGGAAGAGCGCCAGCTGCGCAAGGACGACGATTCCATTTTGCCCAAGGTCGGCCTGGAAGACGTGCCTTTGCAACGCCCGGAACCGGAAGGCCGGTATGACGCTGACACCGGCGCTACGGTCTACAGTACCGGCACCAACGGCCTGGTGTACCAGCAGGTGGTGCTGCCGTTGCCGGAGCTGACTGAAGAAGAATTGTTGATGCTGCCGTACTACGCCACGCTGATTTCCGAAGTGGGCTGCGGCGAGCTGGACTACCTGCAGATGCAGGACCGCATCTCCGCTGAATCCGGCGGTATTGGTGCCTCGTTGACCGCCAAGGGCCGGATTGACGATGTGCAGGACTTGTCCGGTTACCTGATTTTCAGTGGCAAGGCGCTGGCCCGTAACGCCAAAGAGCTGACCACGTTGCTGAAAGATGTGTACACCGGCGCGCGCTTTGACGAAAAAGCGCGCATTCGCGAAATCATTGCCCAGATTCGTACTCGCCGTGAGCAGGCGGTGACTGGCAGTGGTCACGCTCTGGCCATGAGTGCTGCCGCTCAAGGACTGAGTGCCGGCTCCTGGCTGGCTTATCGCATTGGCGGGCTGGCGGCGATCAAGGCCACCAAAGAGCTGGACAAGGCGTTGGCGGACGAAGCCGGCCTGGCTGAGTTCTGTGGCAAGTTGCAGGCCTTGCACGAACGTATTCGTAACCAGAAGCGGGAATTCCTGCTGGTGGGCGAGGAAGAGCAGTCGCAACCGATGCTCGCGGAGCTGAAAGATTGCTGGCAGGGTGGGCCGGCCGGCGGTGAAGGCAACTGGCGTATGGCGCCGGTGAATTACACCACCCGTGAAGCCTGGCTGACCTCTACTCAAGTGAATTTCTGCGCCAAGGCCTATGCCACGGTGCCGGTGGACCATCCGGATGCGGCACCGTTAACCGTGTTGGGTGGTTTCCTGCGTAATGGCTACCTGCACCGGGCTATTCGTGAAAAAGGCGGGGCCTACGGTGGCGGTGCCGGGCAGGACAGCGTAACCGGCGTGTTCCGCTTCTTCTCCTACCGGGACCCGCGCCTGGGTGAGACTCTGGATGATTTTGACGCATCGCTAAAATGGCTTGAGGAAGAAGACCATGAACCTCGGGAACTGGAAGAGGCCATCCTCGGGGTGATTGGCGGGCTGGACAAGCCTCGCTCACCTTCCGGTGCCGCGCGCCATGCCTACCACGACAAGCTGTTTGGCCGCACACCGG
Source organism: Alteromonadaceae bacterium (assembly GCA_013393545.1). Next base: position 27,196 of record JABXHG010000185.1, on the reverse strand, counting down.
AGCAGCGGGCGCGGTTCCGTGAGCGGGTGTTGTCGGTCACGGTGGATGATCTGCGTCGGGTGGCAGACACCTGGCTGAAGCCGGACAATGCCAACGTGGCGGTGATCACCAACCCGGACAACCGGGAGGCCGCCGAGCAACTGGGCCTGAGCATACAGGAGCTGTAATCGCCCGCAGGCGACAGGTGCCACAAAAAAGCGGAAGAGGTTGTCTCTTCCGCTTTTTTTATGCCTGACTGCTTGGCGCGGCTTAGCGGTGGCGCTTCAGGCCCGTGGTCACCATGATCCGGGTGGAAATCTCTTCCACCGAATAGGCGGTGGTATTCAGGTAGGGAATGCGCTCGCGCTTGTACATCAGTTCGATCTCTTCCACCTCCAGCATGCACTGCTTCATCGAGGAATAACGGGAATTCGGCCGGCGTTCGTTGCGGATGGTCGCCAGCCGTTCCGGCTCGATGGTCAGGCCGAACAGTTTTTCCCGGTGCGGCTTCAAAGCAGTCGGCAGAGTCTGGTCGTCCAGGTCTTCCTCGGTGATCGGGTAGTTGGCAGCCTTGATACCGTATTGCAGTGCCAGGTACAGGCAGGTGGGGGTTTTGCCGCTGCGTGAGGCGCCCACCAGAATCAGGTCGGCGTCGTGGTAATGGCGGGTGCGCGCCCCGTCGTCGTTGTCCAGGGCAAAGTTGACCGCCTCGATGCGCCGCTCATAGCTGTTCTCGTTGTTGATGGAGTGGGATTTGCCCACGGTGTAAGACGACGAGGAATTCAACTCCTGCTCCAGCGGGTTCAGGAAGGTACCGAAGATGTCGATCATGAAGCCTTCGGAGGTGTCGATGGTCCGGCGGATTTCCTTGTCGACGATGGTATCGAACACCAGAGGGCGCAGCTCATCGCGTTCCGCCGCATCATTGATCCGCTTCACCAGATCGTGGGCCTTGTCTTCGCTGTCCACGTAGGGCACGGTGATTTTTTCGAATTCGATTTTCTCGAACTGGGCGAGCAGGGCGTGGCCCAGTGCTTCTGCCGTCAGGCCTGTGCCATCGGAGATAAAAAAGGCGGTTCTTTTCATGGATATATCCGGTCCGGTGTTGGCTGTTTTCAAGGAGTCTTGACTTGACTCCCTAGGTAAATTATCCGGGTTACAGTATCATAACCCACACATTCGAGACTCTGCGCCATTCAGATTCAAGGGAGACACGCTTTGGAAGATTACATTATCTGGTTTGACCACCTGGGCATGAATGATGTGGACCGGGTTGGTGGCAAAAACGCCTCTCTCGGTGAAATGATCAGTAATCTCGCCAATGCCGGTGTCCGGGTGCCCGGTGGTTTTGCCACCACGGCTCACGCCTACCGCGAATTTCTGGCAACCGACGGCCTGAAAGAGCGTATTGACGAAGCGCTGGACGCCCTGGATGTGAATGACGTTAACGAACTGGCCCGCGTTGGCGCACAGATTCGCCAGTGGGTAGTGGATACGCCGTTCCCGGATGTGCTCGATAACACCCTGAAAGAGGCTTTTGCCGAGCTGCAGGACGGCAACGAACAAATCGCGGTGGCGGTGCGCTCATCGGCCACGGCCGAAGACTTGCCGGATGCCTCCTTTGCCGGCCAGCAGGAAACTTTCCTGAATGTGGTGGGGTTGGATCAGGTACGCCACACCGTGAAAGAAGTGTTTGCCTCCCTGTTCAACGATCGCGCCATTTCCTACCGCGTGCACCACGGCTTTGACCACAAACTGGTGGCCCTTTCTGCCGGCATCCAGAAAATGGTGCGCAGTGAAACCGCTGCCAGCGGGGTGATGTTTACTCTGGACACTGAATCCGGCTTCCGTGATGCCGTGTTCATCACTTCGTCCTACGGCCTGGGCGAAACGGTGGTACAGGGCGCGGTGAACCCGGATGAGTTCTACGTGCACAAGGGCACGCTGGAAGCGGGTCGCCCGGCGGTACTGCGCCGTAACCTGGGCAGCAAAGCCATCAAAATGGTTTACCATTCCGAGCCCGGCCACGGCCAGTACGTGGAAACGGTCAAAGTGGAGCCGGAAGACCGCAACCGCTTCTCCATCACCGACGCGGAAGTGGAAGAACTGGCCAAGCAGGCCATGATCATCGAGAAACACTACAACCGCCCGATGGACATCGAATGGGCCAAAGACGGTGATGACGGTCAGATCTACATCGTGCAGGCGCGGCCGGAAACGGTTAAAAGCCGGGTGGGCGCCAATGTCATGGAGCGCTATTTGCTGAAAGAAACCGGCAAGGTGCTGGTGGAAGGCCGCAGTATCGGCCACAAGATCGGCAGCGGCCCGGTGCGGGTGGTAGACAGCATCGGTGAGATGGACAAGGTGCAGCCGGGCGATGTACTGGTGACCGACATGACCGACCCGGATTGGGAACCGGTGATGAAGCGCGCCTCCGCCATTGTTACCGACCGTGGCGGGCGCACCTGCCACGCGGCCATTATTGCCCGGGAGTTGGGCATTCCCGCCGTAGTAGGTTGTGGGGAGGCCACCGATTTGCTGAAAGACGGTCAGGAAGTCACCGTATCCTGCGCCGAGGGCGACACCGGCATGATCTACGAAGGCGCGCTGGATTTTGAACTGCGCGAGAACACCGTGGATTCCATGCCCGACATTCCGTTCAAGATCATGATGAACGTGGGCAACCCGGACCGGGCGTTTGATTTCCAGGCATTGCCGAACGAAGGCGTGGGCCTGGCCCGGCTGGAATTCATTATCAACCGGATGATCGGCGTTCACCCCAAGGCGCTGCTGAACTTTGACGGCCTGCCAGGTGACATTAAACAGACTGTTGAAAAGCGCACTGCCGGTTATGCTTCTCCAGTGGACTTCTACGTGGATAAGCTGGTGGAAGGCATCTCCACCCTGGCGGCCGCGTTCACGCCGAAAAAAGTGATTGTGCGCCTGTCTGATTTCAAATCCAATGAATACGCCAACCTGATTGGCGGCACCCTGTACGAGCCGGATGAAGAAAACCCGATGCTCGGTTTCCGGGGCGCGTCCCGCTATATCTCCGACACCTTCCGTGACTGTTTCGAGCTGGAATGCCGGGCACTCAAGCGTGTGCGCGACGAGATGGGTCTGACCAACGTGGAAGTGATGGTGCCGTTCGTACGCACCGTGGGCGAAGCCGAGCAGGTGGTGAACCTGCTGGCGGAAAATGGCCTGAAGCGGGGTGAGAATGGCCTGCGAGTGATCATGATGTGCGAACTGCCGGCCAACGCGCTGCTGGCGGACGAGTTCCTGGAGCACTTCGATGGCTTCTCCATCGGCCCCAACGACCTGACCCAGCTGACCCTGGGGCTGGACCGGGATTCCGGCATTATCGCTCACCTGTTTGACGAGCGTAACGAGGCGGTGAAAAAACTTCTGGCCAACGCCATTCAGGCGTGCAACCGCGCGGGCAAATACGTGGGTATCTGCGGCCAGGGGCCGTCGGATCACCCGGACCTGGCCAAGTGGCTGATGGAACACGGTATTGATTCTGTGTCTCTGAACCCGGATTCGGTCATGGATACCTGGTTCTTCCTGGCTGACGAAAAGACCGATTAACCACAAAACCTTACAGGCAAAAGGAGCGAAACGTGAGCAAGATTATTACGCCGGATTTGTGCGACGAGTTCCCGGAAGTTCAGGTGGTTGAGCCTGGCTTCAACAACTATGGCGGTATCCGTCAGTTTGGTGGTGAGATCGCCACCGTGAAGTGCCACGAGGACAACTCGGTGGTCAAGGAGCAGGTTGGTCAGCCGGGCAACGGCCGTGTGATGGTGGTTGATGGCGGCGCTTCCAAGCGCAACGCGCTGCTGGGGGATATGCTGGCGGAGAAGGCGGCCGAGAATGGCTGGGCCGGCCTGATCATTTACGGCTGCATCCGCGACGTGGACGAAATCGGCGCCACCAATCTGGGCGTTCAGGCGCTGGGCACGGTGCCCCGCAAGACCGCCAAGCGCGGCATTGGTGATCTGAACGTGCCGGTGACCTTCCATGGCGTGACTTTCCAGCCGGGTCATTATGTGTACGCCGACAACAACGGCATCATTGTCAGCGAGAAGCCGCTGGTATAATCGGCGCTTGCAGGCAGATAAAAAGGCGGCTCCTTGCGGGGCCGCCTTTTTTACTGGCAAATGCCTTGGTTTAGCAAGGGCTTTGCGTTAGCGAGTAACCTGGTTGATGGTAATGCCCAGCAGGTATCCGCCGCTGTCGGCTGGCTCGCAACGCACCACCTCGCATTCGGTTTCCAGCGCCGGGGTCTGGGCGCCCGCCGATTCCATCCGTGTCTGCAGGGTTTCCCCGATCTCGAACGGCCGGCTTACCGACAGCTGCATACCGGTGGCGCTGAGATCCCGACAGGTGCCAATCAGGGTGTCGCCCTGGCTGTCGGTGATGTGAATGTGGGCATCTACCCGCATCCGGTGAAAGTCCCGTTTTTCCGCATAGTCTTGCATGGCATCAGGCCCAAGTATCGTTTTTCCTGGTGGGTTTGAGCATGGGGATGACCAGCGCCAGCAGCACGCCGCCAAATACCAGCCCGGCCCCGAGTAACATGAAGTCCGATTGCTTGTTGGACTCAAGGCGCTCGTTTTCAACCGTCAGTACTTCCAGTTGGTGGTTCAGCTGCTGGTTTTCCTGAACCAGTTCCTCATTGCGTTTTTGCAGGTTAAGGGAATCAGCCGCCACGTTCTTGATGCGGGTCAGTTCCGTCTGCAGCTCTTCGGCGCGGCTCGAAAGGATGTTTTCCCGGCTGCTCAGGTTGTCCCGTTGCTCGGTGACTTCCGCGAGCTTGGCGCTCAGCTCGTCCAGCCGCTCTCTGGCTGTTTGCAGTTCGTTCCGTGCGTCTTCCAACAGAGTAGCAGCAATCGGCTCATTGCTCAGGTATTGGCTGCGTACCCAGCCTTCCCGACCCTGTGGCGTGCGTACCCGCGTGAACTCGCTGCCGGTTTCCAATACTTCCAGGGCTGTGCCGCTGGGCATGGCGTTCTGGATGATTCGGTACTGGTTGCCGGCCCCGGCGCGCAGGGGCAGGTAGATCTGGTCGTCGACCCATACGGTACGGGCCTGGGCTACCGAAATGGAACTGAAGATAAGCAGGGCTGCAATGGTTAAACGAAAGGGTGTCACGGACATGTCCTGGCGTATGGGTTGAGGTGAATGTTGGCGCCAATTTTGTCACAGGGTTTAAAGCAATCAAGTAACTTGTCGTTACAATCAGCTCATGCAGGCCGTGATGTGACTCAGTTGGCGCGCTGCCTCAGGGCAGTACTACCTTGTAGGGCTTTACGGCAACAGACTTGTAGACACCGGCTGCCACGTAAGGGTCTTCATCGGCCCAGTGCCTTGCCTGTTCCAGGGATTCAAACTCGGCAATGACCAGGCTGCCGCTGAAGCCGGCTTCGCCCGGGTCGGGGGTGTCGATAGCCGGATGCGGACCAGCAATCAGCAGGCGGCCGTCTTCTTTCAATGCCTGCAGGCGCGCCAGGTGGTCGGCGCGGGCCTGTTGGCGCAGGCGCAGGCTATCGGGCACATCTTCACTGATAATGGCGTAATACATGGGGTCTCCTTAACGGCGTTTTGGCTGGGGCGCTGATATCAGGGCTGGTACACTGGCACGCTCCATGTTCTGAACGGAATGCCAGTGACTATACCTCAAGACCTCCAGCCCTGCATCGACCTGCATTGTCACAGTACCGCCTCCGATGGCGCCCTCGCGCCGGCGGACCTGGTGGCCCGCGCCAGTGAGAAAGGGGTAACCCATCTGGCGCTGACTGACCACGACACCATCGAGGGCCTGGCAGCGGCACGGGACGCGGCAGCCGGGGCCGGATTGACGCTAATCAACGGTATCGAATTGTCCTGCGTCTGGCGCAGCAACACCATTCACATTGTCGGGCTGGATTTTGATCACAGGAACCCGGCGTTTCTTGCCTTGCTTGAACAACAGAACGACAACCGTTGGCAGCGTGCCCGTTTGATCGCCGATAAGTTGTCAAAGCTAAAGGTGGACGATCTGCTGGCGAAGGCCACGGCCCATGCGGGTGGTGATGTTCCCGGCCGACCGCACTTTGCCCGGGTGCTGATGGATGAAGGCGTGGTGACGCGGATGGATATGGCGTTCAAACGCTATCTTGGCGCCGGCAAACCGGGGGATGTAAAGGCCTGCTGGCCGGAGCTGGCGGAGGTGGTGCAATGGATTGAAGCCGCCGGTGGCATTTCAGTGCTGGCGCACCCGCGTAAATACAAGATCACTGCGACCAAGCTGAGGGCGCTGACGACGGATTTCATCGCGGCGGGTGGCCGGGGGATTGAGGTTTCGGTCTCCGGCCAGTCCAGTGGTGATCTGGGCTTTGTCGCCGAGCTGGCGCGGCGACAGGGTTTGCTGGCCTCGCAGGGCAGTGATTTCCATTTCCCGGGAGCAGCCTGGTGTGAGCTGGGGCGTATAGAAAAAATGCCAGAGGGGTTGGACCCCGTCTGGCATCATTTCCGGCAACCGATACTGAACTGAGGTTCAGTCCGGCGCGTGGAACAGCAGGTAAAGATCGGTTAGCGAGTCGGGAATGGCTTCGGCCATGCGCGCAGAGAGTTTCTCGTCGTTGCGCACTTTGGTGAAGTCGTCGTCCTCGAACAGTCCGGACAGTGTCAGCATGGGCACCATCAGGTCCGCCACTTCTTCCTCGGCAGCGGCTTCCAGCCAGCTTTCCTCGTGTTCCAGGAAGGTGTCGACAAAACCCGCACACCAGTTTTCCAGGGCGTTCATCGGGTCGCCGTCTTCCGGTTCCGGCAATTCCAGTGGCTGGCCCATGTCCAGGGCGTGAGCCATGTCTTCGCCCAGTTGACGGGCGCAGCGGGAGAAGATCTCCGGCACGCCGGTGTCGGGCAGGGTGTCGGCGCCCGTGGCCAGGCGGAAGAGATCTTCCGCCTGCAGGCTGACCGGCCCGATCACGCTGGCGCAGACCACGCCGTGGAAGCCGAAGAAATCCAGAGCGTGATCGCCCCAGGGTTCGGCGAACAGAATGTCTTCCAGCGCTTCAATATCGGCATTGCTCAGCATTAAGATTCGCTCCCCGCCTTTTTCGCCGCTTCAGCGGCACGCTGGCGTTTGCGCACTTCCCGTGGATCGTTGTAGGCGCGGCCCGGGGTGACCGGTACGTCTACTGCTTCAGCTGTTGCAGTGTCTGCCGGTTCGGCCGCTTTGGGCTCATCCGCCGGCTTATCAGCCAGTTCGGCTTTCGTCGGTTCACTGGCTGGCTTTGCTTCTGCCTTGGCTTCCGGGGTGGAGTCCGGCTTAGGCTCGGGCTCGGCTTTCGGCTCGGCCTCTGCTTCGGCTTTCGGCCCGGATTTGCTGTCGGCCTTGGGCTTGTCTTCAGCTTCGGCCTTGGCGTTAGCTTCGGTTTTAGCTGCCGGTTCCTCGGCTTCCGCTTTTTTGGCAGTTTCCGGTTTGCTGCTTTCGGCCTCTGGCTTCTCTGCTTTTGCTTCCGGTTGCTCTGCTTTCGGCTGCTGCTCCTTGGTGTCCGCTGCAGTGGCTTCAGCCTGTGGCTCGGTTTTTGCCTCTTCCTTCACTTCAGCGTTTGGCGCTGCCTTGTCCTCGGCCCTGGGTGCTGTCTCTGCCTCGGCTTTGGGCGTTTCCTTGGCCTCGGCTTTCGCTTCGGCCGGGGCATCGGCTTTCTGCGATTTGCGCTTTCGACCTGAAGGTTTGCTGCCACTGGCTTCTTTTTCGGCCCTGGCCGGCGTTTGCTCGGCGGGCTGCTCCGGCTTGTTGTCCGGTGCCTTCTCGGCGTTTACCAGGCTTTCGGGCTGAGTGTCTTTCTCGTGTTTGTCGGACCGCTCAGCCTTACGCGCTGCCGGGGTAGAGGCCGGTGCCTCCGTGGGTGAACCGTCACGGTTACGAGGGCGACGTGGCTTGCGGTTCTGCTCCTCGTTGCCGTTCTTTTGGTCCCTGGTGTCCTTTTGTTCCTTCTGGTCCCGGTTGTCCTTCTTGTTGCCAGTATCCTTGTTGCCGGCATCCTTCTGGTCCCGCTGCGGACGATTGCGGTTCTGGCCGCGCTTGCGGTTGTCGCCGCCTTTATTGTCCTGACCCTTGTTGTCTTGAGGCTTGTTGTCTTGAGGCTTGTTGTCACTGCCTTTGTTTTCAGCCGGCTTGTCCTGCTGATTCTGGCGGCTCTGGTTATTGCGGCCACCCCGGTTACGACTGCGGTTGTTGTCGCTGCCCTTGTTATCCTGGCCGCCCTGGCGACGGTCGTTGCCACTGCGGTTGTTGTTGCTGCCGGAACGCTGATCGTCCCGGGCTACACGGGATTTACGGCGATCCTGGCGCTGGTTGCGGCGGTCGTCGTTCCGGTTGCGGTTGGATGCCGGCTTCTGATCCTGGCCGCTACGCTGTTGGCTGTTTTCTGCCGGTTCTTCGCCACGGAAAAAATCGGCAATTTTCCGGCCAAGCTTGCGGAATACGCTGGCTTCCTGCTCTTCGGCACTCTCGGTTTTCGCGGCCGCGGGGGCGGTTGGTGCCGGGGCGGAGGGACGAATGGCTTTTACGGCCGCCTGCTCGCGTACCGGCTTTTCGGTACCCGGCGCTTCGGCAACCGGTTCTTCTTCACGCTGATTGTACTCGTCGGCCACCTGATGGCTGGAGATGTGCTCCGGCGTGGTTTCATCCTGACGCAGGCGGATGATTTCAAAGTGCGGGGTTTCCATGTTTGGCACCGGTGCCACTACCACGGAGACTTTCTGCAAGGCTTCGATATCAGCCAGCTGCTTGCGCTTTTCGTTCAACAGGAAGGTGGCCACGGAAACCGGCACCACGGCGCGGACTTCGGCGGTCTTTTCCTTGGAGGACTCTTCGTAGATCAGGCGCATGATGGACAGCGCCAGGGATTCGATGCCACGGATGGTGCACTGGCCTTCGCAGCGCGGGCAGACTTCGCTGCGGGTCTCGCCCAGGGAAGGACGCAGGCGCTGGCGGGACATCTCCAGCAGACCGAAGCGAGAAATCTTGCCTACCTGTACGCGGGCCCGGTCGATTTCCAGGGCTTCACGCATTTTCTGTTCCACTTCGCGCTGGTGCTTGGCCGGGGTCATGTCGATGAAGTCGCTGACCACCAGGCCGCCCATGTCACGCAGGCGCAGCTGGCGGGCAATTTCTTCGGCCGCTTCCAGGTTGGTCTGCAGCGCGGTTTCCTCGATGTCCTGGCCTTTGGTGGCGCGGGAGGAGTTGATGTCGATGGACACCAGCGCTTCGGTCGGGTCGATCACGATGGAGCCGCCGGACCGAAGCTTTACTTCGCGCTGGAACGCGGTCTCGATCTGGCCTGCGATCTGGTAACGGCTGAACAGTGGGATTTCGTCCTTGTACAGCTTGATCTTGTTCTCGAAGGTAGGCATCACGGCACGCACGAAGCTGAGCACGTCTTCGTAGACGGTTTCGGCATCGATCAGTACCTCGCCGATGTCCTGGCGCAAGTAATCACGCACGGCGCGGATGATCACGTTGCTTTCCTGGTGGATCAGGAACGGGGCCTTGCGTTCTTCGGAGGCCTGGGTGATGGCTTCCCAGAACTGGACCAGGTAGTCCAGGTCCCACTGCAGTTCTTCGGTGCTGCGGCCAATGCCGGCGGTGCGTACGATGATGCCCATGCCCTTGGGGGTCTGGACGTCGTTCATGGCTTCTTTCAGCTGCGCGCGCTCGTCGCCCTCAATTCGGCGGGAAATGCCGCCGGCGCGAGGGTTGTTGGGCATCAGCACCAGGTAGCGGCCGGCCAGTGAAACGAAGGTGGTGAGGGCGGCGCCCTTGTTGCCACGCTCTTCCTTGTCTACCTGAACGATCACTTCCTGGCCTTCGGAGACCACATCCTTGATGTTGATCTTGCCTTCGATCTGGCCGGGGGATTTCTTGAAGTAGTCCTTGGAGATTTCTTTCAACGGCAAAAAGCCGTGGCGGTCAGCGCCGAAATCAACGAAAGCGGCTTCGAGGCTGGGCTCAACGCGGGTAATACGGCCCTTGTAGATGTTGGCCTTTTTCTGTTCGCGGGTACTGGATTCAATGTCCAGATCAAACAGCCTTTGGCCGTCTACCAGGGCTACGCGCAACTCCTCGGGATGAGTTGCATTAATCAGCATTCTTTTCATGGAAAGAAAGGGTTCCTGTCGTCTGTTGGTGACAGAAAACCGGGGGAGCTCGCATCAGCGAAGCGGGATGTGCGTGCCGCAGGCCTTTGAATACAGGCAGGCTGCAGCCAGACGGATCAATCCCTTGTGGGGATTAATCCAATCGGTCTTGGACCAGCGGCAACTGCGTGTCTGTTGTCAGACAGGCGGAAGCCGAACAGGGTACGTGTCTGTTGACGCATAATTCCGTTTTCAGGTTCACGCTAAGTCCTGGGTCTCACGTCATATTGTGTGATGGACGGCCCGGCTTTGCGTGGCAATGATTCTTCGCGATGTCGCCCGACGGTTTTCCGGTCGGTTGCTTCTGCTTCCGGGCCGGTTGCAGTCTCTCTGGATCTGAGCGGGCATCGGAAGCGTGTTCATGGCCGCGCCCGTTAATGATTGGGCGGCAGCGTTCAAACTCTTTATCTGTGTCGGTATACTGCTGTCGCTCCGGCTTCTGACCAGAGTTCGTCAGGCCGTAGACAAACGACAGAGCAATCCCGAATATACCAGTTTGGCTTTGGCCGTTCAATCCTGCGTTTCACCGTCCACAAGGTCTTTCATGTCGCGCAAGCCCCGTTCAAAAACATCCTCCCGCAGACGTTCAGCACCCGCCACCTCTTCGTCTGGTCCGCGTACTTCGGCGCCGGAGCGCGGCGGTTCGTCAGAACGGCCGTCAGGTGCAGCGTCAAAGGTGCAGTGGGTAACGGTGGATGAGGATCTGGCCGGCCAGCGGGTCGACAATTTCTTGATGGCGCGCCTTCGTGGCGTGCCCAAGGCCGTTGTTTACCGGATTATTCGCAAGGGCGAGGTGCGGGTAAACAAGGGGCGGGTCAAGCAGAGTTCACGTCTTGTGGCCGGCGATGTGGTGCGTATTCCGCCGGTAGTCCAGCAGGCAAAGCCGGAACAGCCGAAGCCCGGTGAGCGGGTGCAGGCTGTGGTGGAAGCGGCCGTGGTGTTTGAGGACGATACCATGTTGGTGGTCAACAAACCTTCGGGTATTGCCGTGCATGGCGGTAGCGGGCTGAGCTTTGGTCTGATTGAAGTGCTGCGGGCGGCGCGGCCGCAGTCGAAGTTTCTTGAGCTGGTGCATCGGCTGGACCGTGACACTTCCGGTTTGGTGATGGTTGCCAAGAAACGTTCGGCGCTCAGGCATTTGCAGGATGAACTGCGCCAGAAGCAGATCCGTAAGCATTATCACGCGCTGGTCGCCGGTGATTGGCCGGGTAAGTTGAAGAAGGTGGCCGAGCCGCTGCTGCGCTATGAAATGCCCAATGGTGAGCGGCGGGTGAAGGTTAGCTCTGATGGCAAGGAATCCTTGACGCTGTTCCGCTGTTTGCAAAGGTTCCGAGGGTATTCGCTGGTGGAGGCATCGCCGGTCACCGGGCGCACCCATCAGATTCGGGTTCATGCCGCCTGGGCGGGCCATCCGATTGCCGGCGATGACAAATACATGGATGATGCCAGCCAAAAGGCGTTCCGCGCCGTCGGTGGCCAGCGTTTGATGCTGCATGCCCGGGCTCTGGAGTTCCGGTTGCCGGGCTCTGGCGAGCCCATGCGGTTGGAGGCGGAATACGACGAGGCTTTCCGCTCGGTGCTGGAGGTGCTGAGCCAACGTAATCAAGGTAGTAACGAATGAATGTGGATTTGGTTATTTTTGACTGGGACGGCACCCTGATCGATTCGGTGGATCATATCGCCGACAGCCTGCATCAGGCGGCCACCGAGCTGGGATTTCCGGCGCTGGAGCTTGCGGCCTATCGGGATATCATTGGCCTGGGTATTGTTGAGGCGCTGGAGCAGCTGTATCCGGGTATTCGGCCGGACGAGCTGCAACAGATGCGCGAGGGCTACGCCCGTTATTTCTTCAAAAAGCAGACCGGCCCGCAACACGTGTTCGCGGGCATGGCGGGCGTGGTGGCAGACTTGCGCGGCAGTGGCCGGGCCTGTTCGGTGGCTACCGGCAAGAGCCGGCGTGGCCTTGAGGGGGCGCTGACAAGCAGTGGCCTTGGGCATCATTTTGAGATCACCCGTTGCGCGGATGAGACTCGCTCCAAGCCGGACCCGTTAATGCTGCAGGAAATTCTGGCGTGGTACGGACACGCACCGGAGCGGGCGGTGATGATTGGTGATACCCGTTACGATCTGGAAATGGCGCAGCGCCTGGGGATGCCGTCTATTGGCGTGGAATGGGGTGTACACAAGCGGGATGTGCTTGAGCAGTTCGGCCCACGGGCGGTTGTGAACACCGTGGATGAGCTGCGTGGTGTTCTGGGCTTGTAAATTCAGACTGAAAGGATGGTCGAATGAGCGATTGGGATTCGGACAAATCAACGGATTGGGGCGATAAGCCGGTCGAGCCGGAGTCGCAGGCGAGTGGCGACAAGGGCAGCAAGGGCGGTGGCCTGTTCGGCCGGAAAAAACCGGCCATGCCGCCGGAATCGGCCCGTGACTGGCGGCTGATCGAGAAGCTGGTCATGTCGCTGCAGGCAGAGCAGCGCCGCAGCCGCCGGTGGGGTATCTTCTTCAAGCTGCTGACGTTCGGGTACCTGTTTGCGCTGCTATTCTTCCTCCGCTCGCCCATTGGCGGGGGTGTGGAGTCGCCGACCACGGCGCACACGGCGGTGGTTGAGGTCAACGGTACCATTTCCGCCGAAGAGCCGGCCAATGCCGACAATATCGTGGGAGCGCTAAGGTCGGCGTTCGAGGCAAAACAGTCCAAAGCGGTGGTGATGCGCATTAACAGCCCGGGTGGCAGCCCGGTTCAGGCCGGCTATGTGTATGACGAAATGCTGCGTTTACGTGAAGAGTTTCCGGACAAGAAGCTGTATGCGGTCATTTCCGATATCGGTGCCTCCGGCGCCTATTACATTGCCGCGGCGGCTGACGAAATCTATGCCAATCGGGCCAGTCTGGTGGGCTCCATTGGTGTTGTGGCCGGCGGTTTCGGGTTTACCGAGCTGATGGACAAGGTGGGCGTTGATCGCCGGCTTTACACCGCTGGTGAGAACAAGGCGTTCCTCGACCCGTTCTCTCCCGAGCGGGAAGACGATGTCAATTTCTGGCAAAGCGTGCTGGAAAATACCCATCAACAATTTATCGATGCGGTCAAGAAGGGGCGTGGTGAGCGCCTGAAGGACAGCGATGAATTGTTCAGCGGTCTGATCTGGAGTGGTGAGCAGGCGCTGGACATGGGGCTGATAGACGGCCTGGGCAGTACCTCCTGGGTGGCGCGGCAGCTGGTCGGCGCGGACAAAACCGTGGATTACACGCGTGGGCGTTCGGCGTTCCGTGAATTTATGGACCAGCTTGGTGTGTCGGTAGGCGAGGGCGTGGCTGACCGCTTGCTGGAATCCCGTCTGGAACTACGTTGATCCTGCGTTAATCGACAGGAGCGCGCTCAGCGCTCCTGTGTCAGCGGATTAATGCCGAACTCCCGCAGCACGTCGATCAGGGCGATGAGTGGCAGGCCGATCAGGCTGTTCGGGTCGCGGCCTTCGAGTCCTTCGAACAGCGCGATACCCAGGCCTTCCATCTTAAAGCTGCCGGCGCAATCGTAGGGCTGTTCCTTTTTCAGGTAGCACTCTATTTCGGTATCGCTGAGGGTGCGGAAGTGTGCGCTGAAGGACTCGCAGCGGGTTTTTAGTGTGCCGGTGTGGGCGTCGAGTACTGCCAGTCCTGTGAGAAAGCGCACGCACTGCCCGCTGGAGGCGGCCAGTTGCTTCCTGGCTTGTTCGTGATTGCCGGGTTTGCCCAACAGGGTGTTGTCCGGCAGGGTGGCAACCTGGTCCGAGCCGATGATCAGGCTGTCGGGATTTTCAGCTGCCAGCGCCCGGGCTTTTTCGGTAGCCAGGCGTACCGCCAGTGCTTTCGGGTCTTCACCCGGCCGGGGTTGTTCGTCAATCTCCGGACTCTGGCAGCGGAAGGGCAGGCCAAGGCGATCAAGCAGCTGCTTGCGGTAGGGTGACGATGACGCCAGCAATAAATCGGTTTGGTTCATGGTAGGGTACCCGGGTGCCGTGTTTGTTTGTCGCCATTATCGTAAGTTACCCCTATGCAAAGGCAAGGGTCGGGCAGAAAGTCGATTAAGTCTTTGACAGTCGGCCCCCTCGCCCCTAAAATTGCGCGCCTATGTCTGAAGCGCCGAATGCTGAGCTGCCAAAATTCGTTGACCCTTACCGGTTGGCGGAACAAAACGTAACCCTGGAGGGGATTGTCCCGCTCATGGGGCTTTCGCGTTTTCGTGAGGCGGTTCCGGGTTTGCAGGAAGGCAGCGAGTGCCGCGTGACCTTGTCTTTCAGTATGGACAGTGAGCGTCGCAGGGTAGTGTCGGGCGAATTGTCAGCACCGGTGGTGCTGCAATGCCAGCGTTGCATGCAAGACATGCAGGCAGTGCTGGAATCGCACTTTGATCTGGGAATTGTTACCAGCGACGAGCAAGCGCAACGCCTCCCGAAGGTTCTCGAGCCATTTCCGGTGGAAGATTTCAACGCGGATTTGTGGGCAATGGTGGAAGACGAATTGCTTCTGGCGTTGCCTCCGTTTCCGTTGCATGAGCGGCAGGACTGCCCGGCAAAAGAGGATCTGGAGGCTTTTGAGCCGGAACAGACACCCGATGAGCCCGAGGCGAACAATCGCGAGGATAACCCGTTCAGCGTACTGGCGGGCCTCAAGACCACAAAGCATTAACGTTTTCGTAAAAAGGTCAGGAGCATAATCATGGCTGTACAGCAAAATCGCAAGACCCGTTCCAAGCGTGGCATGCGCCGTTCACACGACGCACTGAACACCGCCGCACTGTCTACCGACGCTACCACCGGTGAAGTACATCGTCGTCACCACGTGTCTCCGGATGGTTTCTACCGTGGCAAGCAGGTAGTAGAAGCTCGCGACGAGTAATGTCGTCGGGATCTGCTTTCAATCATGGCTTCCGAGAGTAAGGTGAACACACCCGTCACCATTGCTATTGATGCCATGAGCGGTGACCACGGTCCCGCGGTAGTAGTTCCTGCTGCCCTTGAGGCAGTGCGCGAAAACGAGGCCTTGAGTATCGTTCTGGTTGGTATACGGAGCGAGCTTGAGGCCTTGTTGCGTGATGGCCATGCCAGAATTCGAGTGGTTGAGGCGGCCGACATCGTCAAGATGAACGAGCGGCCTTCCCACGCGCTGCGCCACAAGCGCAACTCCTCCATGGCGATTGCCCTGGGGCTGGTGCGCGAGGGCGAAGCCCAGGGCTGCGTCAGTGCCGGCAATACCGGGGCACTGATGGCCTTCGGGCGGTCGATCATCCGCATGTATCCCGGCATTGAACGGCCTGCCATCGCCAAACTGATTCCCTCTCTGCGCGGTCGGTGCCATGTGCTCGACCTGGGCGCCAACGTCGATTCCACGGCGGAAAACCTTTACCAGTACGCCTTGATGGGGTCGTTGATGGCCACGGCCATCTGTAATCAGCCCGAGCCCCGTATCGCGCTGCTGAACGTGGGCGAAGAGGAAATCAAGGGTAACGAACAGGTGCGGCTGGCGTCGCACATGCTGGCGCAATGCGAAACACTGAACTATATCGGGTACGTGGAGGGCAGTGATCTGTTCCGCGATGTGGCCGATGTGGTGGTGTGCGACGGTTTTGTCGGCAACATCGCCCTGAAAACCGGCGAGGGCGTGGCTGGCCTGCTGATTGAATTACTGGAAAAAGCTTTCACCCGCTCACTATACGGCCGCTTTGTTGGCTTGCTGGCACGGCCGATTCTCGGGCGGTTGCTACGCCAGGTGGATCCGTCGCGCCATAATGGCGCCAGCCTGCTGGGCCTGCAGGGTGTGGTAATCAAGAGCCACGGTAATGCCAATGAGCGCGCGATCCGTGCCGCCATTGATCAGGCCGTGCGGGAAGTGGAACTGGAAGTGCCCCGGCGCATCAATGAACGGCTGGATGACCTCATTTTATGAGCATGGTGAGACTAAAGTCGGCCCGCAATCTGCCCTTTATTCAGGGATAATCAGCAGCGTTTGTACTTTTGGCTAATCTTAACCAACCCTTCGATAACGATAAGATTCCGCCCATGAAATCAGCATTTATTTTTCCCGGTCAGGGGTCACAATCCGTTGGCATGTTGTCCGCCGCTAAAGACTGGACAATGGTGACCGAGACCTTTGACGACGCATCCGATGTGCTTGGCTATGATCTCTGGCACCTGTGCCAGAATGGCCCGGCTGAAGAGTTGAACCAGACCACCGTTACCCAGCCCGCGCTACTGACAGCCAGTGTCGCGCTGTGGCGCGAATGGTGCGTGGCCGGCGGCCAGCGCCCCGATTTCGTGGCTGGCCATAGCCTGGGCGAGTATTCCGCACTGGTAGCGGCAGAGAGCCTGGACTTCGTTGAAGCAGTGAAACTGGTTCAACTGCGCGGCGAACTGATGCAAGACGCTGTGCCGGCCGGAGAAGGCAAGATGGCCGCGATTATCGGCCTGGAAGATGCCGACGTGATAGCTGCGTGTGAAGAAGCTGCCCAGGGAGATGTGGTGGCTGCGGTTAATTTCAATGCGCCTGGGCAGGTAGTTATTGCCGGGTCGGCTGCCGCGGTTGAGCGTGCCATCGAGGCGTGTAAGGAAAAAGGCGCTCGCAAGGCGATGCCACTGCCGGTCAGCGTACCCTCGCACTGTGCTCTGATGAAAGGCGCGGCCGAGCAACTGGCCGAAGCACTTGATGACGTGGCTTTCAACGATGCCCGTATTCCGGTTGTGCAGAATGTGAATGCCCGTCCGGCCACCGACGCCAGTGAACTGAAAGCGAACCTGCTCAAGCAGCTGTATTCTCCGGTATTGTGGACCGATTCGGTACGAACCCTGACCGGTGAAGGCGTTAATATTGCCGCCGAATGTGGTGCCGGCAAGGTGTTGGCGGGTCTGGTCAAGCGCATTGATCGTAAGCTGCCGGTTCATGGCATTGAATCGCCGGATGCCATGGCTGCGGCCATGGATGTTTTCGGCAAATCCTGAGTAAACGGAGTTGGGTATGTCTCTGGAAGGTAAAGTAGCGCTGGTCACCGGCGCGACACGCGGTATCGGTCGCGCTATAGCGCTGGAACTGGGCCGCCTGGGCGCCGAGGTGGTTGGCACTGCCACTTCCGAATCCGGCGCCGAATCTATCACGGCGGGGCTGAAAGAGGCCGGCGTGAAGGGTTACGGTATTGTGATGAATGTCGCCGAGCCTGAAAGTATTGAGGCCGGCCTGAAGCAAGTTGGCGAGCAATCGGGCGCGCCCTTGATTCTGGTCAACAACGCTGGCATTACCCGCGATAACCTGCTCATGCGCCTGAAAGATGATGACTGGTCGGACGTGCTGGAGACCAATCTATCCAGCGTTTACCGCACCAGCAAGGCAGTATTGCGTGGTATGGCGAAAGCCCGCTGGGGCCGGATTATCAATATCAGTTCTGTGGTTGCCGGCATGGGAAATCCTGGTCAGGGCAACTATTGCGCGGCCAAAGCCGGCGTGGAAGGCTTCACCCGCAGCCTGGCAAAGGAAATGTCGAACCGAGGCATTACCGCCAACTGCGTGGCGCCGGGCTTTATTGATACCGACATGACTAAAAAGCTGGACGAAAAACAGCGCGATGCCATGCTGGAAAATATTCCGGCTGGCCGCCTGGGTGAGCCTGAAGAGGTTGCTTCGGTCGTGGCATTCCTGGCTTCAGCCGGTGCTGCCTACGTTACCGGAGAAACGATTCATGTGAACGGTGGCATGTATATGGGTTGAGCCTGTTCGCAGGCCGAAGTTCAGCCCTGTGCCGCCGTGCATGTTGGAATGCGTCCCTGCTTGTTTGCAGGTAGGGTTTAAACTAAACTGGCGACCTTTAAGTTGCCTGGTCGACATACTAAGTGAGGATATTATGAGTACAGTTGAAGAGCGCGTTAAGAAGATTGTTTGTGAACAGCTGGGCGTTAAGGAAGCCGAAGTTCAGAACACTTCTTCTTTTGTAGAAGACCTGGGCGCTGACTCACTGGACACCGTTGAGCTGGTAATGGCTCTGGAAGAGGAATTCGAAACTGAAATTCCTGACGAAGAAGCCGAAAAGCTGGGCACTGTTCAGGACGCGATCGACTATATCGTTTCGCACACCTGATTATCTGCTAACTAGCAGATAGCCAGTTGAAAGCCGTCCTTTGCGCTTCGGTGCGCGGTTAAAGGGACGGCTTTTTTGTTGGCGGAATTCACAAACGGCAATTGAACGGAATAGTGGGTGACAGGAGTATGAGCAAGCGACGGGTAGTGATCACGGGCATGGGAATGGTTTCGCCGGTTGGCAACGATGTCCGGTCCAGCTGGCAGGGTGTGTGCGAGGGGCGCAGTGGTATTCGCCCGATCGACCGCTTTGATGCGACGGACTACAACACCCGCATTGGCGGGGCCATCAAAGACCTGGATCTGGAACCTTACCTGAGCAGCAAGGAAGCCCGAAAACTGGATGCCTTCATCCACTACGGGCTGGTAGCCGCCCAGCAGGCGGTGGACGACAGTGGTCTGGAGCAGTTCGATAAGCTTGATAAGGAACGGGCCGGTGTGGCCATTGGTTCCGGTATCGGCGGTATCGAGTACATCGAGAAAAACGTAATCCAGATGCACAAGTCCGGCCCGCGCAAGGTATCACCGTTCTTTGTGCCCGCATCGGTCATCAACATGATTTCTGGTAACGCCGCTATCCGTTTTGGTTACCAGGGTCCGAATATTGCCATTGTGACTGCCTGCACCACTGGCACTCACAATATTGGTTACGCCGCCCGTACCATTGCTTACGGTGATGCTGACGTGATGCTGGCCGGTGGCTCGGAAATGGCCACCACCCGCACCAGTATTGCCGGTTTCTCTTCCGCCCGTGCCCTGTCGACCCGCAATGATGAGCCGGAAAAGGCCAGTCGCCCGTGGGACAAGGATCGAGACGGCTTTGTGCTGAGTGATGGCGCCGGCGTGGTCGTGCTGGAAGAGCTAGAGCATGCCCTGGCACGGGGCGCCACAATTTATGGGGAAGTGGCCGGTTTCGGCATGAGCGACGACGCCCACCATATTACCGCGCCGCCCGCCAATGGCGAGGGTGCCGCCCGTTCCATGCGCAATGCCATCCGTGACGCTGGTCTGAATCCGGAAGACGTGGATTACATCAACGCCCACGGCACATCGACCCAGGTTGGGGATGTGGCCGAAGTAGCGGCGGTGAAATCGGTGTTTGGCGCCCACGCTGAGAAGCTGGCCATGAGTAGCACCAAATCGGTCACCGGCCACTTGCTCGGCGCCGCGGGTGCCGTTGAGGCCATTTTCTCCACCATGGCGGTCAAGGAAGGCCTGTTGCCTCCGACCATCAACCTGGAAAACCCGGACGAAGGCTGTGATCTGGATTTCGTGCCACATACCAGTCGCAAGAGCGATGCCCGCGTTGCACTGACCAACTCCTTTGGTTTCGGTGGTACCAACGGCACGCTGATTCTGCGCCGCTACGAGGGATAAGCCGTCGTGGTGCGGGTGTTTTCGGGCAAAGACGGCGGGTTGCCGGCAACGGACCGTGGCCTGGCCTACGGGGATGGCTTGTTCGAGACCATTCGAGTGAATGGTTCGAGCGCACCTCTGTTACCCCGGCATCTGGACCGACTGGCCCGGGATGCCCGGCGTCTGGGTATTGACGTCAGTCGGCACGAACTGGAAGAAATTGCCGTTTCCGCCCTGACAGCAGGAGCCGACGCCCGGGGCGAGAGCGCCTGGGTCCTCAAGTTGATTATTACCCGGGGTGCCGGCGGGCGTGGATACCGGCCGGATCCAGAGGCGGCAGTTAACGTGCTGGTGCTGGAGTCAGCCGCACCCCCGGCACCACCCAGCGAGGGCGTAAACGCCGACTTCTCGCGGGTTCCGCTGACCGTAAACCCGCTGCTGTGCGGCATCAAAACCCTGAACCGGCTGGAGCAGGTGATGGCCGCCCGGGAACTAAAGGGTGACCTTTTCGAGGTGTTGATGAGCAATGCCGCCGGAGAAATTGTTGAAGGCACTCGTACCAACCTGTTCGTGGAAACCGACACCGGTTGGTGGACACCGCCCGCTCATACCCTGGCTGTGGCGGGCGTCATGCGGGGGCATGTGCTTGCCTGCCTGCAACAGCGGGGCGAGCCGGTATTTGAAAGCCCGTTAACTCTGTCGGATCTGATGTCTGACACCTGTCGGGGGCTGTACCTGACCAACTCGGTGCTGGGGGTTGTTTCAGTCGCCAATCTTGCGGGGCAGGTGCTGCCGGTGAGTGGTCGGCTTGCCACACTCTGTGCCTTACCCAGCGCAATGGATGGAGCTTCGTCTTGAAAAAACTGCTGATGGTTCTGTTTGCCGTGGCGTTGCTGGTGGTTGCCGGCGGCGGTCTGTGGCTGTGGCAAGGGCTGAAAGCTCTCGAGAAACCAGTTGGGCTGGACGAGCCGCTGCTGATGACGGTGGAGTCCGGTACTGCCTATGGCCAGTTGGCCCGGCAACTGGAGAGGCAGGGGCTGGTCACCGATGACCTCTGGTTGCGCCTGTATGGCCGCCTGAACCCTGGGAAAACCGCCATCAAGGCAGGTGATTACGAGGTGCAACCCGGAATGACGCCCTTGAGCCTGTTGGAGTCAATGGTGCAGGGCGATGTTAAACTCTGGTCGATCCAGTTTATTGAAGGCAAAACCTTTTCGGATATGCGCTCGGTTCTGGCCGGTAATGCGCAGCTGAAGAAGGTTACCACCGACTGGAGCGATGAACGAATCATGGCCGCAGTGGGCGCCGAGGGGCGGCATCCGGAAGGCTGGTTTTACCCGGATACCTACCTGTTCAGCAGCAGTGAGACCGATCTGGACATCTACAAAAGGGCCTATGGCCGCATGGTGTCAGTTCTGGAGGAGGAGTGGCAGGACCGCGCCGAGGGGCTGCCCTACCAGTCCTCCTACGAAGCTTTGATTATGGCCTCCATCGTGGAACGGGAAACCGGCGTACCCTCGGAACGTGGACAGGTGGCCGGGGTGTTTGTCCGCCGTCTGCAAACCGGCATGCGCCTGCAAACCGACCCGACGGTGATTTATGGTATGGGCGATGACTACGACGGCCGTATCCGCAGCCGTGACTTGCGCCAATACACGCCCTACAACACCTACCGGATCGACGGTCTGCCGCCCACACCAATTGCCATGCCGGCCCGTGCTGCCATTCACGCCGCCTTGCATCCGGCCGACGGTGATACCTATTACTTTGTCGCCCGGGGCGATGGCAGTCACAAGTTTTCCCGGACCCTGGCCGAACACCAGCGGGCGGTGCGTGAATACCAGTTGAACCGGCGCGAGAATTACCGTTCGTCACCGGTACCCGCGAACACCAATTCCCAGGAAGGACAGGAGTAATGACTAAACGGGGGCAGTTTATTACTTTTGAGGGTACCGAGGGCGTGGGTAAATCCACCCAGTTACGGCTGGCGGCGGACACCCTGCGTGAACTCGGCGCTGATGTGGTTGTCACCCGCGAACCCGGTGGCACGCCCATGGCCGAGAGTATTCGCGAATTGTTGCTTGCCCCCCGTGACGAGCCGGTACACGAAACCACCGAGTTACTGTTGATGTTCGCCGCCCGGGCACAGCATTTGTACCAGAAAATCCTGCCGGCTATTGAGCAAGGGCAATGGGTGCTGTGTGATCGCTTTACCGACGCCACCTTCGCCTATCAGGGCGGAGGCCGGGGCGTGGCAAAAGAGAAAATTGCCCAGCTTGAAACGTTGGTGCAGGGCGAAATTCGGCCGGACCGGATTATCTGGCTGGATGCACCGGTGGAAACCGGTATGGCCCGGGCCAGGCATCGGGGTGAACTGGACCGGTTCGAGCAGGAAAACCTGGAATTTTTCCAGCGTATCCGGGATTCCTATCGGGAGCGCGCCCAGGCGGAGCCGGCCCGGTATTTTCGGGTGGATGCCAGCTTGCCGCTGCCCGAAGTGTCATCACAGATATCTGCATTCCTGCGGGAAATCTGCTTTAATTAAGGAACATTCTCAATTAACGGCTACCGGTTGTCATGCTGAACGCCAAACTGCTGAAGCTTCCCACCGCGACCCAACAGCATGTTCACCAGCACCACCAGGTGGTGCTGGGCGTGCGGGGCGAAGCCGATCTGAATGTTGACGGCGCAGGTTCCCATCTGGATACATGGCGCGCCTGCCTGGTTCCCACCGAAGCCCGTCATGATTACTGTGGGGATTCACGTAACCATGTTCTGGTGATCAATCTCGATCCTTTCAGTCCTGTGCTGAACAATGCGGCCCATGCCGATTACGAGCGCATGGTGCGGCTGTTCGAAAAGCCCAGAACCGTGCAGATGGACAGTCAGTTGCAGGGGCTGGTGCAGTTCGCCGCCGGCGAGTTTGACCGGGCACCGGAAAACCTGGCGTTGCACAGGCATCTGGGGGCAAGCATTCTGTACTGCATGGCCGATCGCATTTCCGAGCGCCACCCCGTTTCGGCAAACCGCCACAATTTGAGCCCGGATATGATCCGCCAGTACATCATGGAAAACCTGCACCAGAAGATTTCAGTGCAGGACCTGGCCAAGGTGGCCTGCCTGAGTGTCAGCCGGTTTCATGATGTTTTCCGGGACGTGTCCGGCCTAACGCCGCACCAGTTTTTGCTGCAAACCCGATTGGAGCAGGCCATGCGCCTGCTGACATCCACCTCCTTATCCGTGGCCGAAATCAGCTATCGGACTGGCTTTTCCTCCCAGGGTGCGCTCACGAATGCCCTTAAAAAACATAAGGGTACTACGCCCACGCGCCTTCAGGCTGGCGAAAAAGTCGCCTGATTCAGGGACTTCTGGGCACTCCGGTAGAATTTTGCAAAAGATTCGTAGAATTTTGTAAGCCTCGCATCCGTAGTAATACTAATTTATAGCCGTTAGATCTTCCCGATCGCACGTTTAAGCCTAAAGTCGCACTGGAACAATAATAGGCTATAGTGAAAAAGGACCTGTGCGGGATGCGCCGGGTAAAACCCTGCGTTGAAAGGGATATACAAGAAGAACGGAGCGGAATGCATCCGACTCAACAAAACCGGAGGAGCCTTTTATGGCTAGTGGTGTCTGGATAAGTCTATTCCTTTACTTTGCGCTGATGATTGTTATCGGCCTGTATGCGATGCGTAAGGCTTCGGCTACTGCCGAGACTATATGCTGGGTGGCAGGGGGTTGAGCCCGAAAGTGGCTGCTCTGTCGGCTGGCGCATCTGACATGAGTGGCTGGCTGCTGCTCGGTTTGCCTGGTGCCCTGTTTGTCACTGGTCTGGCTTCGGCCTGGATTGGTATCGGCCTTTGGGTTGGCGCGCTGATCAACTGGATTCTGGTGGCGACGCGCTTACGTGAGCAAACCGTGCATTACGGTAACGCACTCACCATTCCCGCCTTCCTGGCTAACCGCTTCCCGACCAAGGCGTTGCCACTGCGCACCATCTCGGCGATCGTGATCGTGCTGTTCTTCGCGGTGTATACGGCTTCAGGCCTGGTTGCAGGCGGCAAGCTGTTTGAAAGCGCGTTCGCGGAAATCATCAACGTGCCGGGCGCCAGCGATTACGCCGTGGGCATCATCATCACCCTGGGCGTGGTGCTTGCCTACACCGTGGTGGGTGGCTTCCTGGCGGTGTCGATGACCGACTTCGTGCAAGGCTGCATCATGATGCTGGCGCTGGTGATCATGCCAGCGGTAGTGCTGTTCGGTGAAGGTGGCGGCGGCTTCGGCCAGGCCTCCGAAACACTGAATAGCGTGGACCCGACGCTGTTGTCCTGGACTGAGGGCTGACTCTGATTGGCTGGCTGTCTGCCGTTGCCTGGGGTCTGGGCTACTTTGGTCAGCCGCACATCATCGTGCGCTTCATGGCGATTCGCTCCATCCACGAAGTGGGCGTTGCGCGGAACATCGGTATGTCCTGGATGGCCATCTCCCTGATTGGTGCGATTGCCCTGGGTGTGTTTGGTCGCGCCTATGCCGTTCGCAACGGTCTGGATGTGGCTGACCCGGAGACGATCTTTATTGTTCTTTCTGAACTGTTGTTCCATCCGTTCATTACCGGCTTCCTGTACGCCGCTCTGCTGGCCGCAGTAATGAGTACCATCTCCAGTCAGCTGCTGGTGTCTTCAGCCTCGCTGACCGAGGATTTCTATCGCTTGTTCCTGCGCAAGGACGCCTCCGACAAGGAATGCGTGAATATCGGCCGGGCCTGCGTGGTGATTGTTGGTCTGGTTGCGGCCTTTATCGCCCGGGATCCGGACTCTCAGGTACTGGCGCTGGTCAGTAACGCCTGGGCCGGCTTTGGTGCCGCCTTCGGCCCGCTGATTATTTTGTCGCTGATGTGGTCCCGCACCAACGGCGCTGGCGCGGTTGCTGGCCTGGTGGTCGGTGCTGCCACGGTGATGATCTGGATTGCTCTGGGCTGGAACGGCAGCTTCATGGGTGGTCCGGGCGTGTATGAAATCATCCCGGGCTTCATTGCCGCGTTCATCGCCATTGTGGTGGTGACCCTGGCGACCAAGGACTCTGGCGAGTATCAGCACATCGAGCGCTGATAGACAGAACGTTTAGTTCAGTCAGTAAAAGGGGCTCCCGCGGGAGCCTCTTTTTTATCAGTCTTTTACAGGCCCACTGTGGAACCGGAACTCGGTATCCGGCGTTTCGATCAGTTCCTTTTCGATCGCCAGGAATTCCGCCACGCGCTCATCCACCGGGCCGCCGTGGGCTTGTTCGGCGAGCTTCAGGTAATCCTGATAATGCCGTGCTTCGGACTTGAGCAGGCTGTTGTAGAAATCCGCCAGTTTTTCGTCCAGATAGGGTGCCAGTGCCGCGAAGCGTTCGCAGGAGCGGGCTTCGATAATGGCGCC
Organism: Alteromonadaceae bacterium; assembly: GCA_013393545.1. Next base: position 2,144 of record JABXHG010000185.1, on the reverse strand, counting down.
GACAATCAGGATGTCCACCAGCCGGCCGGGGTCTTCGCTCCGGACTTCCGCCCGTAGGCCTGCGGCGTAACGGGCAGGGGACAGGTGAATGTATTCCACGCCGCGCTTTTGCATGATCGCCAGCACCTGCTCGAAATGGCGCAGCTCTTCTCGAGCCAGGCGGGACATCTTGTTCAGCAGGTCTACGTTGTCCAGATACCGGTACATCAGGCTCAGTGCTGTGGAGGCGGCTTTCTTCTCGCAGTGGGCGTGATCTATCAGCAGCAGGTTCTGGTGCTCAAGGGCGTTATCAATCCACTGGGCCGGCGTTCGGCAGGGCAGGAAATCGTGAATCTCTTGCAGGGCGTCGTTCATGGTGCAAACCCGGTTGTTTGGCAAAGCCCCGGAGTATATCGCAACTAACAGATCCCTCCGACCTCTGTCCAACTTAACTTTATACGGGTTTTCCTATAGAATGCAGCGCCAGTTCATGGGAGTCTCTGAATAAATCCTGAAATCAGTGGTTGGTTTGAGGTGTTATTCAGAGGCTCCCGCGGCCTTTACCGCCAAAAACTTCCCGCAGGCAGATGCCTAATAACGCGGGACATTCCAACTGATGAGGGTCCATATCGTGTTAGAAGCCTATCGTGAACACGTTGCCGAACGTGAAGCTCTGGGTATTCCCCCGAAGCCGCTGAATCCTGAGCAGGTTGCCGATCTGGTAGAACTGCTGAAAAACCCGCCTGCCGGTGAAGAAGAGACTCTGGTTTACCTGCTGGAAACCCGTGTTCCGCCGGGTGTGGACGAAGCCGCTTACGTAAAAGCCGCTTTCCTGTCCGCCATCGTTAAGGGCGAAGCCACCTCTCCGCTGATCAGCAAAGAGAAAGCCGTACAACTGCTGGGCATGATGCAGGGCGGTTACAACATCGAAACTCTGGTTGACCTGCTCGACGACAGCGAGCTGGCCAAGCTGGCCGGTGAAGAGCTGAAGCACACCCTGCTGATGTTCGACGCGTTCAACGACGTGAAAGAAAAGATGGACGCGGGCAACGCCGTGGCCAAGGACGTGATCGAATCCTGGGCCAACGCCGAGTGGTTCACCAGCAAGAAGAAGGTTCCGGAAAGCACCAAGATGGTGGTGTTCAAGGTAACCGGCGAAACCAACACTGACGACCTGTCTCCGGCACAGGATGCCTGGTCCCGTCCGGACATTCCGCTGCACGCCCGTGCTGCCTACAAAATGGAACGCGACGGCCTGAACCCGGAAGAGCCGGGTGTGACTGGCCCGATGAGCCAGATCGACGAAATCAAATCCAAGGGCCTGCCGGTTGCCTTTGTAGGCGACGTAGTAGGTACTGGTTCTTCACGTAAGTCCGCCACCAACTCGGTTCTGTGGTTCTTCGGTGAAGACATCCCGGGTGTTCCGAACAAGCGCGCTGGCGGTGTGTGTATCGGTAACAAGGTTGCTCCGATCTGCTTCAACACCATGGAAGACGCGGGCGCTTTGGTATTCGAAGCTCCGGTTGATGACATGAACATGGGCGACGTCATTGAAATTCGCCCGTACGAAGGCAAGATCCTGAACGAAGCTGGCGAGACTATCTCCGAGTTCTCTCTGAAGTCCGACGTTATTCTGGACGAAGTTCAGGCCGGCGGTCGTATCCCGCTGATCATCGGTCGTGGTCTGACCAACAAGGCGCGTGAAGCGCTGGGCCTAGGCGCCACTGACATCTTCCGCCTGCCGAAAGATCCGGAAGCCGGCACCAAGGGCTTTACCCTGGGTCAGAAAATGGTCGGTAAGGCCTGTGGTCTGGAAGAAGGCCAGGGCGTTCGTCCGGGCACCTACTGCGAGCCCGAGATGACCACCGTTGGTTCCCAGGACACCACTGGTCCGATGACCCGTGACGAGCTGAAAGATCTGGCGTGTCTGGGCTTCCAGGCTGATCTGGTTATGCAGTCTTTCTGTCACACCGCCTCTTCCCCAGCGCCTGTTCGCTTTAATGTGCAGCACCCCATGCCGGTCTTCCCCCGTCCCCGTCGCGGTGTTTCCCTGTCTCCGCGCGACCGCCTCCTCCTCCCCTCTCTACCCCGTCCTCCTCTCCCACACCCCGGGTGCCCCTGGTGTCTCCCCCACACCCTTCCCCCTCGGGCCCTCTCTCTCCCCC
>JABXHG010000184.1 GCA_013393545.1 Alteromonadaceae bacterium | reverse complement strand
TAATAGGTCACCACCTCAGCGGCGCTAAGGGGCAAGGTGGTCAAGATGAGCATGGCCAGCGGGGCCAGTGTGTTCCAGATAGTGCGTGTCATAGTCATGTCCTCCTTAACCGTTACTGGCCAACCACGGTGGTATCGTCCACCGCCTTGGCGGCGGTTTTCGAATCCACGTAGATGTATTCCTTGAAGCCGCCCGATGGATCGTATTCTCCCAGCAGGTCACCCATCATCGTGTATAGAACGTGAGTGTCTTCGGACGGCGAACTCCGGCTGACCCGGGTATTGGCTCCATCGTATGTGTAATCAATCACATCGGTACCGTTATCAATGGAGGCGAGATTTTTTGCGCCGTCGTACACCATGATGTTCGGGCCATCACTTGTCATGTTGCCCCGTGTGTCGTGGGTGATGGTGTAGAAAAAGGTTGGAAAAACCCGGTAAGTCATTTTGTCTGAGTTGTAGTAGTACTCCTGCAGACTGCCATTACGATCCCGTGTGAGAATATTGCCCCGGCCGTCGTAGGTGATCGTCTCAGTCCCCCATTGCCCGGCTGCCGACGTCATTCGGTTCACATCGTCGTAACCAATCGTGCGGTTATGGAGTGATCCGGCGTTGTCGACAATGCTGGTGACGTTGCCAACGTTGTCGTAGCCCATACCCAGATCGACAAAGTCCACCTGGCCGTTATTGGACACCAGCGTATCAGGCCGCAATCGGCTATCCAGGGTTTGGGTGGTCACCACGCCGTTGCCGAAGGTCATGGTATCGACTGCTCCGGAGGGGTGACGATCCACAGACGCCACATAAGGTGTTGCCTGGCTCTGCCAGCCCAGGGCGTTGGTGCCAAAGTTCACTGTGCGCCCACTGGGGTACGTCACTGAAGCCAGATGATCCAGATTATCAATGCCGTAAGTCACGTTGTAGGTGGCGCTTCCAACAGTCAATGATTCGCTTTCGAGGTTGTCATTCTGATCGTAGGTGTAGCTGCGATTGGCTGCCGAGTTGGTTAACGATGTCAGGTTGCTGTTGTCATCATAGGTAAAAGTGGCCGTTGGGGTGCTATCTGAGTAAGAAACGGTGGTCAGGCGGTTGAGATCGTCGTAGGTCCGCGTTTCAATGATACCGCTGGTACCGATTTCCTTGCTCGTCATATTACCGACGTTGTCGCGGCCATAGACCGTGGTTCCTGTCTCCTGATGGATTTCCTGCATCAGGAAACCGCGTGCATCATGAATATACTGGCGGGCGTAGCCAAAAAGGCTTCCATCCGTCTGAATTTCCCCCTGAAAAACGCGGTAGACCTGCCCCAGGCCGTTCCTCGAGATGCTAGTACCGATGCTTTCGGGCGACGAGATGAAGATCAGCCAACTGCCGTCCATAGTGCCATGGCTGGCGATGGTCTTTATGGTTACATGGCCGTTTTCATCCACCTCTCGAATTTCATACCCACTTGGGTACGAATAGGTTTTCGAGGTCTGATCGGGAAAGTCGATGCTCGTTACTCGCTGCAGAGCATCGTAGGAGATAGTTCTGCCCTGAGCGCTGTTGGGGTAGCTCTCAAAGGTCATATTACCCACCGCGTCCCAGGCCTTGGTGACTTCGGTAGTCGTATTGGTGCTGGTGTCTTCACGCTTGATGCCAAGCTCGCGCCAGAAGCCGTCGAAGGAACGGGTTTCCTTGTAGCTCCCCCGGGTCAATACGGCCGACTTGTCATCGTAGCTGATCAATACATCTGCGTGTATGGGGAAGTCGATACCGGTCAGGCGGTTCAGGTCGTCCCAGGTGTAGGAGGCAATGTGTCCTTCACCATTTGTGGACGAGGCCAAGGTACCGTCCGCATTGACAATCCGCGTCTCTGAAATGGCTTCGGGCCGATTGATAACCTGAGGTGTGCCCCGGTAATAGTTTGAAAAGGTAGTTACATGATTGTTGGCATCGGTGATCGAGGCAATGTCGCCCTCAGGGGTGTACGTGTAGGTGGTCAGAACGCCCGACTTGTCTTCTGTCAACATATTCCCGGCTGAGTCGTAAGTTCTGTCGGTGACCCACTGGGTGACCGGCGCACTGTTTGGATAATCAATCGTTTCCTGAGTCACCAGACCAAGGACCCAGTCGTTGGCTGAATGACTGTAGGTGCGGGTGCGAGTCCGATCGGAAGTGGCGGTGGTATTGGTGGTTTCAATGATGGTTTGCGGCTTGGCGTACGTATCGAAATTGGAATATTGGGTTTGTACGGAGGTGCCTTGTCGCCAATGCGTCATATTGGTCAGCAGCGGAACCTGCGTATCATTATCAATTCTGCTGGTATCCCGCCCATGCCAGAAGTTTTCATTGGATAGCAGCGTGCTGCTGTACTGGTAGGAGTACTGTTCCAACATCGTTCCTTGAAGGTCGTACACTTCCTCGTAACGCTTGGTGCCAATTTCCCAGACATTGGCGCTGGTGGTGTAGCCGATGTGGTAGAAGGTGCGCTGATGGTCCGGTGCCACCATGTGGGTTTCGTCATAACCATACTGCCCGTTGTAGGCTGGTGTGTAGGTGTAGGACCAGGTGCCCGGCGTTATGTCGCGGCCGCTGTTTTGCTTGCCAGTCACAACCGTTGTTGCCTTCTGGGCACCGAAGTTGAAGTAAACATAGTCATAGTCGTAGTCGATTATGCCGCCGGAGGGATAGGTCACGATATCGATCGCGAGACTGCCGGCATCACCGTTGGTGGTGATTGGGTAATAGGTGTAGTTCCAGCTCTCACCGTCTGGACGGGTCACGGTGGTCAACTGCGCAAAATCCGGCGTGGTGTTATTGGTGTAGGTGTGGCTGTAACTCCAGGTCTGCCCATTGGCGGTAATGGATGTCAGTCGAGTGTTGTCGCTACCCGTGTTGGCATAGCTGTAATTGACCGAGCGCCCATCACTGGTGGAAATCGACTCGATGTAGGTGATGCTAAACGCATTGGTATTGTAGTCAATGGTCATCCAGTTGCCGTTGGCATCCTCGATGCGGGTCGCGTAGATCTTCAGGCCCTCAGAGTCGTTGGCCCGGTAATCCATGGTGTAGGTGGTGCCATCCGGCGATTTCACAATCACATCGTTGTTGCCGTTGCAGTTAGCACTCCACCACTGTTTGGTAATTAGCTCAGGGCTGTGTTGATCCGCGAGTACCAGCAACTGGCGGCTACCGTCGGCCAGCTCCAGAGAGGGGTTGTCGAGCACATCCACTGAAAACAGGTTCTGACTGCAAACCTTATCAGCGTTGCTGTCTGAAACGGCAATGCGGCCAAAATGCATGCTCCAGCCGTAGCCATAAGGGCTGTATGGCAAAAAGGCGTCTTGGGGGTTGTTGTAGATCCGATTGATGCGGATATCGAAGCCACCGTTACCGGGCACGACGAGATCCGTATAGCTCAGTTGCAGTTGACCAGAAAATGGGTCGATCTCTTCTCCGAAATTCTGGTTGATAGTTTCCTTGAACGGGTTCAACCCTGGTTCTTCGTAGTAATCGCGAATGTTGGCCTGGGCAGTTGAGGCAAGCGCGGTGCATGCGATTAGGCAAGACACAACTCGAATGCGGAATGACATCAGTCACCTCCATGTGGTTTGGGCGTGTTCGGGGCTAGGCATCACTCATGATGCCAAGTGATAATCAGGAGTTCGGATCAGCAATAATTGAGCGAGCCTTGATTTTTTGGGCTTCGTGCTTCTCCATGGTTCTAGCGGCTTTGGGAGCTTTAAGTGACGCCGGCGCAAAAGACGGAAGTCTCTGTTGCGAAGCCTTGTCAAATGATGGGGCTTGTCGTGTGGTTGAAGCCGAATTTCTGTCCGAAGCACCTACCGTAAATGGCAGGTTTTCAATCGCTGAAGCCCCGTCCGGGAATGCATGCGGTTTCTCTGCGACCACAACTGAAGACATCAGTGCGGAGAAAAAAGTAAAACTGATAGCGGTAAATTTCATGTATCCACTCCCTGTGTGCTGGTCAATTTCCGTACAATCCAAGCTAGGCCAAGGCTGATCATTTGTCCAAGCGAATTTACAAAACGACACATGTTTCAATAAACGGACACGTTTTGGCAAAAACCTGTCCCTAGACGATGAAAAGGCAGGGCACCACGCCGTCCTAAATCCGTCATCCAAACCACTCGGACTCCCCCAATGAAAAACACCTGTGACTTGAGCCACAACAGCCTTGCAGTAGGCTTTAAAACACAGTCTGGAGGCATTTCAAGAAACGGGATATCTCAATTTTATGTCGCGGTCACGAGCGATCTGCTCCTTTAGTCAACAGACCGTGTCTTTACGAATGCATTAAGGGGCCCTTCTGATCGTCTCGTCGGAATCGTTGCCAGCGCTCAAACGATCCAACAGCTCATTCTTCACGCTCAGCTCAGTTTCAAGCTGCTGAACCCTCGCTTTCAGTTGGTCGTTCACGCGCTGCTGCTTTTCAAAGGCAGCCTTTGGTTGACGTAACGCTAAGGCTTGCTGCTCTAACCGCACCGTTTTGTCGACCAGACGACGATTTTCGCGCTCCCGCTCGCCAAGTTGCTGCGTCAACTGATCCGACTGCTTTCGAACTTCAGTCACCTCCGTGAACAGCCGGGTAATCTCCCGGGTGGCCTGGGTCTGCTCGTCGCGTTTCACGGCCAGGGCTTGTTGCAGATGGCGTTGCTCTTCCTGGACTTGCTGGATCTGCTGCTCATGCCGCCGCTGATCCTGCTCGCGCTGCTCTTGCACAGAGCCGCGATAGTGCTCTAGTGCCTCGCGGGCATGTCCGTGCTTTTCTTCCAGCGAGTCCACCTGGCGCTGCTTGTCCTGAACCTGCTCAGTCAGACTTTCAATGCGTTGGGCCTGTGCGCGGTTATCGCCTTCGAGTGTCGAGAGCGCCTTCTGAAGCTTGCGGACTTCGGACTGTAACTCATCCCGCTCCTGAGCCAGCGATTCGTTCTGCGCCTGGTGTTGCCGGGTCTCAGCGGTCTGTGCCTTCAGGGTTTCCTGCAAGCTGGCGACCTCGGCCTGGTGGCGCTGTTCGGCCTGTTCGATGGTCTCCTGCGCGTCCTGGCGTAATTGCCGGGCGAGTTGGCCAACCAACTCGGTGACCTGGTTGCTCAGAAGCGCTTCATCATCCAGACGGGTGCTTTCTCGTGCCTCAATCGCTTTCAGATGGTTGCTGATGGTGGTCTTTGAGCCGGTGTTGCCCAACTCGGCGCGTATGGCGTCGATGGAGGGGTGGATATTGCGTGCCAGAAGACGTTTGCGGGCGTCTTCGACCAGGGGTTGGGTGATGCCGCCTCGGGCCATGGTGGTGTCCTCGCGCTTATTTCATACTATAATACGTAATACGTAATTACGTACTATATACGTTAAAAATATAGTTGAAAAGAACAACAAATTAAGCATGTGATAATCCAGCGTTATCCATTGTGATACCCATTTCAGCGGCTATACTGACTCACGACCGGTACGATATGGCCCCGGACGACGGCCACGCAGCAGGAGATCACACATGCACACACAAGCCGATCCACTGGATCAGGTGTTTGCCTTCCGGGCGTTTGATTTTCGCAACCGGTTTCCCGCCCCATTACCAAGCTTTCGTGCGGCCCTTGAATGTCTGCAAAGTGAAGACGCCTATTTACCGGACGTTGACGCGGAGATCAGGGCCTACCTCAAAGACGGGCGCTCAATCGCGATTCCAAACAGTTTCTTCTGGGTGGAGCACAAGCAGTTCGGTTCATTGGCTGAGGCGCAAAGCTGGGTTCAAGGCCGTCAGGATAGAGCAGCCACGGGGTCTGCGCTGGACAGGCTGTCTGGCTCACTGATCACCAATCCCGACGATCCATTCGATCAACAGGTGCGCGATGCCATGGCCAAGACGTTCACAAAGATGGTTTCAAACGCGGACAACGATGCTGTGTGCGAGTCGGTCGAGCGCTGGTTAACAGAAGCAATAGCGGCATTGCCGACATCGAACGAGACGGGTGGGCCCAATGACGATTGATCGGTACGTTCGGGCGGCGACCCGCGACAACACCCGGCGCAGCTACCGATCCGCAATCGAGCATTTTGAGGTGACCTGGGGCGGGTTTTTACCGGCAACCGCCGATAGCGTCGCTCGCTATCTGGCCGATCATGCCGAACGGCTGTCGGCCGCCACCCTGAAGCTGCGCCTGGCAGCGCTGGCTCGCTGGCATCGGGACCAGGGGTTCCCAGACCCAACCAAAGCCCCGTTGGTACGCACGGTATTGAAGGGCATTCGCGAAGAACATCCGTACCGGCAAAAACAGGCCAAGCCCCTGGCCATCACCCAGCTCCAGCAATTGGATCAGTGGCTGTCCCGACAGATCGCGCAGGCCCGTCAGCACGGCTCACGGCGTCTCGGTGTCTGGTTGCGTAACCGGGCCATGGTCTTGCTCGGATTCTGGCGGGCCTTTCGCAGTGACGAACTCTGTCGGTTAACCATTGAAGACATCACGCTGGCCCCCGGTGCCGGTATGTCTCTTTACCTGCGGAGAAGTAAGGGGGACCGTCAGGCCGAAGGGCGTCTGTACAAGGTGCCCGCTCTGAGGCAGTGCTGTCCGGTCGAGGCCTGTCAGGATTGGCTGGACTTCCTGGATCAACCCAGCGGTGCCCTGTTCAGGGCGATTGATCGCTGGGGGAACCTGTCGGACGTGTCATTGCACCCGAACAGCATCGTGCCGCTGCTACGCCAGCTACTGTCAGACGCGGGTATTGACGCCGTGGAAGCGTTTAGCAGCCATTCACTACGGCGCGGTTTTGCCACCTGGGCCAGCGCGTCGGGCTGGGAAATCAAAGTGCTGATGGAATACGTCGGTTGGCGGGATACCCAAACCGCCTTGCGTTACGTTGAAGCCAAGTCACCGTTCGAGCAGGCCCTGATGCAGATTCCAACCGAAATGGCGTCACCGGTTGGCCAGCCGCGCTTGGCAAACGCATCCCAAGCGCGCTTACGGGCCTTGACCGTCCAGCTTACCCTGGAGCCGCAGCGTCCGCGAAGCCGCAAACACCACCAGGCCCGCACGGTGATCGAAGCCCATTGCCTGAAACCGTTCGAGGTGGAACACCAGACCGATGGACACTACCGCATCGAGGTGCCTGCAACGTCGGATGAGCATCTGGACGATTTGCGGCTTGCCAAGGATGCCCGAGCCACCGTGAATGACCGCTGTTACCGGTCCATCGTCAGCGAACTGACCGACGATACAAAGGCACTGATCAATGACTTGCTGGTGTCGCCACCGGGGATCGAGATCAGCGGTTGGCAGCGTCTGAAGCGAGAAATTCGCAAGCCGACCAATAAAGAGATCCGGTCCTACCTGCAACACCTCAAGTGGCTCAGGGATATCGTCGAGCGATTACCGAGTGTCCATGCCATTCCCGTGACCAAACGGAGACAGTTCGCCAATGAAGCAAGAGCACTGGATGTGGCCAAGATGGCCCGAATCCCTGCACGCAAACGCTACGCCCTGGCGGTCGTGCTGATCCGGCAACAGTATGCCCAGGCACTGGACGATACCGCCGAACTTCTGATCAAGCTGATGAGGCAACTGGAAACCACCGCCCAACAAAACCTGCTGACCTATCAAATGGAGCAGACCCAGCGCACGGATCGACTCGTGTCCTGTTTTAAAGACGTGCTGACCGCCATGGAAGCCGAGCCCAACCCGTGGCAGTCACTTCAGGCCGTGGTCGGCGACAAGCGCCAGGAGTGGCTGGACGAATGCGAGGAACATCTGGCCTACGCGGGCAATAACTACCTGCCTTTCATGTTGCGACCGTTTCGCGCCAAACGCAGCCTGCTGTACAACTGTCTGGACATACTGACGTTTCAAAGCACCTCCAGCGACACCTTGTCGATTCAACTGATTGAGCTGCTCCGAAAAACCCGTTCGCTGAAAGCCGAAACGCTGGATTTGCGCGTCCATGCGCCGGATCTGGTTGAAAACATTCAGCAGACCAGGTGGACGCTTGATAAGTGGCGACGTCTGATTTTCATCCGTCCGGACAGCCTGACCGTTCACCGTAAATATTTTGAGTTGGCCGTTTTGAATCTGGTGAAACAGGAACTGAAGTCAGCGGACCTGGCGGTTGTTCACGGAGATCGGTTCGACGACCATCGGGTTCAACTGGTGAGCTGGTCGGGTTACGAACAGGAAATTGACCAGTACGGGTTGGAAGTGGAGCTTCCCATGGAACCGAAGGCGCTGATCAGCCATCTCAAAGATCAGTTGACTCAGGTGAGCCGCTCGGTGGACGCCGCCTTCCCGAACAATACACACGCCACAATCGAAGACGGTCGCATTGTCATCAAGCGGAATCAGAAGCAGGGGCTGCCGACGAACTGGCAGGCCCTCGATGACGACATCACACGTCGGCTTGGCACCCGCAGCATCGTCGACGTTCTGGTGGATGCGGAGCGTTGGCTTGGGCTACACCGGGAATTCGGGCCACTGTCAGGCTATGAGGGGCGCGTTGAAGATCCCCGGTTGCGCTTCATCGCGACACTCTTCTGCTACGGCTGCAATCTGGGCCCCTCCCAAACCGCCGACTCCATCAAGCAACTGAACCGTCGCCAGATCGCCTGGCTCAACCTTAACCACGTGACCGAAGACAGGCTGGACCGCGCTATCGTCAAGGTCATCAACGCGTACAAGAAATACGAACTGCCCGGATACTGGGGGACGGGGCGGCGAGCCGCCGCCGATGGCACCAAATGGAATCTTTACGAGCAAAACCTGCTCAGCGAGTATCACATCCGCTATGGCGGCTACGGCGGCATCGGTTACTACCACGTCTCGGACACCTACATCGCGCTGTTCAGTCATTTCATCCCCTGTGGCGTTCACGAGGCGGTGTACATCCTCGACGGACTGTTGGAAAACCAGAGCGATATTCAACCGGATACCTTACACGGTGATACCCAAGCCCAGAGCTATCCCGTGTTCGGGCTTGCGTACCTATTGGGCATCAAGCTGATGCCACGTATCCGGAACCTCAAGGATCTGAACTTTTACCGGCCTGACCGGCGATTCCGCTATGCCCATATCGAAGAACTGTTCAACGGCCATATCGACTGGGCGCGGATTGAACGGCATCTGCCGGATATGTTGCGTGTGGCCGTGTCCATCAAACTGGGCAAAATCACGGCATCAACCATTCTGAGACGGCTAGGAACCTACAGTCGCAAGAACAAGCTGTATTTTGCCTTCCGGGAGCTGGGCAAGGTCGTACGTACCGGCTTCCTGCTCAATTACATAGACGATGTGGAGTTGCGCCAGACCATTCACGCTGCAACCAACAAGAACGAGCAGTTTAACGGGTTTGCAAAATGGAGCTTCTTTGGTGGCTCGGGCATCATTGCCGCCAACCTCCGGCATGAGCAGCAAAAAGTGGTGAAGTACAACCACCTGGTGGCAAATATGCTGATCCTGCACAACGTTGAAGCCCTCAGTCGGGTACTGCGTGACATGGCCGCAGAAGGGATAGCCATCACAGAGGATGTCCTGAAAGCATTATCGCCGTACAGAACTCGCCATATCAATCGTTTCGGGGATTACACGCTGGATCTGAAACGACCGGTGGGGCAGCAGCTATTTGATTTGAAACTGGCTGAACTTGCCTCTCAGGGAGCGTCCAAAGCTCGGCCAAGCGTTGAGGATGAAACTGAATAAAAAACCTACCCTAAAATTAGGCAATTCAATGGATTGGGCGTGTTTCTGGGGAATTTTTCACGTTTGTCTGCCAACCCTCTTTTTCTGCATCACTGACATCCATCACTGCGCATAATGTATATTCAGGAGTCTGTTTTTAAAGGGTTTTTCTGGTCACACCCTATGCGAAATATCGATCCCAAAATTCGACAGTAACTCCCTTTTGTGCCGGTAATAGGTTTCCCGCGACATCAGAAAATATGGGTTGTAACCCATCAGCCAGGTGACATAAGTGCCCCGCAATTTGACCGGCAAACGCAGAAATTGGAGTTGCTGGTCTTTGGTCATTGTGAAATTTGAAGGCATGGCTCGCGGGTTTATGGTTTGCTCCAGCGGCGTTTAATCGCCGCCCACAGAAGGCCTACAGTGGAATCCAGCCCGGCAGCGCCGGGCTCGATATTCCCCAAGGAAGTATTCCTTGGCCCTAATCAGCAATCTTTCAGGAAGGGTTGTCCCGCATTCTCGGTGTTGGCGCACCTAGCGGGACGTTTGAGGCTCAAAACGGACTCTACAGCAGTTTACACGGAATCTGAGGCGGTCTGGCAAGCGGAGTCACCCCCCTCGATCTAATAGGGGGGTCACGTTCTCCCAAACCGGCTGTATTCGTCCCAAAATCGGGCTTTTCTGCGGTGGTCTAAATCGCTGGAAGCCAGTGATAGCAAGGGCTACAGGCCGATCCGGCGCTGTGTCTCAAGGTGGGTTGAGCGCGCCCCGCGGGCCGGAAAGCAGGCTTTGCCGCTCCGGTCGCGGGCGCTTTACTGCGCATAATGTATATTATGTTAAATTGCGTATGGAGCACGCCAACCTGAACTGATCTGCCTCATGTCCCGCACCCGCCTTTGTTGCGGAACCCGACGCCCGCGAGTATCCTGACGCCGTTTCTTACCAGTGGCTTGATCCGGGCGCGTACCTTGAGAAATCTGACTCCTGTCGTTTTCATTATCAGTGCCATGTTCGTACTGCTCAGTATGTTCATGACCTTACCCGCATTGCTGTTGCTCGCAGATTCTTCCGGTGCGCCCAATTCCCGGGCCTTTGCCGAATCCGCGGCCATTGTCTGCGGCCTGGGTGTTTTCGGTCTGTTGTTAACCCGCCGGAACACGGGTGACCTCAAACCCCGGTACATGTTCGTACTGACGGTTTCCAGCTGGTTTATCATCGCCTTGTTTGCCTCCCTGCCGTTTTATTTGAGCAACACCGGTATTTCATTTGTCGATGCGGTGTTCGAAGGCACTTCCGGTATCACCACCACCGGTGCCACCGTACTCAGCGGGCTGGATTCCATGGATCGCGATTTGCTGCTCTGGCGTTCGATTCTCCAGTGGCTCGGCGGTATCGGGATTATCGGCATGTTCGTCGCGGTTCTGCCGTTTCTGCGCGTGGGCGGTATGCGGCTGTTTGCCACCGAATCCTCCGAGTGGACGGAAAAAGGCCTGCCCAGGATGAAAACCCTCAGTCGCGGGCTTTTGTTCGTCTATCTGGTGTTTACCGTTATTGCCGTGGTGACCTACTGGTTATCCGGCATGACGCTGTTCGATGCCTTTAACCACGGTCTGACCAGCATCGCCACTGGCGGTTTTTCCACCTCCGATCAGTCCATGGGCAAGTTCAATGATTTGATCCTCATGGAAGCCACCCTGTTCATGATTATCGGCAGTTTGCCGTTTTTCCTGTTTGTCCGGGAGCTGCATGGGCAACATGGTGTTCTGTTCCGGGATAAACAGGTCCGTCTGTTTCTGGCCATCCTGCTCATCGTGCCGGCACTGATGACGATCTACCGCTGGTGGGTTTCACCGGTACACTTTGATTTGCTGCACAATTACGCCATTACCCTGTTTAATATCACCTCGGTGGTGACTACCACGGGCTATGCATCCGAGGATTATTCCGCCTGGGGACCACTGGCGTTTGTGGTGTTTTTCTTTCTGATGTTTGTCGGCGGCTGTTCCGGCTCCACCGCCGGTGGTATGAAAATTTTCCGTTTTCAGCTGTCGCTGATCATCCTGCGGGAGCAGTTGATGCGTCTGTTGCATCCCCGTGCGGTGTTCACCCGAAACTACAACGGCCGGGCGGTCAGTGACGAGATCATTTCCTCGATGATCGCCTATACCTTCATTTTCCTGTTGTGCCTGCTGATTATCACCGTGCTACTGGCTTCGCTGCAGCTGGATTTTGTCACTGCCTTGTCGGGCGCCCTCACCTCACTGACGAACGTGGGCCCGGGCCTGGGTGAAATCATCGGCCCGGCGGGCAACTTTGGCCCGTTGCCGGATGCCGCGAAGTGGATTTTGTCGGTGGGCATGCTGATGGGGCGGCTGGAAATCCTGAGCGTGGTCATCGTGCTCTCGCCAGCCTTCTGGCGCCATTGACGCCCTGTCCGAGGGTTGGCCGGAATCCTGACGAAATCCTATAAAAACTGGTTTAACGCCATGAAGTAGTTAGATAATTTCAACAGGAAGACCGTGTAATCCCCCATTTTTTACCGCTCTTTTGAGTAGAGGTTAGCGACCTCCCGTGACTTCTTCCAATGGTGCCGGGATCAGTAGGCACGAAAACGGCCTCGTGCCAAGCGACCGGCTAACCAGAGCCCTGAACTACGTGCTCAGCCGTGAAACGAGCCTGACCGTGTTCATGCCCGGACGTGCCGCCAGACACCAACCGCTTGGAGCGGGCACTACGGCCCATTCCAACGGACAAGAAATATCCGGCCAGCGATGTAGCCAACCTGATCCCGCGACTCTGGACAACCCGGTTCGCCGAGAATCCGCTACGGGCGCTGATCGATCCGCGTTATCCGGAGCCGTGTGCAAATCAGTCAAGATCCCCGGAATGACCGGTCACGTTCGCCAGAATACGCAGGCGATTCGTCGACGGTTGAGTAATTAAAGTTCTGCGGGAATACCCCGATAACTAGATAGAGTCTTTTGAAGGAGGTTAACAAAATGGACTTGAACCACTTGTCGCGTTTGACGAATCAACAGGATGTGTACTCTAACGGAACAGCCAAAATCGTCCGCAGTACGCCGATTGATGCCAATGCCCGAAATGACGAGTTACCATCTGTGGTCTACCACGGCTCGGATAAATCAGCATTACCTGAAGCCGGAGGCGTTATCACTGATGTCTACGTTGCCTCGACGGAAACCAATGAAGAGGTAGGTGCCCGCCTATCAAAAGTGGTTAAACTTTTATCCAAGGACCTGGGTGCTGCTTCTGCCGATCTGAAGTATTCCTACGATGCGGCTATCGCCAACTTGTCGCCTGATCTTATTCAAAAAGACTGGGGATTCTCGATCTCTGCCGGTGAATTAACAGTGGCAGCCGGATCGGATGATTTATCGAAGCAGGAAACAAATGCCATATACGATGCCTTACTTGCAGCGGACGTAAAGTATGGTGCCGAAGCCGTATCAAACACAGTTATTAAGGCGCTTAAACTGGATCGGGGGCCTGCAGGGGTGAGCAACGGCGTAGGCCGGTACGATGTCTCGAAAGAGAACTTTGGTGATGTTGTCGATCTTCGGGTGTATCTCCAGTCACATGCGCCTGGCGGTCGGTACGGTCAACATGTGGTGGACCCGTCTGATGTCGCTGGTCAGTTCTATACGGGAGGCCAAGCCATGATGGACCAGATCTCCGTCAAAGCGGAAGAAAACTACACTCGTCCCGCTGATTTTGGGCGGATAGAAACATAATGCCTCGGCCCAGGCGTTGTCTGGGCCGAGATCGATCCTTCAATGCTTATTGCAATGTTTGCCGACAGATGTGCCCCAACCACACAGCTGGAACTTGGTCACCGCCAACGCCAACTTCGTTGTAGTCCGTATCATCCACCCGAATCCACCACTGCCCCACATCAAATTCGGTTTTCCAAGTCTCTCCACCCGTAAAGTGCGTTACCGTATTGTTACCCGTGCAATCTGGTAGCGCAACCGAACTGGAAGCAATGCCGGACAGCCCACTGATGGCCGTGTCGACTTGCTCAGGGATATCTTGCGTAACGTAGTGAAACCTGACGACTGCACCTTGCACCGGATCGTCGTTAGAATCGAGCACTCGTATCGACCAATTCAGCTCATTGTGTGCTTGATCAGTGAGATAGGGGTTGAAATCGTTTAGTCCAATTCGTGCAAGATTCTCATTAGAACCAACATTAACACTATCGGACGAAGTGACCCGGGTGCCAACTAGCAACTCATACTCATGAGCCGGATTTACAGCCACCGCCGGGTTAGGGGAAACCCGCACATGGAGCGTGAACGGTGTTGGCAGATTCGAGAACTCATAGAGTGTATTTGCATTAATGGTGCTCCAGACAGTTCCGGTGAAATATTCGATAATCCACTCATTCTGACCATATATATCTGTCAAACGGATCTGCAAATCCTGTCCATTTTCTGCAACGAAATTGAAATAATCGATATCCTGCGCGCTGTCCATACTCCCGATCATTGGAGTTCGGTCATTGGGGATAGTTGTTGACAGGCTTGCTGCGTCATTTAGCTCATGGGCATCTATAGCTGTGTTCACTATTGCCCCAAACTGAAGGGCAGATCCATCCGAGGTATTAGCATCCATCAACCAGTAGTAGTCCCCAGGTTGCGTAAGTGCCAGAAGCTCTTCATCAGCGTTGCCGGGTTGGTCCGATGTCCCAAGTGACGTCAGACTACCGTCTTCCTCGTGCCTCACCAACGTCAGCGCGAAATCCGTATTGGCGTTTTGTCCAGTCAAGAACACCTGTGTTTTTGCACGCTGCGTTATTTCAAAGTGATAGCAGTATGAGCCTCCCGTAGTGGTGCCGTCCAGCGTGTACGAAGTGTCTGTGCTGAGCGTGGTGCAGAGCGGAGTTATGGCGCTGGTTGCTATTTTCGATTGTATTTGAGTATCCGTCTCTGATGTGGCATCAACTTTGGGTTGGTCCTCCAACGGTTTATATGACCGGACCGGCACCGCTTCGAAGTTGTAGTAGGTCTTTTCTGGTTGGGTAGACGCGGCCTGGCTCTTGCCGCTAGAGATTGTTTCGATCTTGGAAAAATCTGCTGGGGCAGATGAAAGTGGGACAGGCGGGGCTGCAAGAAGTGATGGTGAGCCAAGGACGCAAGCCACGATACAGAATGAGGAAAGGGCCTTGCCCTCGTTATCCAGAATATCCAGCACTCCAACGGCTGCACCCTCTTCCAGCATGCGTTCCACGGTGGCTTTACCAATGCCCAGTGTGCCGCCGGTTACTGCGGCAACCTTGCCTGCGAGCCTGTCCATGATGATCTCCTTTTATCAGTAATTCGCTGTTTTCGACATTTAGTGCAAGTGAGTGTAGTCGTCGTTATTTGCTTCTGTGGCGTCCGGCCCCTACTCGTTCAACCACAGTATCATGGCAAAGATGGCCCGGGCATTGTTGTCGGCGCCCTCGAAATCCAGGCCGAAACCGTGATCCGAACGGCGCACCACGTGCCCGGTGAGTGTTTGCTGGCCCTCGGTTACCTCGGGCAGCTTAAACGCTAATTGCAACGGCTGGTTGAGCCGCACATCACTGTAATCGGTGCTGATAAATACACCCCGCCGGGAAGCCTATTTCTGCGCCGAGTTCGGTTTCCACGAAAGTTTCCCGATTTACTCCGGTGGGCTGGGTATTCTTGCCGGTGACCACTGCAAGGCCGCCAGTGACATGAGCCTGCCATTTGTGGCGGTTGGTCTGCTGTACCAGCAAGGGTATTTCATCCAGACCATTGATGCTCAGGGCCAGCAGGTGGCCCGCTATAAAAGCCACTCCAGCGACGAACTGCCGATCACCCCGGTGGAGCAGGATGGCGAGCCACTGATCGTCTCCGTACCCTTCCCGGGGCGGGAGATATTTGCCCGTGTCTGGCAAGCCAAAGTGGGGCATATCCGCCTGCACCTGCTGGATGCCAACACCCCGGAAAACGCCGAGCAAGACCGCCAGCACGAACGCAATGGCACCGGATACTCGGTCACCAAACGCATGACCGAACAACTGACCTCAATGGAAAAAGACGTGATGGTGGTGGGCTTCGCCCGGCGCTTCGCCACCTACAAGCGCGCAACGCTGATTTTCTCCGACCTGCCACGGCTGGAAGCCTTGCTCACCAACCCCGACCGGCCGGTGGTGCTGGTGTTCGCCGGCAAGGCCCACCCGCAGGATAACCCCGGTCAGCAGCTGATCAAGGTCATTCATGATCTGTCCATGCAGCCTTCCCTGATGGGCCATATTCTGCTGCTCGAAGTGGAACTGACGGTGGAAATGGACCTCAACGGCTTGGCGCCGGAGGATGTCCGGGTGGAATGCGTGGTGGCCATCGAATGCGCCGGCAGCCATCAGGAAAGCGGGCCAGAACAGTTCTTTCTGCAACCGGTCGCCGGCCACAAAGGCGACGCCACCCTGTTCAGTGCCCGGGTTCAGCCACCTTACCCGGGGCTGCAAACCCTGCGTATCCGGGCCTATCCCTACCATGGCGCCCTCACCCATCCATTGGAAATGGGCGCCATGTTATGGGTCTGACTCAGTGCTGCGCGTTCAGTCCAACGACGGCGTCGGGCTCAGGGTTTCCCCGTTGTCCTTGTTGGCAGCCAAGGCATTGACCACGGGGTTAGCGTACATGTCCAGCAGATAAGGTCGGCACTCGGGGCTGCATTGCTCCATGCGGCGGTTCAGCTCGGATTTGGCGGTTTCCAGATCGACATCCGACCACTTCTCTGCCAGCTCCACGTGCCGGGCCACTTGCTCCAGGCTGGCGTTGTCGCCGGCTTGCTGAGCGCGCATCTGGAACGCCGCCAGGTTGGAGGCATGCAGGTGATAGTTGGCGTACATTTCATGATCGATGCGAGCCGCCAATGCCTTCGGATTGTCCGGCGCATCGATAATCGGCTCGCCGAAATGCACATGCACGTGGCCTTTAAAGCCGGTCATGCCCTTGACGATCTGATCGGTGTCCTCGCCTTCCGATTTCTGGTATTCACCGGTGCGGGCGCGTACTTCCAGTTCCCGGGCCTTGTCGACATCGCACGGGTCGTACTCGTAAGCAATAGACACCGGCACAATGTGCAGCCGGTTCATGGCTTCGTCGAACGCCAGCCCGGACTTCTTACGGCTCATGTAAAACATCTTGATAATGGCCGGATCGGTACCGTCGATGCCGTCCTTTGCCCGACCCTCGCGCTGGGCAATCCAGACGCTGTGATTGGTGTCGATGCAATGGTTGATAAAGCCGGAAAGCGTCAGATAGGCATCGCGCATTTCCCGGGGGCTGGTCATGTTTCGGCGTACCACAAAGCTCTTGTTCAGCCGCATGATCTCGGCAAATACCCGGTTGGAAAGCAGGTTGTCGCCAATGGCAATGCGGGTGGTGCTGAAGCCGTTCTGGAACAGCTGGTGATTGCACAGCATCGGGTCACAGACAATGTCCCGATGGTTGGAAATAAACAGATGAGCGGAGGTTTTGCTCAGGTTTTCCAGCCCGCTCTGGGTCACTTTGGTGGTGGAGCCATCCACCAGTTCGGCAATATAGGGCGACAAACTGGCCTGAAGGTCGTCAATCCGGTGATAATGCCCGAAATTGGCGAGCAGCCACCGGCGAACAAACACGCGCAGCACCGCCGGAGCCCATTTTGCCAGGGTCGGCTTTTTGAATCGGCCGACCATATCCAGAAATTCACGGTCGTTGACCAGCCGCCGGATGGTAGAGGCGGTTTCCTCGTCCGAATAGGGTCGGATGGCGTCAAATTCCTGCATGCAAGCCCTGTTGATTATCGCTGGTATGAGTCACGGATTAATGAAGGGGCCGTATTGTATCCTTTCTCTTGCCATTTTGCTTCTCCCTGACAGGACGTTAAGCCTCAGGGTCTTCAATCTGGTATCATCCGCCGACTGATTACCGGCCCCAGCCAAAGAGACCGCATCGCCCTATGTATCCGGACCCGGAACTTCTGACCAGCGAACCACCCGCCGTTGCCAGCCAAAGCCCGGAGCAGATCCTGCATGACGTGTTCGGCTACGAGCGCTTTCGCCCGCTGCAGGGCGAGGTTGTCCAGGAAGTGGTGGAAGGCCGTGACGCCCTGGTACTGATGCCCACCGGTGGCGGTAAATCCCTGTGTTACCAGGTTCCCGCGCTGGCCCGACCGGGCACGGCCGTAGTTATCTCGCCACTGATTGCGCTCATGCAGGACCAGGTGGCGGCCCTGAAAGAGCTGGGCGTAAAAGCCGCATTCCTGAATTCCAGCATGGACTTCGAGCAGGCCCGGGCCACGGAATACGCCCTGACCACCGGCGAGTTGGATTTGCTTTATTGCGCGCCGGAGCGTCTGATTCAGCCTCGCACCATGGAGCTGCTGCATCATGCGTCTCTCTCGTTGTTTGCCATCGATGAAGCGCACTGCGTGTCGCAATGGGGGCACGATTTCCGGTCGGATTACCTGCAACTTGGTATGTTGGCTTCGGAATTTCCTGGTGTGCCAAGAATTGCTCTCACGGCTACCGCCGACGAGCGCACCCGCAAGGAAATTGCCGAACGCCTGTCACTGACCGAAGCCCGGCATTTTATCAGCGGCTTCGACCGCCCGAACATTCAGTATCGAATCACTCCGAAAACAAACGCCAACAAGCAGTTACTGGACTTTATTAAAGCAGAACATGAAGGGGATTGCGGCATTGTCTACTGCCTGTCCCGAAACAAGGTAGACGCCACCGCCCGTCTGCTGGCCAGTAAAGGTTACACCGCACTGCCCTACCACGCGGGGCTCAGCGCCGAAGAGCGCGCTCGTAACCAGGAGCGGTTCCTGCGCGAAGATGGAGTAATTGTTGTTGCCACCATCGCCTTCGGCATGGGTATCGACAAACCCGATGTGCGTTTTGTTGCCCACATGGACTTGCCCAAAAGCCTGGAGGCCTATTATCAGGAAACCGGACGGGCCGGGCGTGATGGAAAACCCTCCACCGCCTGGATGGTGTATGGCCTGCAGGATGTGATCAAACTGCGCCAGATGCTGGAAGCGTCCCAGGGCAATGATCAGTTCAAACGGGTTGAACGGCAAAAGCTCGATGCCATGCTCGGCTTGTGCGAAGTCACCGAGTGTCGCCGCCAGGTGTTGCTGCGGTATTTTGGTGACCGCCTCGAGAGCCCCTGCGGTAACTGCGACACCTGCCTGAACCCACCGGAAACCTGGGACGGCACCGTGGCAGTGCAAAAAGCCCTGTCCTGTGTTTACCGGACCGGCCAGCGCTTTGGTGTGAATTACATCATTGATGTGCTGCGGGGCTCGGACAATGACCGAATTTTTCAGGCCGGCCATCAGGCCCTGTCCACCTACGGCATTGGTGACGATCTGAAAGCGGCGGAGTGGAAATCGGTATTTCGTCAGCTGGTGGCCAATGGCTACCTGCGGGCCGACCCGGAAGGTTACGGCTCGTTGCAACTGACCGAACGCTGCCGGCCGTTGCTCAAGGGCCAGCAAGCCATTGAACTGCGTAAAGACCCGGTTGCGAAGAAATCAGCCGCGGTGAAAGCCGGCAACAAACGCACCGGCCAGAATGTGCGTGACCAGATTACCGACCACGAAGGCTGGGAAGCGCTGCGCGCCTGCCGTAAAGAGCTGGCCGAACAGCAAGGCGTGCCACCCTACGTAATTCTCCACGACACTACTCTATTCGATATGCTTGAACGCAAGCCGCAAACCCTCGAAGAACTGGCAGAGGTAAACGGTGTGGGTGCGGCCAAGCTGGAAAAATACGGCGAATTGTTTCTTCAGGCTTTGCGGGAGATTCAAGCGACATAAGCCGGATTTTGAGCTAGTTTCATGGAGCATCTGTTTACCCGGCTGCAAGGAATACAATGTTACCCGTTGTTCGCACGCTCCGTTGGCTCCCACTGACATTATCGCTGCTTTTAGCTGCAGGCCCGGCAAGCGCCGAAGCCTCTACGGATTACACCCTCTGGTACCGCAACTTCGACAATCCGGCCATACTGTCACTGGTGGAGCTGGCACTGGAAAAAACGCCGGAATACGGCCCGTTCACCATCTCGCGCAGTGAGCAGATCACCCAGGGCCGGGCCTTGCGGGAACTGTCCAACAACCACTCCGATGTTCTGGACGTCGCCAACGTCGCCACCACCCCGGAGCGCGAATCATCGCTTAATACCGTTCCCATTCCGGTCGACGGCGGCCTGTTGGGCTTTCGTGTGTGCCTTGTCCTGCCGGAAAACCTGCCGCTTTTTGACGGCATAAGAAACCTGCAGGATCTACGACAAAAAAACATCCGGATTGGCCAGGGCGCTCATTGGCCGGACACCCCCGTGCTTGCGTCAAGCGGCATTGAAGTGATCACCAACACCAGTTACGAGCTGCTGTTCGGAATGCTAAAAGGGGGGCGCTTTGAGTGCTTCGCCCGGGGAGTGAATGAAGTACTGTACGATCTGGAACGCCAGGAAGCCCTGGGGCTGGTCATCGAGCCGGATCTGCTACTGGCCTACCCCATGCCCTCCTACCTGTTCACCGCTCCAAACGACCACGAAACCGCCCAGCGACTACAGCTGGGGCTGGAACGCGCGATTCGCGATGGCAGCTTTGCCGGGTTCCTCAAACAGTGGTATGGCCGTGCAGTCAAAGAGCTGAACCTGGATGAGCGCAACATGATTGTGCTACAAAACCCTCGGCTTTCGGAAGAATCCCGCAGCATCGGCCGGCGGGTTCTGGAGAACCTCGACCGGCGTATTCGCTACCACGAGAAAAATGACTCCGCTGATTAAACGCGGAAGCGGCTGACCTTGTCTTTCAGGTTGTGGCCGATGGTTTCAATGTGGCCGCTGTACACGTCGTTTTCACTGGCCGCTTTTGCGGCGTCCTGCCCCTGATCGGCGATGCGGGTAATCGAGGCACTCAGCTCGTCTGTAACCGAGGTCTGCTCCTCTGACGCCGTGGCGATCTGCGAGGTCATTTCAGAAATAGACGTGATACCTTCGACAATCCGGTTCAGCGAATCCATGGCGTCCTGGGCTTTTTCCATACTCATGTTGGACACGGCAGTGGATTCCTTCATAACCTCCACCGAATCCTTCGCGCCCTTCTGCAGGCGCTCGATCATGTCGTTGATTTCCTCGGTCGATTTCTGGGTGCGTTGAGCCAGATTACGCACCTCGTCCGCCACCACGGCGAAGCCGCGCCCGGCCTCACCGGCGCGAGCGGCTTCAATCGCGGCGTTCAGCGCCAGCAGGTTGGTCTGTTCGGCAATGCCTTCGATAACCTCAAGAATGGTGGTGATGGACGACACATCCCGGCCCAGGGTATCGATGACCTCGGCAGCGGCATTGATCTCGCCCACCAGCTTTTGCACCGCGTCCCGGGAGGCAGTCACCGTCTCCAGCGAGCCCCGGGTCTCGGCATCCACATTATCTGCGGCATCGGAGGTTTGTTGGGCATTGTGGGCAATTTCACCGGCGGCGGCCGACATCTCGTTGATGGCCGTGGCGATCATATCCACCTCTTGCTGCTGCCCCTCCACCGAATGACGACTGTGGCTGGAGGTCTGGCGTAGCGACGACACGTTGTCGGCCAGCTCGGCACTGCCTTCCTGAACTTCCTGCACCACCTGCTGAATATTGCCGACAAAGCGGTTGAAACTGGCCGCCAACTGCCCGAATTCGTCGGTGACCGAGTCATCCAGCCGTTGGGTAAGGTCCGCCTCACCGGAGGCTATGCCAGACAACGCCCGGTTCAGGCGGCGCACCGGTGCCATCAGCGTACGAATACCAAAGTGCAGGGCAATCAATGCCAGTATCAGGCCACCGGCGGAAATGCCGAGCCCGGTCATTCTGGCGGCTACCACTGGCTCATTGATTTGATCCCAATTCACCACCGAGCCCATGTACCAGTCCACACTGCGCGCTTGTTCGATGGGAAAGAACGCACTGCTCCAGGTGGCTCCATCCTGCTCGAACCGGGCAGCCTCGCCATTCAGAGCCGGCATGAACCCCAGGAAGTCGTCCAGATTCTTGCCGATGAGTTCGGCATCCGGATGAAACAGAATGGTGCCATCTTCGTTAACCAGCATGGCGTAGCCGGCATCCGCCAGTTTGATGGTGGACAACAATTCCTGAATGGCCTGCAGGCTGATGTCCATGCCCGCCACACCCTCGAAATAACCGCTTTTTACCGGTGCCACGGCGGTAATAATCATCTCGCCGGTGATAGCGTCCTGATAAGGTTCGGTGAAGGACGAACGATTATTACCCGTGGCCAGTTCGTACCAGGGTCTCTGGCGCGGGTCGTAATCATCCGGCAGGCCGCTTTCGGTTTCGCGGTCGCGCATCAGCATACGGCCATCGGTGGTACCCACATACACATCCTTGGCGCTGCTGCCTTCCGTCATGCCGTCAAGCAGGTTACGCACCAGGCGGTTGTTGCTGACCGTTTCGAGAGTGGTCGCGGTGGCTTCTGTCAATTGCAGGCGGGTATTGAGCCAGTCGGCAATGCTGGCCGTACTCTGATGTACAGCATCATCCAGCATCGCTTCCACGTAAGAATTGGTGGTGCTTTGCAGGCGCCTGTCCGCTGCAAACGTAAACAGCCCCATGATGATCAGAATGATCGCGCCAACGGCGATGAGCAGCTTTTGCCCGAATGAGAGTTGCACAGTCTTTCCCCTGGGCCCGGCGGCCGGTTGTTGCCATGATGGTGGTATGGTCAATACAGTTTATTTCGGCGGGTGACGCCAACACTTTAATTCGCTCTGATAGAATGCAATCTGCATACCGATCCGGACCTGGAGATTCTTAATGGCCCCTGAAGACCTGCACCTGAATTTACGTAACCTGACCCTGGACGATTATGGCCAGCTTCAGGAGCTGATGGACGATGTGTACGACGACATTGGGGGCGCCTGGCCGAAAGAGACCATCAAGGCGCTGGTGGAGCAGTTTCCGGACGGGCAGATTTGCATCGAGGATAACGGCCACATTGTTGCAGTTGCGTTAACCGTGTGCGTCAAATACGAGCGTTTCAGCAATCCGCATGCCTACGATGACCTGATTCTGCGCAACGAAAAAATCTGGCATAACCCCAACGGCGATTCACTCTACGGGCTGGACGTGTTCATTCACCACGATTACCGTGGCTACCGGCTGGGCCGCCGCCTGTACGAGGCGCGCAAGGAACTGTGCCGTTCGATGAATCTCCGCGCCATCCTGGCCGGTGGACGCATTCCCAATTACTTCAAGTATTCCGCGCAATATTCACCGGAAGAATACATCCAACGGGTAGCCCGAAAAGACATTTACGACCCGATTCTCAGCTTCCAGCTGTCCAACGATTTCCAGGTCACCCGGCTGATGCACAAATACCTGCCGGAAGATGAAAAATCCGAGGGTTACGCCACCCTGCTGGAATGGCGGAACATTCTCTATACCCCGCCCTCCGCCGTGCTGGATGTGAAGAAAACCCAAGTGCGCCTGGGCGCGGTGCAATGGCAGATGCGCGAATTCACTTCCGTGGAAGAAGTGCTCGAGCAGGTGGAGTACTTCGTGGACGCGCTATCCGATTACAAAAGCGATTTCGCCATTTTCCCGGAGTTCTTCAATTCCCCGCTGATGGGCCTGACCGATCAGGTGGACCAGACCCGGGCCATCCGCTTTCTGGCCGGCTTCACCGAGCAGTTCAAGCTGCAGATGTCGGAAATGGCGGTTAGCTACAATATCAACATCATCACCGGCTCCATGCCGCTGATTGAAGACGATCGCGTGTATAACGTGTCTTACCTGTGCCACCGCGACGGCCGGGTGGACGAACAACGCAAGATCCACATCACACCCCACGAGCGCCGTGACTGGGTGATTGAGGGTGGCAATCACTTCGAAGTGTTCGAAACCGACGCTGGGCGCGTCGCGATCATGATCTGCTATGACATCGAGTTCCCCGAGCTGGGCCGACTGGCGGCGGCGGAAGAGGTAGACATCATCTTTGTGCCCTTCTGGACCGACACCAAAAACGGTTATCTGCGGGTGCGACATTGTGCCCAGGCCCGGGCGATCGAAAACGAATGCTACGTGGTAATCACGGGCAGTGTCGGCAACCTGCCCAAAGTGGAAAACCTGGACTTTCAGTATGCGCAGTCATCGGTGTTCTCGCCCTCGGATTTCGCTTTCCCGCACGACGCGGTGATGGCGGAAACCACGCCCAACACGGAAATGATCATGTTCTCGGACATGGATCTGGAAAAGCTGAAGCTGGTGCGCAACGAGGGTTCTGTCACCAATCTGAAAGATCGTCGTGTTGATATGTACGAACTGAAAACGCGAGAAAATTGATTCTTGCCAAATATGACGTTCAGAGCTATCGTTAGCTATCGTGTGTAGAATGTTGATCTGATAGATATTGCAGGGAAAGCGAGTCATGTACGAACAATTACCCGACATCATCGCCCGTTTCCGTATCCGCCAGGGCCTGTTCCGCAAGGAGACGGTAGAGGCCAAGCTGTATGAGCTGGACGGTTACGGTTGCGTGATGAAAACCGACAAAATCTTTGAGCCGGGGGATACCGTGGTTCTGGATCTGGTCATGGACATGCCGGTGGATGAGATTTCGGTAGAAGGCCTGTCGGGGCTGGTTACCGAAAAGCAGAAACACTGCAGTAATTTCTTTTATTCCATCGATTTCAATAAAGCGGCGGTGCCGCCCACCCTGAGTGAGCGCCTGCAGCGCATCGTGGAAGTGCTGGCCAAGAAGCAAACCCTGCGCTCACGCAGGAATTCCGATCAGGCCAGCAACTGCAAGCAGTTTTCCCGCTACGGGGCGTCTGCCGCAGCTTCCTGACCCCCTGCCCTGGCTACCGCCCGTGCCAAGGCAAACTCCAGCCTTTCCCGCTCACTTTCCGGTGTAAACGTTTGCGCCAGCGCACTCACTTTCGCCTTCAGTTCGCCCAGGAACCCGGAATCGGTTTCGGCCCGCTGAAGGCAGTCCGCCAGTGCCCGCTCGTTGCCCACCGGAAAATACCCCGGATAATCATCGCCAAGCAGCCCGCGATTACCCGGAATGTCGGATGCCAGAATCGGCAAACCTGCCCGGCAGGCTTCAGACACCACATTGGCGCCGCCCTCCATGATCGAGCTGATCACCATTAACCGGCTGACTGCCATCAGGTTATTCAGGGCCGGTTTATCCAGCTCGCCCAGATACTGGAATCGGGGGTTGTCCCGGTTTTCATTGACCGCTTTATCCCGCCACTCGTCGGTATGGGGTTTGCCGGCGCAGGACACGACAATCCGGGAGGTGTCCGGCAAAAAACGGGTAGCCCAGGCCGCGCGCAGGGAGTCTTTTTCCTCCCGCAGGTGCCCGATCACACACACATCAAACCGGTCGGACTCGGCTTTCGAGCAAGCGCGCAGTTCCGGGCGTTCGGCAGATTGGCGCAGGGTCACCAGCTTGTCGTGAAAGCTTTCGGGAATGTCGCTGGCCACCTTGTCGTGCAGGCCAATCAACACATCGGCCAGCGCCATCGAGCGCCGGGTCAATTCCGGAAACTCCTTTTGATACCGGTAGATATCCGTGCCTGTTAAAACCACAATCAAGGGCTTTTTCGGCCAATGCTCGCGAAAAACTCGCACCGCGCCGGCGCTGCGCCAGGCGTGCAGCGCAATCAGCATGTCACAGGGCTCGCCCCGATAATCGGTAACCACATCCACCCGGCGGCTGCAATTTTCCAACAGAGCTTGCCAGCGCAGGGCCGTGGCCCGGTTGCCGGCTTTTGAATCCGGCCCCGCCGGTGTTACCAAAATAATGTGCATATAATAAGTACCCGGTTTTCGTTGGGAAAAGTTTGCAGTTTCAAGTGTGCCGGGTAAAGGCTTTTCACGTAGATCCGGTTCAGAGTCGGGCCAATACAAGGTATCCTTCAGGTCTTTCATAACCGCTAACAAACCTCGCATTCCCAATGGATGGTAAAACAATGAAACTGAATCGAATCACCTCTGTACTGGCGGCTGCCACTTTCTCTCTGGCCGGCGTACCGGCAATGGCGGAAACCTTCGTTTTCACCGCCATTCCCGATCAGGACGAAACCAAATTGGTGGAGCGCTTCAGCGGCGTTGCCGATTACCTGTCCGAGGAACTGGACGTGGAGGTGCGCTATATTCCAGTCAAATCCTACGCGGCTGCGGTCTCCGCCTTCCGCAACAACCAGGTTCAGCTGGCCTGGTTTGGGGGGCTGTCCGGCGTGCAGGCGCGTCGACTGGTTCCGGGCTCCGAGGCCATTGCCCAGGGCGAAGAAGACCCGAACTTCCAGACATACTTTATCGCCAACACCGCCGCCGATATTGAACCGGCGGAAGATCTGGCCACACTGGAAGACCAGTTGCGCGGTAAAACCTTCACCTTTGGCTCCAAGGGCTCTACGTCCGGGCGTTTGATGCCGGAATTCTTTATTCACCAGGCGTTTGAACAGGCACCGGATCAGTTGTTCTCCCGGGTTGGCTTCAGCGGCAACCACACCCGCACAGTTCGCCTGGTAGAAGCGGGCACTTACGACGTGGGTGCCGTCAACTTCAAGGTATGGGAAAAAGAGCTCGCCAGCGGCAATGTCGACACCGGCTCGGTGGAAGTGATCTGGGAAACACCGGGCTATCCGGATTATCAGTGGACCATTCGCGGTGATGTGGACGAACGTTTCGGCGACGGCTTCCAGGCGAAGGTGACCGAAGCGCTGGTCAACATGGATGATCCGGAATTGCTGGAGAGCTTTCCCCGTTCCAGCTTCATTCCGGCCTCCAACAGCGACTACCAGCCGATCGAAGACACAGCCGTGAGCATCGGAATCCTCGATTAATGTCGGAAATCCGATTCGAAGGCCTGACCGCCCGTTTTGCCGGCAAACGGGTGGTTGGTCCGTTGTCGCTGCACATCCGCGACGGCGAGCATGTGGCGCTGGTGGGTAAAAGCGGCGCGGGCAAATCCACGCTGATTAAACTGATGTATCAGCATGCCGAACACCAGGCCTCCCTGATTCCCCAGGATCTCGGCCTGGTGAACGCCCTGCCAGTGTTCCACAACGTGTTTATGGGGCAGCTGAATCGGCACAGCCTGTGGTACAACACCTGGACACTGATCCGGCCTTTCAAGGCAGACAAGCAGGCCATTGGAAATCTGCTTACACGGCTGGGAATGGAAGAGAAGCAGTGGACGACTGCCGCCGCTCTCTCGGGCGGTCAACGCCAAAGAGTGGCCATCGGCCGGGCCCTTTACCGCGAGGCACCCTTGCTGTTGGCGGACGAACCCATTTCCGCCCTGGACGGGCTGCTGGCGCACCAGGTAATGGAGCATCTGGTCGAGCAGTTCCCCACCAGCGTGGTTGCCCTGCACGATGTGGACATGGCGCTGAAATACTGTGATCGCATTGTTGGTATCAAAGATGGCCTGGTGGCTCTGGATGCGCCCGCAGCCGAACTCACGCCCGCCGATATCATGACCCTTTACTGACCCAATGCTCGCCTACCCGACTGTCAGAACCAGCCTCGTTTTCCTGGCCATCGCCATTGGCGGGCTTCTGGTGGCCGATATTGCCATCACTACGGCCAATCCCTGGCAGGATCTGGGCCAGTTTTTCCTGGGTGTGGCCACGCCCAATTTCTTCAGCACCGAGGGCCTGATGACTGCCCTCCTCCGCACCGTGGCTTTTGCCTTTGTCGGGGTTACCCTGGGCAGTGTGTTCGGGTTTCTGCTGTCACTGGTGTATCGCTGGTTGCCAGTGCGCTTGTTCTGCGCGTTTATCCGTGCGATTCATGAGCTGTTCTGGGCGCTCATTTTTTTGCAGTTCTTCGGCTTTCACCCACTCACCGGTGTGCTGGCCATTGCCATCCCCTATGCCGGCATTTCGCCAAGGTGTACTCGGAAATTCTCGAAGAAGCCGACCCGGAACCCGGCCGCCTGCTGCCGCCGGGCACCAACCGCATGGTCGCCTTCATTTATACCCGGATACCGGATTGCTGGGTGCAGTTGCGCACCTACACCGCCTACCGACTCGAGTGTGGCTTGCGCTCGTCGGCCATTCTCGGCTTTGTTGGCCTGCCCACTCTCGGTTTTTATTTGGAATCGTCGTTTTCCATGGGCATGTACTCCGATGCCGGCGCAATGCTTATTCTGTTCTACCTGTTGATCGCCACCATGCCCTTGTGGCTGCGGCCAAAGCTGTTGCCGGTGTTTATCCTGGCGGCTCCGTTCTTTCTGGGCGACGGCCTGCCCATTGTCTGGGGCAATGTCGAGCGGTTTTTCACCGAGGATATTGTGCCCGCGCCGCTGCGCCAGGGTGAGGGGCTGGCGGGTCTGTTGCCCTGGCTGGGGGATGTGATGGCAAACGAAGCCTTGCCGGGCATCTGGAACACGGTGGTGTTGACCCAGATCGCCCTGGTGGCGACCGGTATTCTTTCGTTGCTCGCATTTCCTCTGATATCGCAACACTTCGGCGGCCCCGTGCGGCGTACCTCGGGCCATGTGCTGCTGGTGATCGCCCGCTCCACGCCGGAATACATCCTTGCCTACATTTTGCTGCAGCTGTGGGGGCCGTCCATGTTGCCGGCGGTTGTGGCGCTTGCCCTGCATAACGGCGGCATTATCGGGCACCTGATCGGCCGGCAGAGCAACACCATTCATTTGCGCCCGGATGCTCCGCAAGGTTTTATCCGATACAGCTGGGAGCTGGTGCCAAGGCTCTACCGCCCGTTTCTGGCGTTTCTGTTTTACCGGTGGGAAATCATCATGCGGGAAACGGCCATTCTCGGCATACTGGGGATCTACACGCTGGGGTTCTACGTGGACAGTTCCATACAGGAGCTGCGTTTTGACCGGGCCATGCTGCTGATTCTAATCACCGCCGGGCTGAACATCGGCGTGGACGCCCTGGGCCGAACCATCCGCCGCAGGCTGGCGCTGCAAACCATGCCAACCTGCTGACGGCGCCTTACTCAACCGCGCTACTCGACCGCGTTGAAGACCATCGCCCGGTCGTTCACGTCCAGTTTACGCTCGCCACTTTGCAGATCAATGCGCCAGATCATGTCAGTACCGGTGGCGCAGAAAGGCGCAGTAAAGGTGGCGGAATACTCCCCTTCGGCATCGCTTTTCAGAGGCACCGGATATTCACCCATATACATGGACTGGCCACGCAGCACCGCCAGATAACGCTCCGGCTCCACCGGCGAGGTCAACTGAAAATGATACTCCACGCCCTGCTCAGTGGATTCACCGGCGCTAAGTTGCGCGCTCCACTCCCCTTCACGGGTGGACCAGGTGCAGGTTTCCTCAAGAACATCACAACGAGCGTTGGCAGAGGCCTCACCGCCGCCGATCCAGGGTTTGTCGCCCGAGTTGAAAATAGTGATGCCAATAACAGCAATAACTAAACCTATGGCGAGGTAAGCGCGTAACATAGTGATCCTCATGACTTATTGTAAGCCGTGCATTATGCGGGTATTTGCTGCCGGGGCAAAGGTTTCTAAATGCCGGTCAGCGTGAGAAAATGCCCGGCTACTCCACTCAGGCAGGTTCAACAGACAAGGTAGTGCCGTGCAACCGGATATATCCGTAAAACACCTTAACAAGAGTTACCAAGGCGGTTTCCAGGCTCTCAAAGACGTGAACCTGGACATCTATTCCGGTGAGATTTTTGCCCTGCTTGGCCCTAATGGTGCCGGAAAAACCACCCTGATCTCCATTATTTGCGGCATCGTTAACAAAACCGACGGCGAAGTGAAGGCGGCCGGTTACGACATTGTCCGGCAATATCGGCAGGCCCGGGAGGCCATCGGCCTGGTGCCCCAGGAACTGCACACCGATTCCTTCGAAAAAGTCTGGGACGCGGTGTCGTTCAGCCGGGGCCTGTTCGGCAAGCCACCCAAGCCCGAACACATCGAAAAGGTACTGAAAGACCTCTCCCTGTGGGACAAACGCAACAACCGGATCATGTCCCTGTCCGGCGGTATGAAGCGCCGGGTGATGATTGCCAAGGCACTCTCCCACGAGCCGCGCATCCTGTTCCTGGACGAGCCCACCGCTGGCGTGGATGTGGAACTGCGCCGGGATATGGGGGAAATGGTGCGAAAACTGCGGGAAAACGGCACCACCATCATCTTGACCACCCATTACATCGAAGAAGCGGAAGAGATGGCGGACCGCATTGGGGTAATCCGTGAGGGTGAAATCATCCTGGTCGAGGAAAAGGACCAGCTGATGTCCAAACTGGGCAAAAAAGAACTGCGCCTGCACCTTCAGCAAAAACTGGACAAGGTACCCGGCGAGCTGACTCTGGAGCCGGTGGAGTTGTCAGAGGATGGCTACCAGCTGATCTACACCTTCGATGCCCAGGAACAACAAGCGGGCGTGGCGCGGTTGCTGCGCACCCTGGGTGATCTGGGCATTGAATACCGCGACCTGCAAACCCGGGAAAGCTCCCTGGAAGAGATTTTTGTAGGCCTGGTACACGAGTGATTGCCGGCTCTGGTTCCATTCCCGGATGGGTATGGTCCAGGGCCCCGAATGGAGACAAGAATGAACCTGTACGGTGTAAAAGCAATCTACAAATTCGAAATGGCGCGCATGAAGCGCACGGTCATGCAAAGTGTGCTGGCGCCGGTCATTTCCACTTCACTGTACTTTGTGGTGTTCGGCTCGGCCATCGGTTCACGAATGGGTGATATTGGCGATGTCAGCTATGGCGCTTACATCATCCCCGGGCTGGTGATGCTGTCACTGCTTATGCAGAGCATTTCCAACGCCTCTTTCGGCATTTATATGCCCAAGTTTTCCGGCACCATTTATGAAGTACTCTCCGCGCCGGTGTCCTATGCGGAAATCGTCATGGGGTATGTGGGCGCCGCCGCCACCAAATCGGTGATTCTCGGCCTGATCATTCTGGCCACCGCCAAACTGTTTGTGGACTACGACGTGCTGCATCCGTTCTGGATGATCTCGTTTCTGGTGCTGACCGCCATCACCTTCAGCCTGTTCGGCTTTATCATCGGCATTTGGGCGGATGGTTTCGAAAAGCTGCAAATCGTGCCCATGATGATCGTTACGCCGCTTGTCTTCCTTGGGGGTACCTTCTATTCCATCGACATGCTGCCGGAGGTCTGGCAGACCATCAGCCTGTTCAACCCGGTGGTGTATCTGATCAGCGGCTTCCGCTGGGCCTTTTATGGCGTGTCTGATGTGCACGTGGGCATCAGCGTGGGCATGACCCTGTTCTTCCTGACCCTGTGCATGGCGGCCGTGGCCTGGATTTTTAAAACCGGCTACCGGTTGCGGTCGTGAACATTCCGCTATTACTACTGGCCGGCCTGGTGGCCTGGAGCGCATCCGGTCAGGCCGGTGCCGGCGAGCCCCAAACCCTGCCAACCGTTGAAGCCTGCTTTGTCAGCCAAAACGGCGGAACCGGCCATCCGCTGTTACTGGAAACAGCGCAAACCGTAGCGGAGCGCCGGATTGGTCTGATGTGGCGTGAACAACTGGAGGAAGGCACGGGCATGCTGTTCAGCTACCCCAGCGAACGCTCTCCGGAAAACGGGTTCTGGATGTACAACACCCACATACCGCTGGATATCGCCTTTCTGGATGATAATGGGGTGATTGTCAGCATTCGCCAGATGGAACCCTGCCTGGCCAGCAATCCGCGCCAGTGCCCCAGCTACCCGGCCGGCCGGTTTTTCTGGCACGCAGTGGAAACAAACGCCGGCTATTTCAAGGAAAACGACCTGAAACCCGGCGACCGGCTGGAATGGCCGGTCACCAGGGATCAGTGCGGGGACTAGTGTCCCGGCTGGTTATTCGTCCCGCCAGTGCGGGTGACGTTTCTCCAGAAACGCTGAAATCCCCTCCTGGGCATCGGCGGCATCCATATTCGAAGCCATAACCTCCGCGGTGTATTCGTAGGCCTGCTCCAATGGCATTTCTACCTGCCGATAGAAGGCCTCCTTGCCGGTTTTCAGGGTAAACGCGGACTTGCCGGCAATGGTCGCCGCCATGCCGTAAACCGTTTCATCGAGCGCCTCGGGGCTGACCACACGGTTGATCAAGCCAATCTGCTCGGCGCGTTCGGCGCCAACCATCTCACCGGTCAGCAGCATTTCCATGGCGTGCTTGCGCGAAACATTGCGTGACAAAGCCACCATCGGTGTGGAGCAGAACAGCCCGATATTCACCCCCGGGGTGGCGAAACGCGACCCTTCGGCCGCCACCGCCAGATCACAACTGGCCACCAGCTGACAGCCAGCGGCGGTCGCGACACCGGAAACCCGTGCAATCACCGGCTTGGGCAGGTTTACCATCTGCTGCATCACCTTGGCACACTGCTGGAACACCGCCAACTGGGCCTGGTGCTTGTTAAACTGGCCTTTCAGCTCCCGCAAATCGTGGCCGGCACAGAACACGTGACCAGCGGCCGCCAAGACCACCACCCGGCAATCGTCATCGTGTTCCAGCTCGGAAAACACCTCCGACAATGCCTGCATCATGGGCATGGACAGACTGTTGCGCTTCTCCGGCTGGTTCAGGGTTACCGTGGTAATCCCGTTCTCGGCATGCACCCGAACCAATTCGCCTGGCGACTCTGTCATCATAAACCTCCATTCTTGTTTTATGGTTATGAAGTTTCAGTATCAACCTGAGAGCGGCCGCTGTCGAATCGACCTTGGGCGAACGCTGGAAATCTGAAAAACAGGGTGTACACTAAATGTGTACGCATACGAGGATAGCCAATGCAGACCACTAACGTTCGAGAAACCCGTGAAAAGCTTTCCAATCTGCTGGATGCCGTTGAGTGTGGCGAAGAAATCGTCATTCTGAGGCACGGCAAACCGGCGGCACGGCTAACGGCGCCCCAGGCACAGCCTGTAAGCTTTCCGGATCGTTCACAATTGCGCGAATCGTTGCCGGCTAGCCCTGAGACATCGGGCCAGGCTGTACGCAATCTTCGTGATGAAGAGCGGTTTTGATGCTCTATTTTGACACCAGTGCCATTCTCCCCTACTACCGCCAGGAACCCGCCAGTGACCGGGTTCAGTCATTGCTGGTTTCACAAAACCAGCCTGTGCTGATAAGTCACCTCACCGAAGTGGAGGTATCCAGTGCTTTGGCTCGTTGGGTCCGAATGGGGGAATTAACCGAACCACAGGCCAACCGTGTGGAAAGCGCCTTTTACGATGATGTCAGTCACGGTCGTTTTCTTTTGACTCCAGTCGAAAGTTCATTTTATCGAAGAGCCAGTCACTGGATTGCAACGCGAAAAACCAGTCTGCGAACCCTGGATGCTTTGCATCTTGCCTGCGCAGAGCACCATCAGGCCACGCTGATCAGTGAAGACGATGCATTGATTACCGCTGCGCTATTCTTCGGTATTAATGCCTCGAAAGCCGGTTAGGGAGTTGTAAATACCGGCATTCGACCTCAAACAAACAGTATGAGCATCCAATTAAAGGAGGCCGTATGTTCCGTTCGTACCTTCTGCGTGCCATCGTCGCCATCGCCATTATTGGCGGCGGCATCTACGTGATCATGAAAGACGATCCGGCCGTGCCGACTGGTGATATCAACGAAATTCGCCCACTGCCAGAGCAAAGCGCGCCTGCGACCGACAATTAAGAACAAGTGATTACATGATTTAAAGTGGCTAATTCCCGATCAACTTCGCTTCGCGCGCGCATTTAACGACATGTATTCTGTCAGTAACTCGCGAGGCGCTGGATTGCCGGAGCGTTTTACGGCGGTGTTATTAGAGCTTACTGGCTTGGCGCCCGCCGTCCTGACAGGCTACCCGTACACAATTGCGCTGGTCGGATTTCGCCTGGTACATGGCCTCGTCCGCTGCCTTGAACAGGTGTGCTGCATCCGGGTATTCCTGATCAAAGATTGCGGCAACACCGGCACTCACCGTCACCCGCCCGAGAGGAACATGTTCATTGCGAACATCCAGAGCCTCCACGGCCTGGCGAATGTGTTCCGCCATGGCCCGGGCATCCTCCAGCCGGGTATCGATGGCAATAATAACCAGCTCTTCGCCGCCATAGCGGGCTGAAATATCGCCGTGGCGACGGGCCGTTTCTTTCATGATCTTGGCCACCGCCTTCAAACAGTCATCCCCTGCCTGATGGCCATAGTGGTCGTTATAGCTCTTGAAGTAATCAATATCGACCAGGATCAGTGCAAAGGGCTGCTTAATGCGCCGATAGTGCGCCCATTCATTCTCCAGCGCCTGATCAAAGCAGCGGCGGTTCGCCAGACCGGTCAGCCCGTCCGTGTCGGAAAGGGTCTGAAGTTTCCGGTTGGCCTGCACCAGCTTCCCCTCCATCTCCTTCAGGCGGGTGATGTCGATGATATAGCCAATCCAGATATCCACGCCATTATATTGATCCGGCGTCGGTTTTGAGCACAGCTGCAACCAGTGTTCCTGGCCATTGGGATGAAAGAACCGAACCTCCGACACGAACAGCTCCCCGGCCTTGTTGGCACGCGCATCCTCCGCGCGAATCCGTTGCCGATCATTCGGGTGCACCATCTCCCAAAACCGATTCACATCCTCCACGAAGTACTCCGGCGGCTGCCCCAGAATGTTCCGGGAAGACGGGCTCAGGTACAGCAGCTCCGAGCTGCCATCCGGATAGAGCACGTACTCATACAATACGGCCGGTAGAATGCCCAGAAAGTCGCTCAGTTCATGTTTTGATGCTATGAGACTCAACTCTGGTAATAATGAGCAATTTTGACCTCTTTTATACTTGCCCCGGACTTAAAACATTACCTCGAGTTCCGCACGATGTTGTGTGGCGTCCCTAAGCCCTGACGGAGACTGTTGATTCCTTCCTGAATCAGTGACTCCGCTCGCCAATATACCCGTCAGGTGGCTCCGTGCGCCAACTTGAACGAGAATCTGGTGAAATGCTGTTTTTTGAGGGCCAGCAAGTTGAGACTGGAAGCGGGCGACGGCCCCGACTTGATCAATAAACGACCAGCGTGCAGTGTTCAGACAATAGCGGGCTGTCCCGGCAGAGGATTCCGGGAGGATTGTTTTTTCCAGTGGTTGAGTTGGCCTATCCAGAGGAAGCAAGACCCCGATAAAGGTCGCGGTAAACCGTAAAGCCTGGACAGTGTCGACCAAACCTCAGGATCCACTGCCGGCCGCTGTATACCAGCCGGCAGGCCATGGTCATGATTTCCTGCATCACGGTTCTCAGGCGGCGACGTTTGGCCGGATGGCGAACCGGCGCATCCGGGCCAGTCAGTCGCAGGCCCATCCAGCGCAACACGTTGTAAC
>JABXHG010000183.1 GCA_013393545.1 Alteromonadaceae bacterium | reverse complement strand
GCGCCAGTGAACGGGTTAAAGCCGACCTGGAGGCTCAGGCAAAACGGCTGGAGGGGGAGGGAATCGAGCGGATTCTGGCACCGTTTCGGGATCTGAGTTCAATGTGCGAAGGCCCGGATTTTAACGGTTGCCTGTTCAATAACGCTGCCGCCGAGTTCATGTATTCCAACGCCGCTATTCACGCCCTGGCTGCCCGCCACATGCGCTGGATGGAAGCGTTTCTGGCACGCTTACTGGAGGAGGAAGGTTTTGACCCAGCGCAGGCGCGGGTGCTGCTGCCGTTGTACGAGGGGTTGTTGACCATTGCGCGGGTACAGGATGCAGCGCCGGTGCTGGAGCAGAGCCTGCAAACCCTGCGCCGCCTGTTGAGCGCAGATGATCATCGATAAGGACGGACCAGAGATGGAGACAAGCTGATATGGAATTGTATCTGAACAAAACGTCGCCTTACGCGAGAGTTGCCCGAATTTGCGCGATCGAAAAGCAGCTGAGCCAGGATGTGAATCTTGTCTGGGTAGACCCGTGGGCGGACGATACGGCTTTGCTTATCGCCAACCCGAACGGAAAAATTCCGGTACTTGTAACGGATACGGGAGAGGCCATCTCAGAGTCCCTTCTCATAGCGTCGTACCTGGACGGGCTGTCGTCGACCAACAGTTTGCTGCGTACCCCCGATTATACGGATGTCCTAGCCCTCTCGGGTCTGAGTCAGGGTCTTACCGATGCGGCTTTTACAACCGTTATCAATCGCAAGCACTTCGGCAAAGAGAGCGACAGTACGGTACTCGGCGTTCGTCGGCAGAAAGCCATCACCCGGTGTCTTCAAAAACTGGAGGCTATGGTGAACACTGACGTTATGAGCTCCGATATTAATCTCGGCCAAATTGTCACTGGCGTTGCCTTGAGCTATATCGATTTTCGACTTCCGGAGCTGCAATGGGGTAACAATTATCCACTCCTGGCTGACTGGGCAACCGGATTTTCAGAGCGGGCAAGTGTCAAAGAAACAGCGTTCGCTTAATGAACGGGCCTCCGGCAAGTACATTGTCTGATTCAAACACTCCTGGTCGGATAAGGACGATATAATTACAGGGGGCGCGCGAGATTACTGGGGTTCGCCTTAGCGATTGAAAGAGGCTGAGATTCGCCCCAGAACCGATAGTGTCGTCTCAAGCTCCGCCTTGCTGATACCTGTCGAGCATTTCACCGCCCATTTGGACTGTTGCTCGTCCAGCTTCAAATACACGGAATTGCCCCGTTCCGAGAGGCTGATTAATTTCGCTCGCTTGTGGTCTGGATTGTCATGGACCAACAGGAGCTTATCTTTGCGCATGGCATCAACGAGTCGTTGCACGGCTTGTCGCGTTAGCCCCATGCGTCTGGCGATTTGTGGCACGGTTTGCGGCTGTCCAGCCAGGAAAAGGGCACCCAGAATCTTCCATCGGGCACTCGTGATTCCATATTCCGAGCCCATGCTGTCGCCTTCGTTTACCAAAAGCCCTCCCAATTTGAATATTTCGAGAACGATTTCAGTAAATACCTCGTCTTTCCGGGATTCACTCATTAATGACTCCTGCAAAATTGACAACATGTTGACAGAACGGTTAGTGGTTTATAGTATGACAATATATTACCATAATGCTGCTCTGGAGGATACATGATGCGCATGCTCCATAGGCTTGCCGCGACGGTTGCCACTCTTTGTATTGCCACCTTTCTCTCGACAACGATTGTGGTCGAGCTCTTTGGTACGGCGGAGTCCATCGCAAACCTGAAAAGCCTCATCGTTTGGCCTGGGTTGTTCATTCTTGTACCGGCCATTGCCCTGGCGGGGATGAGTGGTTTCTCCTTGGCAAAATCCCGAGGTGGATCGATTGTGCGTCGAAAGAAGAGGAGAATGCCCATTATTGGCGCTAACGGAGTGTTGATCCTGATTCCTTGCGCAATATATCTCGATCACGTGGCTTCCTCGGGCGTTTTCGACACCAGCTTTTATGTGATTCAGGGCGTTGAGCTGATCGCGGGAGCTGTCAATCTCGTGTTGATGGGCTTAAACATCAGAGACGGAATGAAAATAAATGGACGGTTTCGGCCGCCTGCCTCAGCGAATTCTTGAAGCTACGCTGGTACGGTCGCAGTCACTGGCAGCCTTGCAGAAGTGGCCACCCTGAAGGGGTATTTTCGAGTTGGAGTGGGTATCGTGGCATTTGAATCATACATCGCCTTCGTTGTTGCATCGGCCGTTTTGCTTGTAATTCCTGGCCCCACCATTCTGGCTGTTACGAGTTATTCCATCGCTCATGGTCGCCGGGCCAATATCCCGCTAGTGGTGGCGGTGGCGCTTG
Source organism: Alteromonadaceae bacterium (assembly GCA_013393545.1). The sequence goes on along the minus strand of JABXHG010000183.1, from coordinate 39,563 downwards.
GTGATTCCACGGCGCTACTTGCATCTATTCTCGGCCTCGGGGCGTTGTTCACGATGTCCGGTTTCTGGTTTACGTTTGTTAAAACCGCCGGCGGCCTTTACCTGGTGTTTCTCGGCATCAAGCTGTTTCGATCCGGGCTATTGCCAGCGGAAGCCGTTGCCCTGGATCGTTCCTCATCACGCATAAAGCTGTTCGTAAACACCTATCTGGTAACGGCACTGAACCCCAAGGGTATCGTTTTTTTCGTGGCATTTTTGCCGCAGTTCCTTACCCCCGGCGCCAACAGTACCTATCAGCTATGGTTGTTGGCTGTCACCTTCGTTTTCCTGGCAACGGTAAACGCCACTTTGTATACCATATTCGCCTCATCGGCTCGTCGTGTATTCACATCGGCGAAAGCACGGCGCAGGCTGAGTTTTGCCGGTGGGGCGTTACTCTCAATGGCCGGCGTATGGGCATTATTCAGCAAGCGCGCAGCGATATAGGATCCAGCAAGTGTTTCCCGAGGGCGAAGGAGGTAAAACCCGTATGAATCCAACTCTCTATATATTCTCCGGGTTGCCCGGATCGGGAAAGTCAACCCTGGCCAAAGCGTTGGCTAAATACACGGGTGCCACGTATCTTCGGATAGATACGGTAGAGCAAGCGATTCGTGATCTATGCGGCTTCGATGTGGAGGGTGAAGGGTACGCTCTTTCATACAGGGTGGCGGCAGACAATCTGGTACTGGAAAACAGTGTCATTGCTGATTCATGTAACCCTATCGAACTAACCCGCAAGGAATGGAGGGACGTTGCCGTCGAGGCTCGTGCTAATTACATGGATATTGAAATCAAGTGCTCAGACATCATGGAGCACCAGCAACGTGTTGAAGCGCGGGTGGAAGAGGTCCCAGGATTAGCACCCCCTGAATGGCAAGACGTGCTAGACAGGGAATACCATCTTTGGGAGTCCGGCCGGATAGTTATTGATACGGCTGGTAGATCTATTGATGAGTCTTTTAAAGATCTCGTTCTGGCATTAAACGAGCACGAAAATCACTTCGTCCAGTGATAGGGGGTGTTTGTCTGGAACTGTTGATCCAGGCCATTCGTGAAGCGGGCGGCAGCCGCTTTATTGATCCGGAGTGGTTGGTGGAGACAGAGATAGACTGTGTGCTGGAGGCTGAGTAGCTAATGGAGGGCGATGACGCGCCGATCGAATCTTGAAATTTGTACGGCATCGCCGTATATTCTGATAATGCTATTCATCGAAACCTCAACGTTCACCAAGCTTTTGCCGAATTACCTCACGGATGAGGATTACCGTGGGCTTCAAGCCTATCTGTTGCAGAAGCCAGATGCCGGGGATTTAATCAAAGGTTCGGGTGGTGTTCGTAAAGTTCGATGGGCACCAGCGGGTTCGGGAAAGAGCGGTGGTATCAGAGCCATTTACTACTGGAAGAAGTCTGACCACGAGATATGGATGCTCACGCTGTACAGTAAATCAGAGCGCGCCAGCATTCCTGGCCATATGCTCAAGCAGATAGCGGAGGCAATCAAACATGGGTGACAGGAACCTTGGGGCAGAGATTCTTGACGGTATCAATGAAATCAAGCAGTTCAAGAAGGGCAAACTGGCTCTGCGAGCTCAAGAGCTGTCAGAACCTTCACCGCCCAAAGTGATCAGGCTGAAATTGCAGATGTCGCAGTCAGCATTTGCCGGCTTAATGGGTGTGAGTGTGCGAACCCTTCAGGACTGGGAGCAGGGTCGACGTGAGCCGCAAGGTCCTGCGGTTGCGCTTCTGCGCATCGCTGAGCAACACCCGGAAGTTTTTAGTCAACTTCACTGACCATGATATTGCCCCTGTACAGGTTATTGTTCCTAATCAGAATGCCGTACAAAAAAGGAATTAACAGTCAGCTGCGCAAGAATGGCCTGAATCCGGAGGATTCGAAAATCGCGATGATTCAGGTGAGGGCGGCATATTCTCTGGTGCCGTAGAAACCTGACCAACACTCATCAATCCCTTGATCAGATCCACAGTCGGCCAGCCCTGCGTGGCCTGAGCCGTCGCACCAGCTTGCTGCTTGGAATAAAACGGTGAAAGGCCCGGCGTTGGAACAGCAAAAGAGGACAGAATAACGAAGCAAAATACTGTATAAATATTCAGTGTTTATGGTAGGCTGCGCGTTCATTAACGGTTTTACCAACCATCATGACCCCGGAGGCGATGGCATATTATGGGCGTAAAAGCACTCTACTATTCCGAGAGGGACGGACTGGACATGGCACTGAAAAACCCGGACAAAATGTTGTTTGCGTCCAAAGCAGAAGCCGATGCCCGGGATAAGGTTCTGGAACTTTCCGAAGAGATTACCACCTTCCTGCAGCGCAAGGTCGGGGGGCTGTCTGAAGAGTTGGCAGAGCAATGCGCATTAGCCATTGCGGAAGAAAAGGAGTTGTTCACCCGGGCACTTACTAATGGGTAACAAAGTAGCCGAACACTTAAATATATCGACTGAAAAATACCGAAAACTCGTTATTTCAACGATAAATCAATAGGTTAAGTTCGTAGATAATCTTTCGGGAATTGCGTTGACCGGTGTTCGGATACAAAGTTTCGCATTAGTAAAAAGCCGGAACTGCTGAACGAAACCGCCGAGGCCGAGTAACCCTGGGGCTGGGAAGAACTCTACGAGAAATTCAAAGCGTTCGTCAGCTATGGCGTGTACATTGCGAAAAAAACCGATGCATGAAACCCACCCAACCCGAGCGTTGACCCGTTCATGAAAAAATCCATCGCCCTGGCCACTCTGCTGATTGTTCTGATTGGCGGTATCGTTTTTCAGTACTACATAACCGGTCTGCCGGAGCTGGAACGGCCCATTACCCTCGAAGAAGCTCGCTTCACAACGGAACAGGGTTCGGTATCGGCTACGTTTGTGGATAGCGAGGGCGCAGCTTTCAGTTTTGGCATTCGCGCCAGCGAAAAGGTGGAAAGCAGTGAATTTCCGGCTTTTTATATCCGTAATCCGGAGCTGGTACCTTATATGTACTGGCCCGGTATTAACGGACCAGATGAGCGAAAGCTATTGCGGTTGGTGGATGGCTGGCTGCAGCGTAATGCGCCACCGGAGCTGATGGAGCGGCTGGAGCAGGGCCAGGCGGAAGACTTGTCTGCTGATGAACAGAAAATAGCAGCGGTGTATGAGGTCTACGCACTGCTGCGAGAGCGCCATCAGGGCTGACACAACCATGGCCATCTCACTTGCCTTCAAGGCACTGGTTATCTGGGGCGCGATTCTGATACTGGCCATGGCCAACGGTTTTCTGCGTGAGTTCGTGCTGATCCCCAGGCTTGGCACCCCCGCCGCATTGGTATTGAGTGGCTTGTTGTTGTCCGCGCTGATTCTGGGCACGGCTTACCTGTCGCTTCCCTGGTTAAAGCCCGGCTCCCCAATCCAATACTGGTTGGTGGGCTTTGGCTGGCTGGCGCTGACCCTGGTGTTCGAATTCTCCCTCGGGCTCTGGCAGGGCAAGTCGTGGCCGGTGATGCTGGAGGCCTATACCTTCAAGGGTGGCAACATCTGGCCCCTGGTGCTTGCGGTCACGGCGCTGGCGCCTTACCTTGCCGCGCAAATTGCGAGGCTGGTTGTAAGAAAGGAGCGTGTGGTTCATGGAAATCCTGCCGTATGAGAAAGTGAAAGCCGAATTCAAACCCTGGACGGAAACCTATCTGGCCGTGGCCCACGCGCTGATTCGGTTTATTGAAACAGATGAGATCGAGGTGATGCATTTCGGCTCCACCTCCGCCAGGGTTGGCGGCAAGGGCATTATTGATCTGTCAGTGCTGTATCCGGAAGGCCAGTTGCAGGCGGCGGTCGATCACCTGAAAGCACTGGGTTTTCAGGATCAGGTATCCACCAAGCCCTTCCCCCCGGAGCGCCCGCGCAAAGATGGGGCGGTGCTGTTTGAAGGCCGAAAGTACCTGATTCATGCCCATGTGATCCAAAAACACTCCGAAGAACACCAACGCCAACGCGCTTACCGGGATTACCTGCTGGCGAATCCACAAGCTCGCGCGGATTACGAACGCCAGAAACAAGCCATCCTGTCTGAAGGCGTGACAGACCAGGAGGCCTACGTGAAGCGAAAGGCGCCGTTTGTGAAGGCGGTGCTGCAAGGCTTTGAAAAGAGGGACGGACAGTGAAGCACATTGGTATCGCTGCGATTACCGCAGAGGGAGCAGCGTTGGTTTATCGAAATATTTGCAGAAGGGCAGCGCTGCGTTTAGGCGAACATTGCCATCCGGAAATATCGCTGCATTCGTTCTCATTCTCACGACACGTTCATGCCAATGAAAACCGACTTTCCGTTTGGGCGGACTTAATTCTTGAGACCTCCCACAAGCTAAAGGCCAGTGGCGCGGACTTCATGATATGCCCGGCGAATTCGACCCATGAGGTTTACGCATTGGTTCAGAAGGACTTGCCAATTCCATGGCTCCACATCGCCGAGACAGTATCTTTGCAGGCCAGAGTACAAAGTCTTCAAAGCTTATTGCTGCTAGGTACTCAGTACACAATAAATAGTGGCATTTATGATCAGGTCCTGAGCGCCAGCAATATCAGATTTTTGCGACCAAAACCTGATGAAATTGAAGTAGTTCATGACTTTATTGTCCGGGAGTTGATTGCCGGGCAGGTGAGTCCGGAAGCCCAGTGTTTCTTTGGTCATCTGGTTCGGAAATATCAAGCCCAAGGCGCTGATGGCGTGATTTTGGGCTGTACAGAGTTGCCGCTCATTTTGCCAGATGCATGTCCTGAGGTGCCGGTGCTGGACTCAACGCTTGCTCTGGCAGACGCTGCCGTGAGCGCTGCTATTGAATATTGAGTATTTGGGCGGTCAGTTCTTAATGATTCCGCAGGATAACCCACTCAGAAAAACAGCTTGCTGGCGTTGACGTACACGGAATACAGCGCCACACACAGTAACAGTGCGCCGGACAAGCGGCTGACCACGTTGGCGACGGTGTTGTTAAGATACCGCGAGAATACCAGCGCATACCCTGAGAGAATCAGGTAATCGAGCACCACCCAGATCAGCACAAGCACCAGCATAGAGACGTGCAGGCTGGAAGAAACGCCCATGAACGTTGGAAAGAAGGCGATGAAAAACAGCACGTCTTTGGGATTCGACAGGCCGATGGCGAAGCCGGTCCAGAAATACCCTTTGCGAGGGGCCGGGGGTGCCTCTTCGTCCGGATGTGCTCGGGAGAAAATGATGGGCACGGCGAAGTAGATCAGATAAAACGAGCCCAGAAACGCCAGCCAGGTCAGGGCATGCTCGTTCACGGAAAACAGGCCCTGAATGGCCAGAAATGAGGCGGCAATCAGCAGTAATGAAGACGTGTTGGTGCCGGCAACGGTGAGAATACCGGCACCCAGTCCACCCCGCACGCTGGCATTGGCCACCAGCACGGTGACGGGTCCGGGCGTTCCCAGAAACAGGACAATGGCGGCAACATAGGCGCCAACCAGATACGGGTCGATCATCACAGCGGTGCTCCTTCACGCGGGGGAATGCAGTCCTCCGGGCATTATTGCCCCCGGCAGTCACCGATACAACCCGGCCATAAACGTTATCCACAGGGAGGTTTGGCGATGTCATTAACGGGTGTGATTCTGGGCACGGTGGGCCAGCTGATGCTGGCCTTTATACTGTTCATGTTCAGCATTTTCATGGGCGCCGGTGTGGCCAATACGGCGGAGTTGCAGCCCTGGCAATTGCGGGTGCTGGATGCGGCGATCTATGCCCTGCCGGGGGTGTGCGTGCTGACGGCGGCCGGTGTCATGGCCGCGTATCTGGCCGGCGCGTCGGCGCAGCATTATCACTGGTACTGGGTGTCGCCCGGCATTGCGGCGTTGTACGTGGTGTGGGTGAGTGCCCTGAGCGGTCAGGGCTGATTGCCGATGGCGTTTGTCTCGGTATCTGACGAGTCGTCTGTCTTTGTGACAATTTCCCGATAACTGCCACACTCTCGTGAGCCGCGTGCGTGTTCGGGCGGGCGGCTCACATTCTCCACATTCGCCGGGGCGGGGGTGGCATGGCATTTCCTTCCAGTACCACGTTTGCGCTGCTGGGCGCGGCGTTGATTGCAATCAGTTACGGGCTGGCGCGTTTTGCGTTCGGTCTGTTTGTTCCTCCCATCCGGGCCGATCTGGCGTTGTCTCCCTTCATTGTTGGTGTGATCGGCGCGTTGCCCTTGCTCAGCTTTGTGCTGGCCAGTCTGATGGCGCCGTTGTCGGCGGTGCGGTTGGGCTCGCGTAACACGGCCATGGCTTCGGGGGTGTTCGGCGCACTCGGGCTGGGGCTGATCAGCCAGGCGCGCGGGCCGGTGTCGCTCGGGCTGGGTGTGGTGGCCTGTGGTATCTGTACCGGGTTGATGATGCCGGCGCTGACGGCGGCCATGCAGGCGTTGGTGAAGCGCTCGCTGCACGGGCGGGTCAGCTCGGTGATGAACGCCGGCACCAGCGTGGGGGTGGCGGTGGCCGTGCCGGCGGTGGTGTTGATGGCTGACGCCTGGCGCCTGGCGTACGGGGTGTTCGCAGCGCTTGCCGTGGCCGGGCTGGTGGCCACCTGGTATTTCATTCCGGCGGTCTCGCGGGTAACACCTGCCAACGCGGCCCAGCCCGATATCACCGCCCAGCAGTGGTGGAAGCTGCTGCGCTTGTCGGTGTTTGCCTTCGCCATGGGCTTTGTGTCGGCCGCCTACTGGATTTTCGCGCCGGATCTGGCCATCACGCTGGGTGCCCTGCCGTCCGGGGCGACCGGTTTCCTCTGGCTGGGCGTGGGCATTGCCGGGCTGGGCGGCGCGGTGGTGGCCGATTTGGCCGATCGCAACAACCCGCCGATTACCCAAGCGCTGCTGCTGATGATGCTGGCCTCCAGTCTGGCGCTGCTGGCGGCGAGCCCGGGGCAGATTGTGATTGCGGTGTTCTCGGCGCTGGTGTTTGGCGGGGCCTACATGAGCCTGACCGGCCTGTATCTGATGACCGGCATTCGCCTGTTGCCCGGGCGGTTGTCACTGGGCCCGGTCTTGCCGTTTGTGGCGGTGTCGCTGGGGCAGGCGGCCGGGTCGCCGGTGGTGGGTCTGCTGGTGGATAAGTTTGGCTATGCGGACGGGTTTTCGGTGTTTGCGGCCATCGGCATTGTGGTGGCGCTGCTCTCGCCGCTGTATCCACGCTTTCTGGAACAGCCTGAAGACGACGAGACTGAAGAGGAAACCGGGCTGCAGGCGGCGTACGACTATCAGCTTCAGGATGAAGCGGGCGAACCCATTCAGCCATCGCCGATCGATACCAAGCGCCAGTAGCCCGGTGAGGCGGTGGATCAGTCCGGGATGTCAGACTGCTGGTTGACCACCGCCGACGGCAGATCCGACAGCGCCGCCAGGGCGGCTTCGTGAATCTGGCCGGCCGGCAGCGACTGGCCGGTACCGCGCGCCGGCAGCGCCCGTGACGCGGTGGCTGAGGCCACAACGGTCGGGTTGTAACCCAGGGTGAACGCGGCCCGTGCGGTGGAGTTCACGCACATGTGGGTCATGAAACCCACCAGAATCAGGTTGCTGACACCGGTCTTGTTCAGCTGCTCGGCCAGATCGGTCTGGGCGAAGGAGCTGGGAAATTGCTTGGTGATCACCGGTTCGCCGTCTTTGGGGGCCACCACGTCGGCAATCTGGCCGATGGGCGCGTTGGTGTCGTAGGGCGAGCCTTCGCCGGCGTCGTGCTGGATGTGAAACACCGGCCGACCGGCGGCGCGGAAACGGTCCAGCAGGGCGCGGGCTTCTTCCAGAGCCGGTTCAACGCCTTCCAGCTGCAAAATGCCTTCGCGATAGGTGTTCTGGGCGTCGATGATGATCAGGGCCGATTCGCTGATGGCGCTGGGAGTGTGGCCCAGGCCTACCAGATCACGCAGGGTAGTGGGTTGTGTCATGTTCGTGTGCTCCTTGTTGTTCGAACGTGTGTGGCTATTCTTGCCCGAATACAGCCGGTAGACTCGTTGCGTATCCGACAGAAAAGACGCCAAAAGTGACAAATTCAACCGTTCGTATCGGAATCGTCCAGTGCCCGGGGGTGTTGGTCTCCGCCGTTCATGGCCTGGTGGAGCAGTTTCATTTCGCCAATCAGATCGTGCAGGAGCAGGGGGCCGGCGTGGTGTTCGACACCGTGGTGGCCGACACCGAGCACTGGCGCCAGCCGCCGGAGTCGGCCCGTGATGCCTTGCAGGTGGTGATTCTGCCGCCGTTTCTGGACGAGCAGGCGGCACTGTCACCCGCGCCACAACTGCTGCGCTGGCTGGAATGGCAGCATCGCAACGGGGCCATTCTGTGCGCCACCTGCGCCGGCACCTTTGTGCTGGCAGCCACCGGCCTGGTGGACGGGCGCCGGGTTACCACCCACTGGGCGCTGGCGCCGAAGCTGATACAGCGTTTCCCCGCGCTGGTGGTGGACGACAGTCAGCTGCTGATCAACGACACCGACATTCTGACCGCCGGCGGCCTGATGAGCTGGGTGGATTTGGGGCTGGAGCTGGTGGGCCAGTTCACCCACTCGGGCATCATGCGCCAGCTGGGCAAGTACCTGATTGTGGATACCGGCGCCCGGGAGCAGCGCTACTACCGCAGTTTTACCCCCAAGCTGGATCACGGCGACGAGGTGATTGTGCGGGTGCAGCACCGGCTGCAACGGGAGTTTGACCAGCCAGTGGTGTTCCGGGAGCTGGCCGCCCAGGTGCACCTGACCGAACGCACGTTTCTGCGCCGGTTTACCGGAGCCACCGGCCTCAAACCCAGCCAGTACCTGCAGCAGTTGCGGGTGCAGAAAGCCTGCGAGCTGATTGAAAGTACCAGTCTGCCGTTCGAACGGGTGGCGGCCGACGTGGGCTATGAAGACCAGGGCGCGTTTCGCAAGATTTTTGCCCGGATCACCGGCCAGACGCCCAAACAGTTCCGCAACCGGTTTGTGAAACCGGCAGCACCGGCGATCAGCTGAACACGGCCCTGGCCGGGAGTTCTGGAGAATCAGGCAATCAATCAACAGGATCGGACAGCAGGGTCTGCCCCGGTCTGGCCTATAATAACGCCTCAGCAGGCGTGATTCTTCTTTCGCCTGCATTCCATGAATCTGAGCCATTGTGCAAGGAGTATCCATGAAAACGGTGGGTTATGCGGCGTATTCGTCCGATGCGCATATGAAGCCTTTCCATTTCGAACGTCGGGCCCTGCGTGCGAACGACGTGGCCATTGAAATTCTGTACAGCGGCGTTTGTCACTCCGATCTGCACACCGTGAATGGTGACTGGGGCCCGCAGCCCTATCCGCTGGTGCCGGGTCACGAGATCGTGGGCCGTGTCATTGAGGTGGGCCCGGACGTGACTCACTACAAAGTGGGTGATCAGGTGGGCGTGGGTTGCATGGTGGACAGTTGCCAGACGTGCGACCAGTGCCACGACCACGAAGAACAGTATTGCCGTAACGGCATGACGCCCACCTACGGCGCGCCGGACCGCATTGACGGTGAAATCACCCAGGGCGGCTATTCCAAGCGCATTGTGGTGCGCGAAGAGTTTGTACTGCGCATTCCCGAGGGCCTGGACATGTCCCGCGCCGCGCCCATTCTGTGTGCCGGTATCACTACGTTTTCACCGCTGCGCACCTGGAACATCGGCCAGGGCAGCCGGGTTGGTGTGATTGGTCTGGGCGGTCTGGGCCACATGGCGGTCAAGCTGGCGGTGGCCATGGGTGCGGAAGTGACCGTGCTGAGCCGCACGAAGAAAAAAGAGGAAGAAGCTCGCGCCATCGGCGCAAACGGTGTGCTGGCTTCCACCGATGAAGAGGCGATGGCGCAGGCGGCGGCGTCTATGGATCTGATCATCGATACCGTGCCGGTTGAGCACGACGTGACGCCTTACACCTCGTTGCTGGATGTGGACGGCACGCTGGTGATTGTGGGCCAGGTGGGCCCGATGAAGGAGTTCATGACCGTGCCGATGATCATGGGTCGCCGTCGTATTGCCGGCTCCCTGATCGGTGGTATCAAGCAGACTCAGGAAGTGCTGGATTTCTGTGCCGAGCACGACATTCACCCGGTCTGTGAAATCATCCGCCCGGATGAGATCAACCGCGCCTACGACGTGATGATCAAGGGTGACATTGCCCACCGTTACGTGATGGACATGACGCAGATGGCCGACGACGCCTGAGCGTTGGTTTATCGATAAGGATGCCCGCCCCCTGCGGGCATCCTTTCTTACCGGTTATTCCTGACAGCCCTTCACTGAAACAGAAAGTTCGCAATCAATTCCTTGCCGCCTTCTGTGGCAAAGGATTCCGGGTGGAACTGGATGCCGTGAATGGGGTGTTCCTTGTGTTTCACGCCCATGATCTCGAAATCGCCGCCTTCGTGAATGCGCGTGTGATCGTCGAAGCTGTCGACCGGCAGGTCGCCCACCACGGCGGTCACTTTCAGGCACTCCGGGAAGCTTTCCGCCTCCGCCATCAATGAGTGATAGCGCATGATTTCCAGCTGGTCCGGGGTGTTGGCGAACACGCCTTCGCCGATGTGGCTGATAGGGCTGATCTTGCCGTGCATGGGCAGGGTGGCATTCACCACCTTGCCGCCGAACACGTGCACAATCCCCTGCATGCCCAGGCACACGCCCAGCAGCGGAGTGCTCGGCCCCAATTCACGGATCACCTCGGCACACACGCCGAAGTAGGCCGGGTCGTCGGGCGAGCCCGGGCCGGGGGAGATGATAATGCGGTCCGGCGCAGCGGCACGCACGTCTTCCAGAGTCACCTGGTTATTGCGCTTTACCTCAATCTCGAAGTGCTCCAGCCGGCCCCGGTGGCGCTCGGTGCTGAGGATCTCGCCGATGTACTGGTAGAGGTTGTAGGTGAAGGAGTCGTAGTTGTCGATGATGTAAACCTTCATGCCTCGCCCTCCGCGCTGAACTGATCCAGGACCTTCTTGGTGCCGGCGAATTTGCGCCGGATTTCCTCGTACTCGTCCTCCGGGTTGGAGTCGTACACGTTGCCGCCGCAGGTCTGCACGTAGGCGTCCTCGCCCTTGGCGAACACGGTGCGGATGGGGATGGCGAAGGTGCAGTCACCGTTGAACGAGAAGTGGCCCACGGCACCGCCGTAGGGGCCACGGCCGTCGCATTCCAGGTCGTCGATGATCTTCATGGCCTCGATCTTGGGTGCGCCGGTCAGGGTGCCGGCCGGGAAATTGCTCGCCAGTGCCGAGAACATGTCGTGATCTTCTGAAATAATGCCGACGATTTCGCTGGAAATGTGCTGAACGTGGCTGAACCGCTTGATGTCCATCAGGCTGCGCACCTTAACAGTACCGAAGCGCGCCACCCGGCCGATGTCGTTGCGGTGCAGGTCGACAATCATGTTGTGCTCGGCGATTTCCTTCGGGTCATTCAGTAGGGTGCGGGCGTATTGGGTATCTTCCACGTCGTTGGCGCCACGTTTGGTGGTGCCGGCCAGCGGGAAGGTTTCCATTTCGCCCTGGCGCAGGCGGAACAACAGCTCCGGGCTCGCGCCGATCAGTTTCTGGTCGCCGAATTTTACATAGTACATCTGCGGGGAGGGGTTCACCTCACGCAGCTGCTCGTACAGGTTGATGGAGTCGCCTTCCAGGCGGAAACGTTTCTTGAAGCCCACCTCGCACTGGAACACCTTGCCGTCGATGATGTCCTGTTTCACCTTCATCACCGCATCTGCATGCTCTTCCTTGCTCATGGTTTCGCCGTTGGCGGTGACTTTCAGGGCGCCATTTTCTACCGCAGGTTCGGCAAGAATATCTTCGATCAGCTCCATACGGCTGTGATCGTAATGGAAGTAGATGACCTCCCCGGTCATCTTGTCGAGAATCAGGCCGTCCTTGAATACCCCGAACCGGAACACGTCGAACATCTCGCTGTGCTGCAGTTTCAGCGTCGGCTCGAAGTAGTTCATGCAGTCGTAGCCGATGTAACCGGTCAGCCCGCCGGCATACTTCCGGGAGATGATGTCCTGGGGCACGATCTCGCGCAGCAGGTAATAGGGGTTGTCGTTGGCGTAGCTGTGCACCTCGCCGCTGCGCTCCTGGATGTGCAGTTCGCCCTCGGTGGCCCAGAGAATCTGCTCCGGGTCGAAGCCGATGATGGAGTGGCGGGCCATGTGGCTTTCTTCGCCCAGCGATTCCAGCATGAAGCAGTTGTCGAAGCGTTTTTCGATCTTCTTGAACAGGCCGAAGAAATCGATGTCGGCCGCGAGAGTCACATAATGTGGCTTGCGCGGCAGGGTAATGCGGGCCAGTTTTTCACTCATTGCGGGCTCTGCTTGTGTTGGTTGTTTCCGGTAGTGCGGGGGGCTGAGCCGAAGTTATCACATTTGCCGGCTTGTGCCATCAAGCAGGTCTGCGGAAAACCCCGATTGACGATTGGCCTAATGTACTATCCCGAACCTGTTGACCGGTCCAGAAAGGGCCGTTTATGCTTTATAGTACTTATTAGTACTTATACCTGTTAAATCTACCAAAAGGGATGCACCGCTTGGGCAAAAATATTGAGGCGGTGGCAGTTTTTATTGGGTCTGCCGAAAGCTCCCTGGGTGCGGTTCCGGTTTTATCATTTCATAAATATAAACGAAAAGGGTGAGTCACATGGGTTTGATTAAAAGCATCAAGGAAAAAGCGAAGTCTCAGTTGCGGACCATTGTCCTGCCGGAAACTGAAGACGAGCGGGTGCTGAAAGCGGCCGAAAAAGTGCTCGAAGAGCAGACAGCCAAAGTGGTTCTGATCGGTAACGAAGACACCATCAAGGCCGACGCCTCCTCCTGCACCGCCAACATTGACGGTGCGATTATTGTGGATCCGAAAAAATCCGAGAAACTGGAAGCTTACGTTGCAGAACTGGTAGAGCTGCGCAAGAAAAAGGGCATGACGCCGGAAGAAGCCCGCGAAATCCTGACCACCGAGCCGCGTTTCTTCGGCTGCATGATGGTGCGTCTGGGCGATGCCGACGGCCTGGTGGCCGGTTCCAGCGCACCCACCGCCGATGTTCTGAAGGCCGCCATCCAGGTGGTCAAAACCGCCCCGGGCATTAACACCGTGTCTTCCTGCTTCGTAATGGAAACCGTGGACGGCAACTTCGGCGATAACGGTCTGATTCTGTTCGCTGACTGCGCCGTGATCCCTGAGCCGAACGCCGAGCAGCTGGCGGATATCGCCTGCGCCACCGCCGCCACCGCCAAGAACGTGGTGGGCATCGACCCGAAAGTAGCCATGCTGTCTTTCTCCACCAAGGGCAGCGCCAAGCATCCGCTGGTCGACAAGGTTCAATACGCCGTTGATGTGATGGCCGACCGCAACGTGGATTTCCCGTTTGACGGTGAACTGCAGGCCGATGCCGCCATCGTTGAAGCCATTGGCGCCAAAAAAGCCCCGGGTTCCGAGGTGGCCGGCCACGCCAACGTGCTGGTCTTCCCGGATCTGCAATCCGGCAACATTGGTTACAAGCTGGTTCAGCGTTTCTCCGGTGCCGCCGCCCACGGCCCGATCATCCAGGGCCTGGCCAAGCCGGTGAACGACCTGTCCCGTGGCTGCTCCGTTGACGACATCGCTAACCTGGTGGCCATTACCGCCACCCAGGTCAAGTAACGCTTTCTTTCACAGACTATAAAAATCCAGAGGAAACACAGTATGTTGGTATTTATTCTTAACGCGGGCAGCTCGTCGCTGAAGTACCAGTTGATGAACCCGGTAACGGCTGAAACCCTGGCTGCCGGTATCTGTGAGCGTATCGGCCTGGATGGCGTGCTCAAGCACGAATTCGGCGATGACCGTGAGCTGAAAATGGACGTCGATATGCCGACTCACAAAGAGGCCATCGAGTCTGTGCTGCGCACGCTGACCACTGGTGAAGGCAAGGTCATCAACTCCACCGATGAAATTGAAGCCATCGGCCACCGCGCCGTGCACGGCGGCGAGAAGTTCTCGGCGTCTGTGCTGGTCACTGATGAAGTGATCAACGAGATGAAAGACCTGATCCCGCTGGCGCCGCTGCACAACCCGGCCAACATCATGGGTATGGAAATCTGCCGCGAGCTGATGCCGGGCAAGCCCAACGTGGCCGTGTTCGACACCGCGTTCCACCAGACCATGCCGGACTACGCGTACATGTACGCGCTGCCATATGATCAGTACTCCAAGCACAAGATCCGCAAATACGGTTTCCACGGCACTTCGCATTACTTCGTGTCCAACGAAGCGCGCAAGATGCTCGACAAGAAGCACAACACCCGCATCATCGTGTGCCACCTGGGTAACGGCTCTTCTGTGTCCGCCGTGCAGAACGGCGAGTGTATCGACACCTCCATGGGCCTGACCCCGGTTCAGGGCCTGATGATGGGTACCCGCGCGGGCGACATCGGTGCCGGCGCGCTGCAATACATGATGCGCCAGGAAAACATGACCATCGACGACGCTCTGAACGTGCTGAACAAGAAATCCGGTATCCTGGGCATTTCCGGCAAGTCTTCCGACCTGCGTGAAGTGCTGGATGGCATGCAGAGCGGCGACGACCGCTGCCGCCTGGCCGTCGACATGGTGGCCTACAACATCAAGAAATACGTGGGCTCTTATGTGGCCGCGCTGGATGGCATCGATGCCCTGTGCTTCACCGGTGGTATCGGTGAGAACGCCGCGCTGATCCGTGAAAAAGTCTGTGCCGGCCTGGACGCCATGGGCCTGGTGATCGACCCGGTCAAGAACAACAAGCGTTCCAAGGAAGCCCGCGACATCGCCACCAACGGTTCTTCTTCACGCATCTTCGTGATCCCGACCAACGAAGAATTCGTGATCGCAAACGATACCTTCAAGATTGTTTCCGAAGCGAAGTAAGCGCTGAAACGGTTTGGGGCGGGCTTCGGCCGGCTCCGAACCGTTACTTTTCAGGGTCGAAAGCGCCCTTGTGGAAGGTGGTGGCAGCTTCCACCTCTTCAACGCCGCAGGCTCTTGGTTCACTGGGGGTTTCCCCCGCAAGTACTTTTAGCACCGAATGTACGCCCCGTGACAGCGATTCGGTGTTATAGCCGCCCTCCAGAATCATGGCCAGCCTGCCCTGGCAATGTTTATCGGCAATGTCCTGAACAATACTGGCCATGCTGGCAAAACCTTCATACGACACATTCATTGCCAGGTCATACCAATGGGCATCAAAGCCGGCGGACACCAATACCAGGTCTGGTTGAAAATAATCCGCCGCCGCGACCGCCTAATCCATACCCAAGCATAGTCCATTTGCAGGTTCGGAGATGAACCATGAATTTGAAAAGGGCCTGTCGTTTGTGTAACCTTTTTATTAATTGAACGTTCAATTAATAAAATTGGCGCTCGGTAATCAAAGATGACCGGGCAAGAAGTAAAGGATTATCAGAGGTTTGCCATGCCAAAAGTTGGAGTAAAAGACACCCGGCGTCAGCAGCTGATCGACGCCACCATGGAGTCGATTGCCGAGCTGGGCATGCAGAACACCACCATTGTCAGCATCAGCAAGCGGGCGGGGATGTCATCGGGAATTATCAGCCACTACTTCGGCGGCAAACAGGGCCTGATTGAGGCAGCGCTGCGCCACCTGTTGGATCAGCTGGGTAAGGAGCTCCTGGAGCGCATGGCAAAAACCGACGGCTCTCCCGAGCAGCGGCTGGATTGCATCATTGAATCCAACTTCTCGGAATTCCAACGCTCGGCGCTGGCGGCCAAGACCTGGCTGAGTTTCTGGTCCCGGGCCATGCACGAGCCGGGTTTGCACCGGTTGCAGCAGATCAACAACGCCCGGCTGTACAGCAATCTGCGGTATTCCTTTGCCCAGGCGTTGTCGGCGGATAACGCCACGGAGGCGGCCCGGCAAACCGCCGCACTGATCGACGGTTTCTGGCTGCGCAGTGCCCTGAGTGCCGACCCGTCCGAGCACTTCGAGGCCGGCGAGCGCCTTTGCAAGAAATTCGTCCACGAGACACTGGCCCAGGCTCGCGCCTGAGCCCATTGAATGAAACGGCCCACAAGGCCTGAAGTCACCCAATTGAGGGATTTTCCAGATTATGTCTGAAGCAGCAACGGTTCCTGTCGTTCGTAACTTTATCCACGGCCGGTTCCTGGCCAACACCACCGGTGACACCTTCCCGGTGGTGAACCCGGCCACCGGCCAGGTAATCTACGAAGTGGAAGTGGCCGACGAGGCCATCCAGGAAGCGGCTATTGAAAGCGCCCGCGCCGGCTTTGCTCAGTGGTCCGCCATGCCCATGGTCGAGCGCAGCCGGATCCTGCTCAAGGCCGTGGCCATGCTGCGCGAGCGCAATGACGAGCTGGCAGCGGTGGAAGTGAAGGACACCGGCAAGCCCTGGCAGGAAGCCGAAGCGGTGGATGTGACCACCGGTGCCGATGCCATCGAATTTTTCGCCGGCCTGGCGCCGTCCATCGAGGGCAACCAGCAGGATCTGGGCGGTGACTTCTATTACACCCGCCGGGAACCGCTGGGGATCTGTGCCGGTATTGGCGCCTGGAACTATCCGCTGCAGATTGCCTGCTGGAAATCCGCGCCGGCGCTGGCCACCGGCAACGCCATGATCTTCAAACCGTCCGAGGAAACCCCGATGGGCGCGGTGAAGCTGGCGGAAATCTTCATCGAGGCCGGTGTGCCGGCGGGCGTGTTCAATGTGGTGCAGGGTGCGGCGGAAGTAGGCCAGTGGCTGACCCACAGCCCGGCCATCGCCAAGGTGTCGTTCACCGGCGAGGTGGGCACCGGTAGAAAAGTCATGGAAGCCTCCGCTTCCACCCTGAAAGACGTGACCATGGAGCTGGGCGGCAAGTCGCCGCTGATCATCTTCGATGACGCCGACCTGGAGAACGCCATCTCCGCCGCCATGGTGGGCAACTTCTACACCCAGGGCGAGATCTGCACCAACGGCACCCGCGTGTTCGTGCACGAGGCACTTTATCCGGCCTTTATGGAACGCCTGCTGGAGCGCACCCGCAAGAACATCCTGCCGGGTGACCCCATGGACCCGAACACCAACTTCGGTGCCCTGATCTCCAAAAAACACCAGGAACTGGTGCTGGACTACATCGCCAAGGGTCTGTCCGAAGGCGCCACCCTGAGCCACGGCGGCCGCGCGTTCGAGCCCAATGACTCCAAAGGCGGCTACTTCGTGGAGCCGACCATTTTCACCGACTGCACCGACGACATGATCATCGTACGCGAGGAAATCTTCGGGCCGGTGATGTCGGTGCTCACCTTCCGCGATGAAGACGAGGTGATCGCCCGGGCCAACAACACCGACACCGGCCTGGCCGCCGGTGTGTTCACCAACGACATCCGCCGCGCCCACCGGGTGATTCACCAGATCCAGGCGGGCATCTGCTGGATCAACAGTTACGGCGAATCGCCGGCGGAAATGCCCGTGGGTGGCTACAAGCTCTCCGGCATTGGCCGGGAAAACGGTCGCGTGACCCTGGACCACTACACCCAGCTCAAGTCGGTTTATGTCGGTATGAAAGACATCGATGCGCCCTTTTAATCCCGCAGGCCACACAGGAGTAAGTGTATGAAAGAAGCACAATACGACTACATCATTGTGGGTGCGGGCTCGGCCGGTTGTGTGCTGGCCAACCGGCTCACCGAAGATTCGGGCAACCGGGTGCTGCTGCTGGAAACCGGCGGCAGCGACAAGAGCATCTTTATCCAGATGCCCACGGCCCTGTCCATTCCCATGAACACCAAAAAGTACGCCTGGCAGTTCCACACCGAGCCCGAGCCGTATCTGGACAACCGTGAAATGCACTGCCCCCGGGGCAAGGTGCTGGGCGGCTCGTCTTCCATTAATGGCATGGTGTATGTGCGTGGCCACGCCCGGGATTTCGACGAGTGGCAGGCCGAAGGCGCGGACGGCTGGAATTACGCCAACGTATTGCCCTACTTCAAAAAAGCGGAAACCTGGGCCTTTGGTGGTGATGACTACCGGGGCGGCGAGGGTCCGTTGGGTGTGAACAACGGCAACAACATGCAGAACCCGTTGTACTCGGCCTTCGTTCAGGCCGGTGTCGATGCCGGGTATATGGAAACCAAAGACTACAACGGCGCCCGCCAGGAAGGATTCGGCCCCATGCACATGACGGTGAAACACGGCCGTCGCTGGTCCACCGCCAACGCCTACCTGCGCCCGGCCATGGCCCGGCATAACCTGACCGTGGTCACCCACGCCCAGGTGCATCGGGTATTGCTGGACGGCAAAACCGCCACCGGCGTGCGTTATGAGCAGGGTGGCAAGGTGCATGAGGCGAAAGCCGCCCGCGAAGTGATTCTGTCCGCCGGCTCCATCGGTTCGCCGCACCTGCTGCAACTCTCCGGCATTGGTAACCCGGAGGTGCTGAAGCAGGCCGGTATCGAGGTTCAGCACGAACTGCCCGGCGTGGGCGAGAACCTGCAGGATCACCTGGAGTTCTACTTCCAGTTCCGCTGCAAGCAGCCGGTGTCCCTGAACCGCAAGCTGGACTGGTGGAACAAGCTGAAGATCGGCGTGCGCTGGATCCTGCGCAAGGACGGTCTGGGCGCCACCAACCACTTTGAATCCTGCGGCTTTATCCGCTCCAGGGCGGGCGTGGAGTGGCCGGACCTGCAATACCACTTCCTGCCGGCCGCCATGCGCTACGACGGCAAGGAAGCGTTTTCCGGTGACGGTTTCCAACTGCACATTGGCCACAACAAGCCGAAAAGCCGGGGCTTTGTGCACGTGCAGTCGGCGGACCCGAAGCAGTCACCGCGCATTCGCTTCAATTACCTGCAACACGAGGATGACCGCGAAGGCTTCCGTGACTGCGTGCGCCTGACCCGGGAGATCATCAACCAGCCGGCGATGGATGCTTACCGGGGCGCGGAAATCCAGCCCGGTGAACACATCACCAGCGACGAAGACATCGATGCCTTCGTGCGCCAGGCGGTGGAAAGCGCTTATCACCCGTCCTGCACCTGCAAAATGGGCACCGACGAGCTGTCGGTGGTGGACCCGGACACCCGGGTGCGTGGCGTCGATAATTTAAGGGTGGTGGACTCGTCCATCTTCCCGACCATTCCCAACGGCAACCTGAACGCGCCCACCATCATGGTGGCCGAGCGGGCCGCCGACCTCATTCGGGGCAGGGAGCCCCTGCCGGCCTCGGCCGCACCGGTCGACATGGACGCCCAGTGGCAAGTGCACCAACGCCCGGGCCAGGCCAAACGGGCGCATCCCTAGCTATTCCGCGACCGTGATCCTACCCCGGGTGCGCAACGCGCCCGGGTAGCAAGCCCTCAGGATTTCCCTATCAGCGCAGCGGCCCTGTGCCGTTTTCGGGCGCCGGATAGGCAAGTCCTGGGTTTGTGTCCGATTCGAAATAAGCAGCGCTTAATCAAGTAGAGGAGGAACACCCATGCTGTGCTTTATACTGAGTAGTACCAACCGGAGGCTGAGCGTATGACACTCTGGTTATCGTCTGGTCTGATTTTCACCTTCGCCGCCATTGCCCTGATTCTGTACAAGTGGTGGGACATGCAGTGCATCGGCGTGACGCCGGTTCGCACGCTGGTCTTCATCGCCATCCTGTTCACCTCCGGTCTGGATGTGGGGCTGATCATGTTCCCGCTGACCGAGTTCGGCGGCTATGGCAATGTCTCGGACAACCCGGAATACGGCTTCGCTAACCCGCTGGCCATTGAATTTGGCTTCTGGGCCTTCCTGATCTGGGGCTTCTACTTCCTGACCTGCTTCTACTTCGCCATCATCGAGCCGAGAGTGCAGTTCTTTGAAATCCCGGTGGTGAAGTTCATCAACAACGTGGTGATCATCGGCACCTGCGCCTTCACCGCTTACCTGCTGCTGGCGAACCTGCCGTGGTACCTGCCGCAGCTGAGCAGTGACGACGGGGTGGTGCCGGCGTTCTATGTGATTGTATTCCTGTCGATTGCGCTGGCGGTCTATTCCAGTTCGAAGATCAAGTACGTGCGCATCCTGAGCGTGGGCTCCAGTATTCTGTTCATCGCACTCATCATCGGTATGTGGTTCCGGGCGTTTGTGCTCGGGCAGGGTTCGCCGGCGGACTTCTTCGGCACGGCGGGCATGCTGGGGGACTTTTTCGGCAACCTGCACCAGTTCGTACTGCCGATTAACGACTACCACGAGTTCTACCTGTTCTGGTGGTTCGCCTGGAGCATCATGATTGGCCAGTTCACCGCGCGTTTCGTGTCCGGCATCAAGACCTGGCAGTTGCTTCTGGCCATGCTGGTGGTGCCGTCCATCGCCATTGGTGTGTGGTTCAGCGTGCTGTACTACTACCATGCCGAGGGGCTGAAAATTGCCGCGTTCACCAACGTTGCCATGATCTCTGTCGGCGTTCTGATGGTGATCAACTCGCTGGATTCGCTGATCCGCCTGTACACCGATAACCTGAACCTGACGGCGAAGCGCCTGGGCCGGGTGAACTACGTGATCTTCAATCTGGTGGCACTGGTCGGGCTGACCCTGCTGTTCCAGCTGGACTTCCTGCGCATCCAGTGGGTGGGGGCGCTTGTGATTGCCCTGTACTTTAGCTGTTTTGCCTACATTCTGCTGAAGAAGCGCAAGGAAGTGGCGGCCATCAAGGCGTCACCGGAGGAAAACATTCTGGACTTCCACCGGGTGGAACTGGCGGGCTAATGCCCGCTGTCTTTGAAAGCGTGATAGTAGAGAACCGGCACCAGCACCAGGGTCAACAGGGTGGATACCAGCACCCCGCTGGCGAGGGTAAGCCCCAGCGGCTCCAGGGCCGGTTCGAAAATCAGCACGCCGCTGCCGAACATGACGGTAGCCGCGGTGAGAAGGATCGGGCGGGTGCGCTGGGCGCCGGCCTGAATTACCGCTTCTTTCAATTCCATGCCTTCCTCCAGCCGCTGCTGAATAAAGTCCACCAGCAGAATGGCGTTGCGGGTAACAATCCCGCCTAAAGCAATGACCCCCAGTACGCCCGTGCCGGCAATGTTGATACCCCACAGCCAGTGGGCCGGAATCACGCCGATGAAAATCAGCGGGATCGGTAGCATGATCAGCACCGGTAACCGGTAGGAACGGAACCAGCCGGCCAGCAGCACGTAAATCAGCACCATCACCACCAGGCCGGCCACGCCCAGATCCCGATAGACATCCCGGGTCATCTCCCACTCACCAGACCAGTAGCCGGTGGTTTTCCGGGCATTGTCTGGCAGGTTGAGCCAGCGCACGTCGATATCGGGCCACTGGTCGCTACTGAACGATTCCATCTGCACCGCCGTGGGCTGCGCTACCGAGCGGTCCAGGTCGGCAAACACGGTGGTCACCGGCATCAGGTTGCGGCGAAAACGAGCCTGGTCACCATCGGTGTGTTCAAAATCCAGCACCGATTCCAGCGAGACCGGCTGGTTCTGGCGGCTGATGGTGTACAGGCTGCGAATGGCCTGTTCGGAATCCCGGTCGGCCTTGTCCAGGCGCAGGACGATGGGCATCGAGTCGCGGCCGTAGTCGTGGCTGGCCCAATCGCCCAGGGTTTCGCCGGCAATGGCCAGGCGCAGGGTGCGGGTGACTTCCGCCGGCACCACGCCGAAGGTCGCGGCCCGCTCGGGGTCCACGTGCAGGTTCAGTCGCGGCAGGGCGGCGGTGGGGCTCTGGCCGGTTGAAATCACGCCCTCCTGTTCAGCCAGCCACTGCTCCAGTTGGTCGGCGGCGGCCTGGCGGCTTTGCGGGTCCGGGCCGTAGATCTCGGCGGTAATGGCGCGGTCACTGGCGGGGCCGGAGGGTATGCGGCCGATGTGGCCGGTGGCGTTGTGGGGGGCCAGCCAGTTATCCAGTTGTTGGGCGATTTCCCGATTGATCTGGTAGCTCTGGCGCTCGCGCTCTTCTTCGGGCACCAGGTTGACGTGCAGGGTCAGATCCCTCGGGGCCTTGTGCTCGGGTGCGGTGAGGGTTTCCGGCGGGTAGATCATCGGTGCCATCAGGCCGGAATACACCGTGACTCCGCGCACTTCCGGTATTTGCGCCAGTTTCCGGTTCAGGTCCGAGGCGGCGCTCAGTGAGTCCGTGAGGGTGGCGCTGGCCGGCAGTTCCACATCCACGGCAAACACGTTGCGGTCCAGCAGGGGTGTGAGGCCAATCTGCACGGTACGCATGGCGACCAGTGACAGGCTGGCCAGCAGCAGAACGACCAGCCCCAGGTAGAACAGCCAGCGCAGAGAGGCAAACCGAAGAAAGGGCTCCATAAGGCGGCGGTAATGGCCCACAAAGCCGCTCTCGGGGGCGGATTCCGTGGTGCCATTGTCCTGGTTCCTGCCGGCCTTGACCTTCAACAGACGGTAGCCGAAGTAGGGGGTAATGGTCAGGGCCACCAAGAGGGAAAACAGCACGGCGGCGGAGGCCCCGATCGGAATCGCCCGCACATACTGCCCCATCTCGCCGGTGATGGAGGCGGGGGGCAGCAGTGTGGCGACCACCAGTAAATCCGCCAGGATGGTGGGGTTGCACACCTCGTCGATGGCGTTCACCGTCAGCTCCCGGGTTTTCTCACCGGCGCGCTGGAAATGCCGGGCGACGTTTTCCAGCAGCACCACCGCATCGTCCGAGAGAATGCCGATGGCCAGGATCAGGGCGGCAATGGAGACCGGGTTCAGCGTGAAACCGAGATAGTTATAAAGATAGGGCACTATCGCCAGGGACACAGGCATCATGATGGCGATGATGATTGCGGCGCGCCAGCCCAGTCCGAGCCAGATAATACCCACGACGATCAGGGTGCCGGTCAGTAGTTGTGACAGAACGCTGTAGACCCGCTTGGTCGCGTCGGCGCCGGCGTCATGGGTGATGTCCAGATGAACCTCGGAGGGCAGGGCCTCCTCATTGAATGCCTGTAACCGTTCAACGACTTTTTCGGTGATATCACTGACGTTGCGGCCTGCAAGAGTGGTCACGGCAAGGATGACGGACGGGTAGGGGGCGGAGAAGCCCTCTTGCCAGTGCAGGACGGCCTGGTTTTCCTCCACCCGCCCGGCGCGCAGTTCCGCCACCTGTTCCAGATACACCGGGCCACCGCCGTCGTTGCCTACGGGCACGCGGCCCAGCTGGTCCAGATTGTCCAGGCTGAGGCCGGCCTGAAGATCGGTCACCGGGCTGCCTTCCAGGCGGCCGGTTGGCACTTGGCGGTTGGCGCCTGCTACCGCTTCGGCCAGCTGATTCAGGGGAATCTTTCGGGCTGCCAGTTCGGCCGGGTCGGGGAGGATTTCAATGGCGGCCTTGTCGCCACCAAAGGTTTGTATATTCCGCACACCGGGTATGCGCAGCAGCTCTGCCGACAACTCCGTGGCCATGTCTTCCAGCCCGTTGGGGCCCACGGTTTTGCTGCTGAGTGTGGCCATCAGCACCACCAGCCGGGATTCGCCAAAGGTTTCAATGGTGGGTGAGCTGGCGGTGGCAGGCAGTTCGGCGGCATGGGCACCAAACAGTTCGTCCAGCTGGGAGTAGGCCTTGTCTTTGGGAGTGCCGGCCTCGAATTCCACCGACAGTAACGCGGCATGGCTGGAACTGCTGCTGCGCACTTCACTGACCGTTTCCAGCTCACGCACCCAGCCGGCGGCCTTGCGGGCGAGCTGGTTGTCCACACGCTCGACACCGGCTCCCGGCCAGGGAATCAACACGGTGGCGGTGGGCACGTCGATGTCCGGCCGATCCTCCCGGGGCGTGACGAGCAGGGCGTAGGCGCCCATCAGCAGGCTGGCAATGACGAACAGCGGTACGATGGGTGAGACCAGCAGGCGCTCGGCGATGCGCCCGGCCAGCCCGGGGTTATTGCTTGCCATCGTTTGCTCCGGATGGTGTCACGGTGACGGTCTGGCCATCCTGCAGATCGGCTGACGGGTTAAGGACCACTTGCTCGCCAGCAGACAGCCCTTCGGTGACCGGAATCTTGTCGGTGCCGTTGGCTGGCGGGTTGGCGGTCTTGATCCATTTCAGGTGCACGGCGGTTTCATCACCGCTCTGTTCCAGCACCAGGGTACCGGTCAGCTGTCCCCGGCGAATCAGCGCACTTTCCGGCAAAGTGACCCAGTTACGGGTGCTGGCGGTGTGCTCATCCGGCGCGGGCACCAGTACCGTGACCACTTGGCCTGGAGCCAGCCCGTTTTGTTTGCTGTTCAGTGTCAGTCTGAGGCGCTGACCGGTGGCCTCTTTGTCCAGAGCCGGGATAATCCCCGTTAAAAGGGCTGGCAGGGTGTGGCCCTCTTCGCCGGTAATAACCGATACCAGCTGGCCGGGCAGCAGGCTGGCGGCTATCCGGCTGGAGACGGGTACGTCAATGCGCAGGGTGTCCCGGGCCTCCAGCACCATCAGGGCCTGGCCGGGGCCGACAAAGCTGCCGGCGTCGACCAGTGTCTCTGCCACCAGGCCATCGAACGGAGCGGTTAGCCGGGTGTAATCCAGGTTGCTTTCCTGGCTCTGCAATTCGGCTTTGGCGGTTTGCAGGCGAGCTTTAAACTCCTGAACCCGGACGCCGGCCTGTTCCATTTTCACCCGGGCAATCAAATCCTCCCCGTACAGCCGTTGCAGTCGTTCATGTTCACGCCGGGCCTGACTCAGAGCCGATTCCGTCGCCTGGACATTGGCCCGGGCGGCCCGGATGGCGGATTCCACTTCCCGGGAGTCGACGGTCGCCAGAGGCTGGCCGGTGGCCACTGTATCGCCCGGTTCAACGTTGACCGTCTCCAGGGTGCCGGACATGCGGGTGCTGATCACGGCCCGCTTGCCCGGGCGAACCACGCCGGGGAGGGTGCGGGTGCTGCCGTTTTGCCAGGGCCGGATTTCGGCCACGGTGACTTCAGGTGTTGCGGTGTTTTTCTTTGCTTCCGGTTCGGGCGCTTCGCCGAAACAACCGGCCAGAACCAGTAACGAACAGAGGCCCAGGGCCCGGGTGAAAACGGTCATTGGTAATTATTCCCTAACGCCAGAAGTGGATCGCGGCCGTGCTGGAGATGATGGTTCATGGCGGCCAGCACCGCTTGATAGCGGCTGTCAATCAAGGTGGCCCGTTCCCGGTCGAGCCGGGAACGGGCCGTCAGCAGGTCGGTCATGGAGCCGAGGTTCTCCTGATAACGGCGGCTGGCCAGGCGGGCGGCTGTTTCCGCCGCTTCCACGGACTTGCCGGCAGCCTGCCAGGCGCGAAAACCGGCCTGCCACTGGCTGGCGGCAATGGCCTGTTCACGGTCTATGCGCCGGCGGGTTTCTTCCAGTTCGGTGTGCGCCTTTTCGGCATCGGCCCTGGCTTCGGCAATCCTGCCTTCACGCCCTAGTCCATCAAACAGTGTCCACTGCAGATTCACCGCCACCAGCCAGCCATCGGCGTTGTCTTCCAGCTGCTGGTCGCCGTGGGCCCACTGTTGGCGGGCCAGCAAATTGATTCGGGGTAGCCATTCCCCTTCGGCAGCACGGGTTTTCCGGTCTGCTGCCTTGGCGGCCAGTTGGTGAGCTTCAAGATCTTTGCGGGGCGCGCTTTGTTCGTTGATGCCCAGAGGCATTGCCGGTTCCGGTAACCCTGTATCCAGTTTCAGTGGCTGACCAGGTGCCATGCCAAGCAGGGATTTCAACTGGTACTCGGCTTCCTGCGTGGCGGCTTTGACCTGGCTGATTCGGGCCTGTGCTGCTGCCAGTTCGGCCCGGGCCTGCTCAACATCCAACCGGGCGGCCATACCCTGTTGATAACTGCCTTCGGCCATTTTTGCAGCCTGATGGGCGGCTTCGCGGGCCTGCTCTGCGGCCTGTTGCCGATCTTGCAGGCGCAGGATGTTGAAATAACGCCGGGCCACTTCCAGACGGAGTGCCTGTTGCCCCCATTGCCGGGCCTGGCGCCGGGCATCGATCTTGAGGCTGGCGGCTTCCCGTTGCCGCAGGGCGTCAGCGTTGAATACCGGTTGCACCAGTTGTAAGCCAGTGACAGCGCCTTCCACCGGACCAAAATCCACGGTCTGGTTGGGGCGGCCACCAACCAGGGTCGCGGGTACCGCGTTGATCACAGCTGAATCTGCGCGCAGCCAGCTGGCGTCCGCGCTCAGGGTGGGTAAAAAAGCCTGGGCGGTCTGGGTGTGTTGGGCTTCGGCCCGGCGGGTTTCGGCGTCCAGGGTTTGCAGGGTGGTGGCCTGTTCCCTGGCAATCATCAACGCTTCATCCAGCGACAAGGCACTGGCGGCGCCGGGGATCAGTAAAAAGGCTGTGGTGATGGCCCGGATATAGCGCAAAAAAACTCCCTGTTCGCTCCGGTGGGTCGAAACCGCAGTATATCACCGAAGCGCATATTTACCTTGGGCTTCCGGCGTATATGGGTTTTCCACAGTATTGAAGTTCAGGAGTCAGGCCCCATTTACCAGGTATCTCAAGATTTTATGCGGGTACAAAAGGTTTCATTGATCTGCCGGATTTCCTGATAGGCAGGACCTATCTGGATTTTGGGAATTATCAATTTTCATCAGGCGGAGTAAGCCGGTATCTTTTAGCCCCATCAATTCACTGATCTGTAAATCCATTAAACAGGAGTTATCTTTACATGGGTATCATCAACAGCGAAATTAAGCCGTTCAACGCCACCGCTTTCAAAAACGGTGAGTTCGTTGAAATCAGCGATGCAGACGTAAAAGGTAAGTGGGCGGTATTTTTCTTCTACCCGGCCGACTTCACTTTCGTATGCCCGACCGAACTGGGCGACGTAGCCGACAAATACGAAGAGCTGCAGCAGCTGGGCGTTGAAGTGTTCTCTGTCTCCACAGACACCCACTTCACCCACAAAGCATGGCACGACAGCTCCGAAACCATCGGCAAGATCCAGTACTACATGGTAGGCGACCAGACCGGCACCATCACCAACAACCTTGGTGTAATGCGTGAAGGCCACGGCCTGGCAGACCGCGCTACCTTCCTGATCGATCCGGATGGCGTTATCCAGGCGATGGAAATCACTGCTGAAGGCATCGGCCGTGACGCTGACGACCTGCTGCGCAAGGTAGAAGCAGCTCAGTATGTTCGCAACCAACATGGCGAAGTTTGCCAGGCCAAGTAGAAAGAAGGCGAAGAGACTCTGGCTCCGTCTCTGGACCTGGTTGGCAAGATCTAAGCATCCCTTTTCAGGTAATGCTTTGGAGAAAGGCCCGCATTGCGGGCCTTTTTCGGTTCTGGCAATGGTTTTGTTGAGTAATATAGAGAGTGGCTATTGATTGTTTCGGTGTAATCAATTTGAGCTTCTAATAGCCAGCCTTTATCTTACTCCCATCTTCAAAACACGAATCTTTTGAATTCAGACAGTTAGATTTACGACATAAAGGGGAAGACCGAACATGTTGGATGCGAACATCAAGCAACAGCTCAAGGCGTACATGGAAAAGCTGCAGCAGCCGATTGAGCTGGTGGCAGCGTATGACGACAGCGACAAGTCCCAGGAACTGAAGCAGTTGCTGGAAGAAATCGAGCCGATGTCCAGCAAGATCGGCCTGCGCACCGAGAACGACCAACGCGTGCGGCGCCCGTCTTTCGCCATCCAGCGTGTAGGCTCTGATGTCAGCGTCCGCTTTGCCGGCATTCCCATGGGCCACGAGTTCACCTCGCTGGTGCTAGCCCTGTTGCAGGTGGGTGGTCATCCGTCCAAGGCGTCTCAGGAGCTGATCGAGCAGATCCAGGACCTGGACGAGGATCTGGAGTTTGAAACCTACTACTCCTTGTCATGCCAGAACTGCCCGGATGTGGTGCAGGCGCTAAACCTGATTAGCATCCTGAACCCGAAGGTCAAGCACACCTCCATCGACGGTGCGCTGTTCCAGGACGAAGTGGAGCGTCGCGAAGTGATGGCGGTGCCCAGCGTGTTCCTGAACGGTGAATCCTGGGGCCAGGGTCGTATGACCCTGGAAGAGATTGTCGCCCGGCTGGACACCAATTCGGCGGCCAAGGAAGCCAAGAAAATCAACGAGCGTGATCCGTTCGAAGTGTTGGTGATCGGTGGCGGCCCGGCGGGTGCGTCTGCGGCGATTTACTCGGCCCGTAAAGGCATTTCCACCGGTATCGCCGCCGAGCGTTTCGGTGGCCAGGTGGCGGACACCATGGGCATCGAGAACCTGATCTCCGTACCCTACACCGAAGGCCCGAAGCTGGTGGCGGCCATGGAGCAGCACGTTAACGAATACGACGTGGACATCATGAACATGCAGCGCGCCGAGGAGCTGATTCCGGCGAAAGAAAAGGGTGGCCTGCACGAGGTTCGTCTGGCCAACGGCGCGTCGCTCAAGTCCAAAACCATCGTGCTGTCTACCGGTGCCCGCTGGCGCCAGATGGGCGTGCCGGGTGAAGAGGAGTATCGCAACAAAGGCGTGGCCTACTGCCCGCACTGTGACGGCCCGCTGTTCAAGGGCAAGCGTGTGGCGGTGAGCGGCGGCGGCAACTCCGGCGTGGAAGCGGCCATCGACCTGGCCGGCATTGTTGGCCACGTGACGCTGATCGAATTCGGCGATGAAATGAAGGCGGATGACGTGCTGCAGAAAAAACTGCGCAGTCTGGACAACGTGAAGATCATCACCTCCGGCCAGACCACCGAGATTGTCGGTGAGAATGGCAAGGTCAGCGGCCTGAACTACACAGACCGCAAGACCGGCGATGAGCATCATGTGGAGCTGGAAGGCGTGTTTGTGCAGATCGGCCTGGTGCCGAACACCGAATGGCTGAAAGGTGGCCCGGTTGAGTTGAGCCAGTATGGCGAGATCATCGTAAATGATCGCAACGAGACGTCGATTCCGGGGATCTACGCAGCGGGCGACGTGACCACCGTGCCCTACAAGCAGATCGTGATTTCCATGGGTGAAGGCTCCAAGGCCGCCCTGAGCGCCTTTGACTTTATCATCCGCAACTCGGCGGAGTAAGTTGTTCACACAGGCCTGACGGGTTCAGGCCTCCCCTTTAGCCGGTGCCTGCAGCAATGCAGTCACCGGTTTTTTTATGTCTGCATGGCCTGCCACGCCTGTCCGGTTGCCTGGCCACTCTGCTAGTCTGGCAACAGGTTCGCCAAGAGTAATTTCATGACCGATTTTTTCACCGACATGACGCTGGCTCAAATGCTGGGCCAGTTCTTTGGGCTGGTGGCCCTGGCTTTCTGTATTGCCGGTTTCGCCAACAAGAACGACGACCGGCTGATGGTGCTGCTGATTTCCGCCAACGTCGCCTTTGTGTTGATGTTTGCCTCGTTTCAGAGCTGGACGGCGGCGGCGCTCACGGCCCTGGTGATCGTACGGATTGAGCTGGCGCGCCGGTATCAGGGCAATTGGCGGTTGATGTTGGGTTTGCTGGCAGTCAGCGGCCTGGCGGCCTGGGCCACCTGGCAATCGATTACCGATGTGTTTGCGGTGATGGCCATGACCTTCGGCACCGTGGGCATGTTCATGCTGCGGGGCATTCCCCTGCGTATCATGTTGGGCCTGGCTGCATTCTCCTGGATGCTCAACAACATCGTGATTGGCTCTGTCGGGGGCATGCTGGCTGAGGCCATGGTGCTGGTAACCAACATCATCACTATCATCCGGCTGTACCGCCTGCGGGAAAAATTTCCGGAGGTGGTGTCGGGTACCGTTGTTAGCCCCGACAGCGGGCAGGAAGAGTCTGCCGGTCGTTAGCCCGGGTCAGGGTCTGGCGCCAAACATCCTTTCGATGGCTTGCGGGTTGGGCAGGCCCTGCACCATTTGTACCTTGCCGTCATCGGTTTTATAAATCGTGCTGGGTGTGGCCTGTAATCCCAGTTTTTGCATCAGCTGGTTATTGGCTTTTACATCGAGATGAGCGTTGCTTACTTTCTGGCGGTCTACATCAATACCACCTTGCCGGTAGCGGCTTTGATGTTCTTTGAGCGCCTCTTCGGGATTATCGCTGCCCAGAATAGTGGCGGCCTTGGTGAGACTGTCTTCTTTTAAAATACCTACCATGATGTGGCGAAGCTGAACCTTGCCGGCTTCGATCCAGGGTTTGGCCTGCTCCCGGAAGCGGTGGCAGTAGGGGCAGTTGGGGTCGGTGAAGGTGTAGACAACGGTGTCTGCGTCTTCAACGCCGTCCCGCACCCAGTTGCTTTCTTCCAGTTCCGGCCAGGCTTCTGCGAATTTCGGGCCGGTTACCAGCTCTTCGATACTGGCTTTACTCAGGTTCTGGCCGTCTTTGTCCAGCAGGGTGCCGACGATCACGTGATCGCCGTCCGGCGTCAGGTAGAAGGCCAGTGAGCGGCCCTGCATTTCACCCACATAGCCGGTCATGCCGCCCGGGGCTTCGAAGCTTTCGACCACGCTCACACCCTGTTCTTCCAGTACCTGGATGGGCTCGGGATAGGATTCTGCCTGCACGCTGGCAGCCAGCAGTGTGGAAGCCAGGGCGCTGCTTTTTAGCAGGCGGCGGAACATCGGGTTAATCATTGGCGGGAGTCTCCTTATCAGGGGATTCGTTCAGGTATGCGGGGTCAAAGCGTTCCAGGTTACGCGCCAGGCTGGCGTTGGACAGCTCGCCCATGTGGCTGTCCACCAGTTTGCCCTGGGCGTTATAGAACAGGGTGGTGGGCAAGCCGTGGCTACCGACTACCCGGCCAAAGCTGCCTTGTTGGTCGGTGAGCACGTTGTTCAAATTTAGCGATTGCTCCTTCAGGAATTGTTCGATGGTTTCAGGATGCTCGCCCTGATTGGCAAAGACAAAGCGCACGTTGGGATAACGAGCCTGAGCCTCTTCCAATACCGGCATTTCCCGGATACAAGGCGGGCACCAGGTGGCCCAGAGGTTGACGACTACCGGTTTGCCGTCGGCAATGGCCGCCAGGCTGGCGGGCTGGCCATCCAGGGTGGCTACCTGCACATCCGGTAAGCCGCTGGTTTGCTGGTTGATCAGGGAAATGCCGCCGAAGGTGAAGCCCCAGGTGATCGCGCCTGCCACCAGCGCCGTTGTTAACGGTTTGCGGACCTGGCTGCGCCGCCACATCAGCACGCCAGTGAATACCAGGGCGGCGATAACGCCGGTGATCATGTCGAACCCGCCATCACGGATATCAATCATGCCCAGCCAATCGCCCCGATACTGCTCGAAATACTGCACCACAAAGCCGATGCGGGCGAACACCATGGCCACCAGGAAGATGTCAGCCAGGCTGCCGGCCACGGGAATCTTCCGCTTGCGCCCGGCAATGGCGCCGGCCACCAGCGCCACGGCAAAGGCGATCATCAGAAGTACGTGTTCAACCGACAGGCTAAGCGGGCCCACACCAACGCTGAGCATGGCTTCTCCAATTTACAATAGGTTCAATGAATACGGGTGCTACTGACCGCTACTGTCAGTCTAGGTTCCCGCCGATGGCATATTGAAGTGATTGGGCAGTAACCGGGTAAAACATAGATAGCTATTCAGTGGGCGGTCTGTTATCGTGCCCACATCCTGCCTCTAAGGATTCCGCAGTTTCCGGCAAAAAGCCACCTTGCGAACTATCCAAACGACCTTCCAGAGGACGTCACCCCGTATTCGGCGCGTGACCGTAGTCGTCTTTTTATTCCATGAATGTTCATGGCTCTGCCCGCATTCGCCGCTCCGGTGTTCGTGGAGGCAGACTAATCAAGAGTACATCGTATATGAGTTTTTCTTCCCTCGGTTTGTCCGAGCAGCTGGTTCGTGCCACGTCCGATCAGGGTTATGAAACCCCGTCTCCCATCCAGCAGCAGGCCATTCCTGCGGTACTGTCTGGCAAAGACGTAATGGCCGCGGCCCAGACCGGCACCGGTAAAACCGCCGGATTTACCCTGCCATTGCTGCAGCGCCTGGCGGAAAAGCCGCGCACCGGCAAAGGCCCGCGCGCCCTGATTCTGGCGCCGACCCGTGAGCTGGCGGCCCAGGTACACGACAGTGTGAACCTGTACAGCAAATACGTGCCCACCAAGGCGGCCGTGGTATTCGGCGGTGTGAAGATCAATCCGCAGATGATGAAGTTGCGCAAGGGCCTGGACGTACTGGTGGCCACCCCGGGCCGTTTGATGGACCTTTATCAGCAGAATGCCGTGCGTTTTGAAGAAGTGGAAATCCTGGTGCTGGACGAGGCAGACCGAATGCTGGACATGGGCTTTATCCGCGATATCCGCAAGATCCTGGCGATGCTGCCGCCGAAGCGCCAGAACCTGCT
Organism: Alteromonadaceae bacterium; assembly: GCA_013393545.1. The sequence continues at coordinate 7,287 of JABXHG010000183.1, read as the reverse complement.
GTTCTCCGCAACTTTCTCCGGCGAGATCCGCAAGCTGGCCGAAGGCCTGCTGCATAACCCGGTTCAGGTGGAAGTGGCTGCCCGTAACACCACCGCCGAAAAGGTGAAGCAATCTGTTTACCCGGTGGACCAGAGCCAGAAAACCGCGCTATTGAGCAAGCTGGTGCGTGACAACGCCTGGGAGCAGGTGCTGGTGTTTACCCGCACCAAGCACGGCGCCAACCGCCTGACCCAGAAGCTGGAGCGGGACGGTATTACCGCCGCCGCCATCCATGGCAACAAGTCCCAGGGTGCTCGTACCCGTGCGCTGAGCAACTTCAAGGCAGGCGAAGTGCGCGTGCTGGTGGCCACCGATATCGCGGCCCGTGGCTTGGATATCAAGCAGCTGCCGCAGGTGGTGAACTTTGAGCTGCCGAACGTGCCGGAAGATTACGTACACCGCATTGGCCGTACCGGCCGTGCAGGCGAAAGTGGCCATGCACTGTCACTGGTCAGTGCCGATGAAGGCAAACAGCTGGCGGGCATTGAGAAGCTGATTAAAAAACAGCTGCCGCGCACGGAAATTGAAGGCTTTGAGCCGCAGAACAACCTGCCGGTGAAGCCCAAAGCCAAGGCCGACCCGAGCAAGGCCCGTGGCCGCAAGCCGCAGGGTGCCAACAAGGGCAAGAGCTTTGGCCCGAAGCCGGCCGGTCGCTCAGGTGCTGGTCGCGGCCGGGGTGGTGCCGGCGGGCATGCCCAGGGCAGAGGCCGCCCGGCTCAGCAGCGCCGTAGCGCCTGATAGCCGGATTTCGTGAAATAAAAAACGGGCAGGGTGTCAAAACCCTGCCCGTTTTTTATGGCCAGAAGACACTCCAGGCCAGGTATTCCAGACACAAAAAAGCGGGGCCGAAGCCCCGCTCAGGAGAACGCACCATGGCAGCCGTCAGGTCCGAGGCTGCCGGGTACGGGGATGCTTAGAACTTGTAGGAAACACCTACCATGTATACCCATGGATCAATGTCAACGTCGATAGTGCTGCTATCAGCCTTGGCGCCGCCCGCATAGGCGTTGATGGTGGCTTCAGTATCGATGTCAGCGTACCAGACGGCTGCGTTCAAACCGACATTGTCGGTAATCATGTAGTCGGCACCAATCTCGGCTGCCAAGCCAAAGCTGTCATCCAGCTTAATGTCTGTGCTATCAATACCTGGATTGCCGGCCACAGCATCGTAAGTGGTGGTCAAAGTTGTTGTGGTTTTTTCTTCAAAGAAGTTGGTGTAATTTACGCCGACACCCACATAAGGCTGGAACTTACTGCCGCTGGGCATAGGGAAAAACTGAACAGTGATGGTTGGCGGCAAATGCTTTGTCTCCGCTAATTTGCCGGTGCCACCCAGTGCAGATCCATCACCTTCAATGTCATGCTTGAAAGGAGTCGCGCCTAGAATGCCAAGACCGATGCTATTGGTAAACATGTAAGTGGCTCGAAGACCGAGCTGGGTATCAGAGTCAACACTGACTTCAGCGCCCGGAACTTCTCCAAGAGCATTAGAGTTTAAGTTACTGCTGGACGAATTTGGGTCAACAGTAACGGCGCCAACACGGCCAACAAAATCACCTGCTTCATATGCTTGAGCAGCCGGAGCGACTGCCATGACGGCTGCTGCCAGAACGCCTACTTTGAAACTACGGGACATAGCCTTTACTCCTCGTGTATGAATAATCTATGACTGTAATGTAATGCCCATGGCGTGCGGCATCTTGATTTAGCGCAAGAAATGATTGCACTGGTAAAACCTGGCAAAAACCCGTTGATACAACTCAAAAAAACGGCGCTTTTGCGGGCATAAAAAAAGCCGCAACCCCGAGGGCTGCGGCTTTTTCATCGGTTTCGATGCGTGAACCCGAAGGCTCTTACATCTTGCCGGTTTCTTCGAAGTTTTCGTGCCAGCTCAGGGCTTCCGCCAGGTTGTGCGGAGTGTGCTGGCCGCGGCCGTTCTTGGTGGCGCGCTCGTAGTAGTCGAGCAGACGGTCACGGTAGTCCGGGTGCGCACACTTGTTGATCACTTCCAGCGCACGCTTACGCGGGCACAGGCCACGCAGGTCGGCCAGACCCTGCTCGGTGACGATGATCTGCACGTCGTGCTCGGTGTGGTCCACGTGGGAAACCATCGGCACGATGGTGGAGATGTTGCCACCCTTGGCCAGAGACGGAGTCATGAAGATGGATAGGTAGCCGTTCCGGGCGAAGTCGCCGGAGCCGCCGATACCGTTCATCACACGAGTACCCATCACGTGAGTGGAGTTCACGTTGCCGTAGATGTCGGCTTCGATCATGCCGTTCATGGCGATGATGCCAAGGCGACGGATCATTTCCGGATGGTTACTCACTTCCTGCTGACGCAGCATGATGCGGTCTTTGTACTCTTCGATGTTCTCGGCCAGTTCCTGGTTCGCTTCCGGGCTCAGGGAGAACGAAGTACAGGAAGCCATCTTCAGAGTGCCGGACTTCAGCATTTCCAGCATGCCGTCCTGCAGTACTTCGGTGTAAGAAGTCAGGTTCTTGTAAGGACCGTCGTTCAGGCCGGCCAGTACGGCGTTGGCGATGTTGCCCACACCAGACTGGATCGGCAGCAGTTCTTTCGGCATACGACCAGCGTTAATCTCGTCGTCGAAGAACTGCAGGATGTTCTGGGCGATTTGCTTGGATGCTTCGTCCGGCTCGCTGAAGCTGGAGTTGCGGTCGGTTGAGTTGGTCTCAACGATGGCCACAATCTTTTCCTTCGGGCACTCGATGTAGGGGGTGCCTACACGGTCGTCTGCTTTCAGTACCGGGATCGGCTTGCGATGCGGCGGCTGGAAGTCTTCCTGGTAGATGTCGTGCATACCTTCCAGGCCGGCCGGCTGGCCGTGGTTAACCTCGAGGATGACCTTGTCGGCCACGTCGATCCAGGTCTTGTTGTTGCCCACGGAGGAGGACGGGATCAGGTGGCCGTCTTCGGTGATGCCAACCACTTCAATCACGGCCACTTCCAGCTTGCCGTAGAAGCCGGCAGCTACGTCCGGGCCCAGGTGGGACAGGTGCACGTCCATGTAGTCCATGCGGCCTTCGTTGATGTTCTTACGGCCGATGGGGTCACTCTGGTACGGGACACGGAAGGACATGCCGTTCACTTCAGACAGAACACCGTCCAGTTCCGGAGCGGTGGAAGCGCCGGTAAATACACCGATTTTGTATTCGGTGCCTTGCTCGCGCTGCTCGCGGATGTGATCGGCCAGAGCCTGCGGGATGGCTTTCGGGTAGCCGGCACCGGTGAAACCACTCATGCCAACGTTGACACCGTTGGGGATCAGGGCAGCAGCCTCTTTGGCGCTCATGATGCGATCGTTCAGATCAGCACAACGAATTCTGGAAGCAGTAGACATAGCAGCTCCGAGTTACTGTTGGTTTTTTGGGATTGTGTCTATCAAACAAAGGTGACTGTACCATAGCCATAGGTATTTATAGCTAAAACTGAAAAAAATTTATACTAATTTCTGACGGCGCGTTTGGCGCAGTCCGATCAGTACCAATGGCACGACAATCATCAAGCTTCCTACCATAAACCAGATGTCCGGTACTTCGCCAAACCAGATCCAGCCGATGGCCACGGCCCAGATCAGGCCGGTGTATTCGGCGCTGGTGACCAGGTTGGCATCCACCTGTTGGTAGGCCAGCAAAACGGTAATATTGTAGCCCAGAATCAGCGCGGCGGAACCGGCAGCGTTGATCAGCATGCCGGGGTTCCAGCTGGCGCCTTCCCACAGCGCCAGCGCGCCGGCGGCGGGGATGATCAACAGGTAGCTGAGAAACAGTTTGTGGACGGTGCTTTGGGTTTTCGGCAGCTGGCGCACCATCACGGCGTTGATGGCCAGGGCGAAGGCGGAGCCGAGGGCGGCGATGACGGCCCAGTTGAATTCGGTGGGCCGGAGTATGACGAGGATGCCGGCGAATCCGCTGAATACGGCGGTGACGCTGAGCGGGGTCAGGCTTTCGCGGAAGAAGAAGGCAGACATTACCATGACGATGATGGGTGCGGCGTAGAACAGGGCGTTGGCGGTGGCCAGGTGCAGGTTGGTGAGTGCGACAACCATGCAAACGATGCCGGCCAGGTGCACGTGGGAGCGGATGGCGTGGACTTTCAGGCCATCGAACAGGTGCCGGCGGTTGAGTTTGCGGGCCAGGGGCAGCAGGAAAAGGAGCGTCCAAAGGCAGCGCATGAAGGCGAACTGGAATACGGCGGCGCCGAGTTCCAGGGTTTTGATGAATACGTCTGAGCCGATGGCCATGGCGTTGCCGATGATCAGCAGCAGGATGGCGCTGTTGACGGTTTTTCCTGACACTTCTTTTTAACCTCCTTTGACCTTCATGCTTCGGTGCATGAGCGGGTTGGGGAAACGACTTCCGAAAACCGCTGCCAGTACTTCCCTGTACGCTTGTCTCAGCCATCCCTGGCTTCAAACATTTTCGGAAGTCGTTTCCCCAACCCGCTCCCTGAACTGCGGTGGTGAGTCTACGAGTCTGCTAGTATTTGGTGAAATGATCATTATTATTCACCTATTAGAAAATTCGATATATGAAGCTCCCGCCGTTAAAAGCCCTACCCGTTTTCGAAGCTGTTGCCCGCCTGAAAAGCTTTTCGGCCGCCGCCGGGGAGCTTTCGATTACCCAGAGTGCGGTGAGTCATCAGATCAAACAGCTGGAAACCTACCTTGGCGAGCAGTTGTTCTGGCGTTCCGGGCGGTCGGTGACGTTGACCGATGAAGGGCGGCAGTACTTTGATGCCATCAGTTCGGCTTTATTGCAGGTGGAGCGCGCGAGTGAGCAATTGCTGGGGCACGAGCAGTCGCGCATTCGCCTGTCGGTGTTCAGTTCCTTTGCCGTGCGCTGGCTGGTGCCCCGGTTGCCGTATCTGCAACGTCGGCATCCGCAATTGGATCTGGCGCTGGAAATGAGCAGTGAGAATCCGGTGCTGTCGGAGCGGGTGGCGGATTGTTTCATCACCATTTATCCGACCGTGCCCGCCTACAGTTACGAGCATCTGTACACCGAGAGGCTGTTCCCGGTGTGCAGTCAGGATTACTGGCAGCGTATTCGCCGGGAGTTGGGACGTAACGCCGAGCCGGAGGGTCGGGGCGAGAAACCGGTGTCCGCGGAGGACATTGCCCGGTTTCCGTTGCTGTCGACTCACAGTATTTTCGACAAACCGGCCGGTGACTGGGAGGCCTGGTTTCGGGAAATTGGCGAACCTGTTCCCGAGTCGGCACGGGTTCAGCACTTCAGCCACATGCTGCTGGCTCTGGAGGCGGCCCGTTTTCACCAGGGTATCGCGCTGACCAACGATTACATGCTCAGTACCCGGAAGGATTCAGAGGATTTCGTGCGTTTGCCCACGCATTCGGTGATCACTGGCGACAAGTTCTATTTTGCCTGGAAAACCAGCCGGCGGCATGAGAAAGGGATTCAGCTGTTGCGGCGCTGGCTGGTGAATGAAGCGGTCCGGGGTGGTCTTAGGGGGGAATAGTCGGTTTTGGCCTTGGCCTGCTTGTTTGTGTGCGTTGAGCAGGGCGGGGGTGTCTGTCCGGAAAGCGCCTCGAGACTCCCTGTGCGGCTTATGCTCCGCCATCCATGGCTCCGCAAATTTCCGGACAGACACCCCGCCCCGCTCAAATCGAACTTGGCAGTTATCGCCATTACTACTTGGACTCGGTCTCACTTTTCCGGGTTGAGGCCCGCGTGAGGTTGTACGTGAGTATGTGGGGTGGAGCTTCCGAAAATGTTCGTAGCCATGGATGGCGGAGACAAGCGTACAAGGAAGTACTTGCAGCGGTTTTCGGAAGCTCCACCCCACATACTCACAGGCCCCCAAGAATAGAGGGCCTGCAAGCCAGAGGGTTACTCGGAGTTTGAACGCTCCACCACACGCCGCTTCCCACGAGCACAGTCAGAGAGTTCTTTCAGGCCATCGGCATCAAACGCATCCACCCGGATCACGTCATACAGGGCCGTAAGCGCCTCCTCCAGCTTCGGGCACTCATCAGCCTTCACAATACCCTGGGCGCAGGCCCAATCCACCAGTTCCTTGCGTTGATGACCCATCAGCAGGTCAATGCCGCCCAGTTCGTCTTCATCGCGATTGCGGATGGCATCGTGCAGGCGTTTGCGCACATCGGCGGTTTCGTTGGCCAGTTTGTAGGCATTCAGCACCCGACCCAGCGGGTCATGCGGGTCCGGGTTGATGAATGTGCCCCGGCTGATGCGTTGGCGCACTTGAGTGTCATCCACGATCGTGGCGGCAACTCTGGCGCCGAGTTTGTCGCTCGGGCCGTTCAGGCCGGTGGCGCCCAGCGGGAACACCAGCAGCCGCAGTGGCCAGCGCAGGGCCGGCACCGGGTAGTTGATGATGGCTTCGCGCATGGCAATCTGCAGATCACGCAGGCAGGTTTCCAGGCACCATTCCACCAGATCGCGCTGGTCTTCCGGGTAGCCTTCCTCGTGCCATTGTTTGATCACCGCCGTCGCGTAATACAGATGCACCAGGCAATCGGCCATGCGGCCGGACAGGCGCTGGCGAGCCTTCAGACCGCCGCCGACGGACAGCAGGGTAACATCGGTCATTACGGCAAAGGCGGCGGAAAAGCGGCCCAGCTGGCGGTAGTATTTCTGAATGTCGCCCTGTCGAGGGGCGGTTTCCAGCCAGCCTTTGGTCAGCCCGTGCAAAAACGCGCGCATGGCGTTGCGGGTGGTGTGGGCCAGGTGGCGGTAGAAAACGCCGTCGAATTTTTTCGCCGCCTGGTCCGGGTCGTCCATGTTGGCCGCCTCGATTTCCTCAACGATAAACGGGTGACAGCGGATGGCGCCCTGACCGAAGATCATCAGGTTACGGGTCATGATGTTGGCGCCTTCCACCGTGATGGCCACCGGGTTGGCGCTATAGCCGATGCCGAGGTAGTTGCGCGGGCCAAGCGTAACAGCCTTGCCGCCGTGAACGTCCATGGCGTCGCTCAGTAACACGCGCTGGAACTCGGTCAGCTGGCTTTTCAGGATCGCCGAAGGCACGGCGGGTTTTTCACCGTGGTCGATCAGGTTGGCCGTCTGGTACACGGTGGCCTGGGTGATGTAGGCCAGCGATGCCATGCGCGCCAGCGGTTCCTGCACGCCTTCCATTTCAGCCACCGGCACGTTGAACTGGCGACGAATGCGGGTGAAGCCGCCGCTCCAGCCCAGCGCGTAGCGCGCGGTACCGGTTGCGCCGGAGGGCAGGGTGG
>JABXHG010000182.1 GCA_013393545.1 Alteromonadaceae bacterium | reverse complement strand
AGACAAAAATGTGGTGACACCATGGCAAGGGTGATAAAGCCAAAGCCTTTTGTTTCGTCAAAGAACTTAAGGGAACAGGTAAGTGTGGCAATGGTACGTTTTTCCGGGATCAATGCTTTTAAGTGCGGCCGGAAAGCAAGGGGGTGGCAGTTCGGGGATATGCGGGAAACAAAAAACTGCGTGATCAAAAACAGGACGGTACACTACTGAATACAACAGGGATGCGTCTTATTGTTGACTGCTTTGCTAAATCTTTCCAACGGCGACCACAGTACGCTTGTTTGGAGAGAAAGCAAAGCTTTTTTGTGTAGGTAGAAACATCCGGGGCGGGATTTATTGCTCAATGAACGAGTAGGTTGTTGATTAATAATTATTTTATTGATCAATCAGATCGCTGAATACTTTCCCGAATGCTCTGAAGTCATCGAGGTGACGGCTGCAAATGCTGTAAACAATTTCCCAGTTCACGTCATCATAGTTGTGGACCATCACGTTGCGAAAGCCGACGGATTTTCTCAATCGCATGGCAAGGTCTGCGTCAATAATGCCTGATTGCGCCAGGGCCTCGAAAGTCTGACCCATGGTTTTGGGAGCACTGGCTTCGGTATTTTCAGCCAGCCAGTGGGCGGCTATATCCACACACATTTGCACGGCCCGTGTGAGGTTGAGCGAGATAATATCCTGAGCGTCGAGGTCGTCCAAAAGCTGTTCGAGACTGTCCGGAAGCCTGGACTCGACCCGCTGGATACAACGCCTGAGTGACTCGAGTTTCTGGGCTACAAGCTGTTCATCCATGCTTTACGCCGTCCTTCAAGTATACGTTTCTGGTAAGGAACAAAATCTTCATGCTCCATAATGTTGCGATAAATCAGGTCACCCCATAAATGCCTTGAGCCAACGACTTGTCTGCCGGTGCTGACGATCTGGTGGAGTAACGGCTGGCCCGTTGTGCGCAGGTCAATCAGATCGACAGGCCGGTTAAATGCCAAAGCGACGGCCTCGGTAATGAACATGCGATCCTCAACAGTAAGTGCCTGATCTGCCTGAACTGCAATGTCTACGTCACTGTCGGGACCTTCGGTTCCTTGAGCCATGGAGCCAAACAGCGCTGCAAGCCGGATGTAGGGAAAATTCGCCAGGACTGCGCGCAGCTTTTCAGTGGTCTCTTCTGGCAAATGCTCAAGGTCCATGGCAGCCTTCTGATTTTGAGGAGGAGTATTTTTTGAGCTTACCATATTTGCTGGTAATCGCCTTTAGTGATCAGCCTGGCCAATCCACTCCCTGATCGCCCGATGAACAAGCTCGGGAGGCAAAAACTCCTGCTCCAGCCGCCCGTTTTCGGCTGTCAGCAGGTGGCTGTACAGCTGAGACTCCGCCTGCTTCAGTACGCCGGGAGCGTCCGCCGGGCCTGGCTGCGGCTCGTTGACGGCACGGTCTTCGGCGTAGCTTTCAAAGGTTTTCCTGTCCATAAGCAGGGGTGCCAGCCGAGGCAGGTATTCCCGGGCGCGGGCCAGCATGCACAGGCCCCAGGTATCCAGGTCTCCCCAGTAAGCAATGCGTTTGTTCGCCAGCCAGTTGCCCCGGAGCCATGACAGGTTCAGTCCCGAGCCGAGTACGGCGATGGTGTTGGGTGTTTGTGGCAGTTGATGCAGGCAGTGTTCGTTTTCCACCAGTAGCAGGCGGTGGCCGGGTAATGGCGTGGTTTGCAGTTCGCGAGCACGCACCCGCAGCTGGGAGAATGGCAATAACTGGCCATCAAGGTCGGCGATCAACAGCCAGTGATGGCCCTCGTCTTCGGCTCCCAGGAAGGCTTCGAGCCCACTTTCACTGGCCTGCCCGTCGAAGACTGCGTCCAGCATGTGAGTGATCAGCTGGCGGTTGCGCTCGAAAAACTTGCTGTCGATGCCGGCCAGGGGCAGAGCCCTTAGTGGTTTGCCCTGCGCACAACCAGGCGTCAGTTGCAGGGCCAGCTGCCCGCAGCGAATCACTTCGGCTTCCGGTTTATCCAGTATCACGCTACGGCGGCGGATCACCAGCGAGTGAAAGCGAGGGTCCAGTTCCGGTACCAGGCGGCCCAGAATCTGGTATTCACGCCGAACCTCGGGATCACCCGTCGCCCGCACCCATTCGCTCGGGGAATTCAGCTCCCAGTTCACTGGCACGGTGATGGATTCCGCCGCGCTTTTAAAGCGTACCGGTTGCCAGTGCACACGGCCCGTCTGAACGCGTCGCCACCGCTCCAGATGCTCGCGCACCTGTTCCAGCCGGTTGCGGATCGCTTCCGGGCCCGGCTTGCCAATGGACAACGTTAACGGCCAGCTATCTGGTTTAAGCAGGCGCTGCTCACGCAAGTCGGCATTGTGCCACTGCCGGGCCAGCCGGTATGCCAGGTCAGCCGGGGACTTCATGGCGTTGACGGGTCATTTTTTCGGCATGGGTTTCCAGCTCTTCCCAGCTGAGGGATGTCAGCGTGGCTTGCAGGTCTTTTCGGTGCACCAGGATGGCCGAGCGGGTATGAGCCCGCAGCAGGCGCATTTCCTTGTTGGGGGTTACGAACAAGGGGTGCAGGCCGAATTCGTTCAGCGCCGAGATGATACGCCCCGCAACGGCATGAGAGCTTTTCGAGAAAGCCTCATCCAGCACGATGGTGCCGAACAGCGGTTGGGTGGCGCCATCCGGGCACAGGGCATAGCTCAGCGAGGCGGTGAGGATGTAGCTGGCGATGATTTCCTTCTCGCCGCCGCTGCCGCCCTGGGAGCCGGAACGGGTTTCGATCACGGTACCGGCTTCGCGGTCCAGAACAGAGACTTCAAATTGCAGCCGGTAGCGCGGATCGAGCAGGGCGCGGGCGCCGACGGTGCGCTTGTTATCGGCGGCATCACGCAGCAACTGCACCATGTTCTGCAGGGCCTTGAAGTGGCTTTCGCCCTGATCGTCCTTGAGCGCGTCGGCGCGCAGCTGACGCTGAGCCCGCTCCAGGGTGCGCAGGGATTCATGGGTCACCCGCCGGGGGTCCAGGCGCAGGTAGCGTCCAGGCTGGAAGTCCACTCGCTTGAGTGTCGCGTTCAGATCGGCGATACGCTCTTCGATGATCGCCACCTGGTTGTTGATATGGGCCAGCAGTTGGGTGACGCCCTGGTCCGAGGACTGGTTCAGGTAATTGAGGAAACGCTCCAGTTTTTCCGGCAGCGCTTCTTCACTCAGCACCCGCAGGCGTTCCAGGTATTCCGGAATATCCCGGATGTCGCTGCCGGTTTCCGCCAGGGCGCCGGTGTCCAGGGCGCGGGCTTTTTCCATCAGTTGGGTCAGACTGAGCTGGTAACCCTGCAACTGTTTGTTCAGTGCGCCAATGGCTTTTTCCAGCTTTTCCCTCTGGCCACGCTCCAGGATTTCCAGGCGGTCGTATTGGCTGGCATCGGGGGTGTCGAAGTGCTGGCTTGCCAGGGTTTGCTCGTCGTCGGTCAGACCCTCGCCGAGTCGTTCGAGCATTTGCTGGCAACGTTGGGTGGCCTGGCTGCGTTTGTCGTCGAGCAGGGCATACTGGGTACGCGCTTCGGACAAGTCCTGCTGGGCCTGTTCGAGTTCCTGGTTGATCTTTTCGTATTTCTGTCGGGCCTGCTCCACACCCGAGTCTGGCGCGGTCAGGCTCTCCAGGCGGTTTTGCAGCTCGGAAAGTTCCTTCTCGGCGCTGGGTAGATCAATGGTATCGAACCGAATGCTCGCCAACGCCTCGTAGAGTGTGATTTCGTCGCGGGTGGCTTTCAGGGCGGTCCGGGCCTCGTCCATTGCTTGCTGGATTTCCCGTTCCGAGCCTTGAGTTTGTTGCAGTTCTTCGGTCAGGGCAGTGAGTCGGTCGCGGTTGTTGAAACCGGTCATCCAGCCCTTGTCGAGTCGTTGATTGTCGCGCTTTTCGAAGAAGCCTTTTTTGCCGGACATCAGCCCCTGGCGGGTCATGCCGTGGGGTGTCTGGCGCAATGCCTCGGGTGAGTCGACACAATGGCGATCAATGCTGGCCAGCAGCCCTTTGAGGGCTTCCCGGTGCGGGTGGTCCTTGAAGTTGAGCTTGCGGGTGAAACCGTCTTCCATGAACTGCGGCTGTGCCTGGGGCGCCTGGGCCTCCATCAGGCGCACGTGCAAACGGTTGTCCCGGGCGTTTACCCGGTCCAGTGCCGATTGCATGGCGGCCGGTGGCACCAGAATGCGCAGACGATGGCCGCCCAGCGCCCGTTCAATAGCGCCACGCCAGTCTTTTTCTTCGGGCTTTACTTCCACCAGTTCGGCCACGAATGGCAGCTGGTCTTCGCCCAGATTCAGTGCCTCGGCCAGTTCACTGCGAAATTCCTGATAGCGGCCGTCAATGTTGGAACCGGGGCGAGCCTTGATGCGATCAATCTCTTCAGTGAGTTCCTGCAGGGTTTCGCTGAGCTTGCCGTGCTGCAGGCGCAGGTCCAGCAGGGTTTTATCCTGGGTTTCTTCCTGCCCGGACAGTTCACGCAGCCTGGCTTCACCGGTTTGCTGGTTGGCGGCCAGGGCTTGTGCCGAGAGGCTGTCGTCCAGGTCCAGTTTACCGGTCAAGGCCCGATAGTCATTGGCGTGGCTGGCCCGCTCATTGACCCAGCGTTGTTGCTGGCTGATTTGCTCACGCAGTTGCTCGATGCTGGCGCCACCGGCTTCCAGATAAATGTCTTTCAGGGTGGTCGCCTGGCTGTTGAGGCCGCTGACGCTGCTACTCAGGGAGTCAATACGATTCTGGCTTTCGCCTAGCTGTTGGTCCAGTGCCTGGATACGGTCGGTCCAGAGCTGATAGCCGGTCTGGGCGAACCAGATCGGCAGGATGCGCTTGAGCGTTTGTTGCTGATCCAGTTCTTTGTGAGTGGCCTGGTGTCTCTCATGGGTTTCGGCAATGGGGACAAGCGACTGATGCTGCTTGCGGGCGGTTTCCAGTTCGCTGTGGATGGCCGCCAGATCATCGAATTCGCTGGCCACTTCGGCGGCCCGGTCAAACGCGGAATGGTCGTCCAGAACCAGTTCCCGGAAGATTTCGTCGATGCTGTTGAGCTGCTTCAGGCCGGCGGCGCGGTTAAGCAGCGTAAAAGCGTTTTCACCCACTTCAAAGAAGCGGCGCACCTGGGCCAGATAGGCTTTCTTGCTGTCGTTGGCCTGAATGCCGGGGTTATCCCGCACGTGTTGTTTGAGTTCCCGTGCGCCACCTTCATGATGGATGGCCAACCAGTCATCCAGATTCTGGTCGTCTCTTTCCGAGAACAGCCACAGGCGTTTGAGGTCACTGGCGGCGGAGCTGCTGCCTTCCACCCAGAACAGCGCGCCAATGCGCAGGCTGGTATCACCGTTGGAAAAACGGGCGCTCACCCCGGTCACGGTTTTGCCGGGGCGGGCGATGTGGCTGTTGTCGCCGGAGTTGTTGCCGGCGCCGGAGACACCGCGAATGTAGGACATCAGATCCCGGTCGCTTTCGTGTCCGCCGGTGGAGGCAAGGTTATAGCGCGGTTGGTGGGTGAGCAGGGTCATCAAGGCGTCCACCAGGGTGGTCTTGCCGCTGCCGGTGGGGCCGATGATGGCCGAGCCCTTGGGATCAATTTCCGCGCAATGGCGGCCGCCGAACGGCCCCCAGTTGTATAAATCCAGGTGTGTCAGGATATAGGCCGTGGGTGGAATGATTTCAGTGGCGAACAGATCATCCTGGGGCAGGTTCATGCGATGTCTCCCTCGTCGCTGTCGCTTTGGTCGTCCTTGTGGGAAATCTCACCGGCCAGTTTCCGGAAATGCTGCAGCAGGTTTTGCAGGTTTTCCGGGTTGGCCAGATGGGTGATGATCGGGCGGATCACCACCTGATCGTTGGCGTCGATGTCTGAAACAATGCCGTGGTTTTTCAGGTTGTCCAGCAACCCGCGCAGGCGTTTCTGGTCCTTGGCGTCGCTGCCTGTGTCACCCAGATACAGCTGCAGTTGGGGCAACAGCTCGTCCAGCTCCACCACCGCATCGCCGGCTCCCAGGCCGGCTTCCTGTTCGTGGGCAATGAAATGTTGTCGCAGGATGGCAATCAACAGCGATTGCTCCATGTTCAGGCGCTGGCGACGCACCAGCGGGTGAGACCATTCATCGTCGTTTTCCTCGCCGTCCCGGAACAACTGCTCCGCGACCACGAGAAAAGCCAGGCCGCGAATGTCATCCACCTTCAATCGCAGGTCAAAGGGCTCGAGAATGCGGTTGATTTCAGTCGTCTGGGTAACGGCAATCTGATAGAGCCTGGCTTTGCGGTCGGCTTCCACCAACCCGTACTTCAGCAACTCCTGAGCGGTGGCTTTGAGGTTGCTGGCGGTGTACTGCTCAGTTTCTGGCGTTTCGACGCCATGGCCGGGATCATCGGGCTCGGCCGGTTGCTCGGGTTCTTCGTTTGAGGCCGCGTCGGGCTGGCGTGTCAGTTGATCGAAATAGTCAGACATGCGGTGTTAAAGCTCCCAGTCGATGGACTCGGCGTCGTGTCGGGTCAGGGTCAGGTGTGGTACGTGGAAACGCAGTTTCTGGCCATTGCTGTCGGTAATGTCCACGGCCTCCCGGTCGTCGGAAATTTCCACTTCTGCTTCCCGGGCCATGGCCAGCCACAGGGCGACAGTTTCCAGGTCGTGGGTGGGCGGCAGATGGCTGGCCAGATCACCAATGCTCATGGGGCGGTCGGTGACTTTCAGCAGTTCCGCTGTTTCCTGGTAGAGCGCTTCGCGGTCCAGGCCGTCGAATGCGCGCCAGAATTCTTCGTCAACCTCGGTCAGATCAACATTCTGCTCGGCAAGTTCCAGGCCCTGTGCCTGTTCTTCGGTCGCGGATTTGAATCTCAGGCGCTCCACCAGCGGCAGGCTGGAGGCGGCAACCGCCAGCGGTGGCAAAGGCGTTTCGCTTTTGCGAACCTTGTGGCTGGCCCAGTCAACATTCAGGGCGGTGTTGAGAATGCCGTTCAACAGTTCGCCCACACGGTGATTTTCCGCCGCCAGGCCGGTTTTCAGGAAGCCTTTGACGTCTTTCTCGCTGCGTGCGCGGGCGCGTATCACGGCCGCCGACTCCTGGATCAGCCGGATGATCAGCCAGCGCAATTCGTCCTGCTGCTGGCGGGAAAGGGCGTGGCGAGTGGCCGGATGGCGCAGAATAGTGCGCAAACGGTGCTTCATGTTGTCCAGCTCGGTGGAGCGGCTGAGCTGTTCGTGAAAGCCATGAAAGACTTTGCCTTCGGCCGTTTCCAGCAGGGTATCGTGGCCGTCGAGCAGGCGGTCGACAATTTCGCCACGGTGGTGCTGTTCACTGACAATGGACTGGCGCAACTGGCGGTCAGCGTTGCGGTAGGAGTCTTCCACCCGGCGAAAATCCGCCCGCAGGCTGGTGGCCAGGTTGTAGACCTCGCGAATACCCTCGGCTGCCTCCGCGCCCTGAAGCACCTTGAATCGGCCGGCTTTGACTTCCGCCAGTTCGTGTTCCAGCTCCTCGATTTTGCGCCGGATATGTTTGGCGCGGCTTTCGGCATCCGGATTCAGGCGCGTTTCCAGGTTCTCGATTTCCCGCTGAACTGTCGCCAGGCGGGAGGCTGTAGAGGTCATGATGCGCTCGTCCAGGCCCTCTACAAATGCCATGGCTTTTTGCAGCGCATCGGTGGCAATGAGTCGGCCGTCGCGCTCGACAATCAGGCCGCGTCGAATCCAGGAACGCAGTTCCTTGCGGGCATCGCCGGCCGGGTCATCCGTGGATAGCTCCAGTTCGTCGCTGTTGGCGTGCTCGCGCAATATGTCGGTAAGCATTTGCTGGGCATCTTCAAACAGGATTTCCTCGCGGTTTTGCTCCAGCAGTGCCTGCAGGCAACTCAGAACCAGCGGCCCGCGAGTCGCAGACAGCAGTTTCCAGGCCGGATGTTGGTAACGAGCCACGAGGTAGGACTGGGTACGCAGTTGGGTTTTTTCGTCCATAAGTGCCAAGGGTTTTCGGATAAAACGGTACTGTATCGCGAAGATGAACCACAGACCAGACAGGACACAAGATTGCGCTAAGCTCGCAAATGGGGCAGGGTTGCAGATAGTTAACAAGGAGTGGGGCAGGTGACACAAAAACAACACTTTACCGGCTTTTCCCAATCGATTTATGAGCTGATCAATCAGCGTGCACCGCTGGATGTGGTGCTGAGTGCGATTTCAAGTGTGATGGAAAACGAGCTGCCGGAGGCGCTGGTTTCGGTGATGCTGCATGTGCCGGAAACCAACACGCTCAATATGGTCGCTGGCAGCAGCTTCTCGGAAACCTATCGAAAGGCCATGCAGGGTATTGGTATTGGGCCCAACCGTGGCGCTTGTGGCACTGCCGCCCACTATCGGGAGCTCACGGTTTGTGATGATCTGGCCAATGACCGACGCTGGCGGGGGTTCCATGATGTATGCGCCCGTGAGGGGCTGGCAGCGTGCTGGTCGACCCCGCTGATCGACACTTCTGGCAATGTGTTAGGCACATTTGCCACCTATTATCGTGATAAGCGCAAACCCACCGATGAAGAAATCAAGCTTATCCGTCGAGCTGCCAGCCTGGTGGTTCTTGCGATCACCCATCAACAGGAAGTCAGCCGTCGTGAAAGCACGGAAGAAAAACTGCGTTTACTGGATCAGCACGCAACCCATGACCTTCTGACGGGCTTGCCCAATCGCACCTCCTTCGCGGCTCATCTGTCGCAGGCCTGTCAGGACTCCATTGGTAACAACCGTAAGGTGACGGTGTTACACGTGGATCTGGACGACTTCAAACCGGTTAATAACTCCCTGGGTTACAGCGTGGGTGACCAGTTGCTGATGTCGGTGGGGCAGAGGCTGCAGGAGGTCATGGGAGACCGGGCGATGGTGGCCCGGCTGGGTGGTGACGAATTTGCGGTTCTGTTTGAAGATGTAAGCAGCGAGCAGGAAGTCTCGGAGTACGCCGAGCGTATTTTGGCCAACCTCTCCCAGCCGCTGGATCTGAACGGCAACAAACTCCACATCAGCGCCAGCATTGGCATTGCTTCGCAACATGCGCACCCCATGCGGGCGGAAGAATTGCTAAGCTTTGCCGATGCCGCCGTGCAGGACGCCAAAGCCCAGGGGCGTAATACCTGGCACTGGTTCGAAGGCACCACCACGGTCGTCAATAACGAATATGTGACGCTTCGCCGACAGTTGATGGAAGCCATCGAGCAGGAGCAGTTTGTTCTTTACTATCAGCCAATCGTAGCGGCGGATTCCGGGATTGTCCGGGGCATGGAGGCGCTGGTTCGCTGGCAGCATCCGGAGCGAGGATTCGTTTCACCGGGGGATTTTATTCCGCTGGCCGAGCAAACCGGCCAGATTGTCGCCATTGGCCAGTGGGTGCTGCACAGGGCCTGTTCGGATCTGGCGGACTGGAATGCCCGCATGGATCGCCGGATGCCGGTGTCGGTCAACATTTCACCGCTGCA
Source organism: Alteromonadaceae bacterium (assembly GCA_013393545.1). Next base: position 32,299 of record JABXHG010000182.1, on the reverse strand, counting down.
GTTTCGGCGCTACGGTTTTCTGGATGAAGTCCGGCGGGCACTGGATACAACCGGCCTGCACCCGGAGTTACTGGAACTGGAAGTGACAGAGAACGTATTGATGTCCGGCGCCGGTCAGGCCATTGATACCCTCCGGGCAATCCGGGAGCTGGGAGTTAAGGTGTCCATTGATGACTTCGGCACGGGTTATTCCAGTCTTCGATATCTGCGCCAGTTGCCGATCAACAAGGTCAAGCTCGATCGCAGCTTTATCATGGATATTACCGAAAATCCCGATAACGCGGCGATTGTTCAGGGCGTGATCACCATGGCCCACCATCTGGGGCTGATCGTGGTGGGAGAGGGGGTTGAAACCGCCGAGCAGGCGGCCGATCTGCGCCATCGTGAATGTGACTTGTTGCAGGGGTTCCTGTTTTCCCGCCCGGTGCCGTTTGCTCAGTTAAATCTCAGTGGATCGATCAATCGCTGATTCAGTTCCCGCCAACGTTCAAGCTCTGCCGCATCGCCCACGCGGGCGTGCTCGCCGGTGGATTTGTTGCGCCAAAGCCCTTCACCGTTAAAGCTGTAAACCGGCGTTAAATCAGGGCGCTGTGAGGCAGGCTTAATGCTGTTTATCAGGTTGTCAAGAATCAGCGGTTCGGCCGCAGGCGTGCGATACCAGGCCAGTACCATGTGCGGTTGGTTCAGGCTCTCTGAGGTTACATAAACGATTCTCAGCTGGTCGTCCGGCACCTTCATGGCTTTGAGTGTGAGGTATTTGGCAATGGCGAAATCTTCACAATCGCCACCGTTGGTACTCAACAGTTCCACTGGCGTGGCCCAGTAATCCTCTTCGCCCCAATGATCGATGTCGTCAACGAACGCGGCCCGGTTAAAAAAACGGTTGACCAGTTGCAGCTGACGATCCAGCGGGGCCTTTTCCGCCAACTCATACAGCCGTTGCCAGTCCTGCAGCCTTTGCCGGGCCTCGAGGCCATGGTTGATTTGCGCCCATTCCAGTAACCGGTTGTCGAGTTCGAAGCCGCGAGCCAGTGAAGCGGCCAGGCACAGCACGAGAGCCGCGATCTTGACAGGCGATCTGGCAGACCAGGCCATGCTGCGCCTCAACGATTATCCTGCAGTCGTTGTCGCAGTTGCTGCAGGCGTTCCCGGACCTCTTCGCGCCGGGCCTGATCATCAGGAGATGGCCTTGCTGAAAGCGCGCCATCATTACTCGTCTGTTGCTGTTGTGACGAACCAGGTCCATCCTGGTTGCTGGCCTCCAGTTCCAGCCCGCGGGATTCGTCCGTATCCGGAAAAAACAGATTTTCCAACGCGCCATTGCGTTCAATAATGACCCTTTCCGGCAAAACGGTTCTTAATTGCGCGTTGCCGGGCAATGTGTCCCCCACCAGATAGGCTTCGGTATTACCGCTCTGATCTTCCACCAGAGCGCTCCCTGGAAACTCCCCATCCCCGGCCAGAGCGCCACGTAGGGTTAGCCGCAAATTGGTTTCTGGCAGATTTTCTGTTTCGGGCTGCGAGCCTGATCCCGTGACCGATGAGGCATTTCCAAACAGGTTCAGGGTTCTGAAATTCAAATTTGGGGTATCGTCTTTGAGTTGTCCGGGGGGAGGGGCAGGCGTGCCTGTTGAGACCATTGACGTATTCTTGACTGCTTGCCAGAAGCTATAGCCCTGCCAACCAGTCGCCACCAGCATTGCCACCAGGGCAAGCATGGCCAGCAGTAAAGGGATTCGTCGGTTGATTATTGGCATGTCATGTTCTGCCTGTCGCGAGAGCGGCTCGGGGCGAAAAGGTTACCAGATTGCCGGTGTCTAGTGGCAGTATAGAGTATGGGATTGTTCAGTGGCCTGCCGTCCTGTGGTACCTTTTTGGACTAAACACGGACAGCAACGCTAACCACCCGTCTGGAAAGGATTTAAGAGGAATACCGTGGACGTCGAAACCGATCAGCCAGCGCAGGACGCAACCCCTGGCCGCCTGCCCTTCACCTTTGCCAGGCGTAACGGCGTTATTCTCACCAGGGGTGATAAAGGCGAAGCCATGATTCTGCTACGCCCGGGAGCGACTCCGGCAGCGCTGGCCGAGGCCAATCGCATTAGCGGCGGCAAAGCGAGATTTGTATCGGTTGACCCAGAAGACTTTGATCAGGCTCTCAATGAGGCCTATCAAAGCGACTCCTCCGAGGCCATGCAAATGGTTGAGGGTATTGGCGACGACATGGACCTGGCCTCGCTGGCTGATTCGGTGCCGGAAACCGAAGATTTGCTGGAGCAGGAAGACGACGCCCCTATTATCCGGCTGATAAACGCCATCCTCACTGAAGCCGTCAAAACCGGCGCCTCGGATATCCACATCGAGACCTATGAAAAAGAACTGGTTGTTCGTTTTCGCATTGACGGCGTGTTGCGTGAAGTAGTGCAGCCCAAGCGCGAACTGGCACCCTTGCTGGTTTCGCGCATCAAGGTCATGGCCAGGCTCGATATTGCGGAAAAGCGTATTCCTCAGGATGGCCGGATTGCCCTGCGGGTAGCGGGCAGGGAAGTGGACATCCGGGTGTCGACCATGCCCTCCTCCAGCGGTGAGCGGGTGGTGATGCGCTTGCTTGACAAACAGGCGGGCACGATTCGCCTGGAGTCCCTGGGTATGGCAGGACAGGATCTGACAACACTGCGAAAGCTTATTTACCGACCCTACGGCATTTTGCTGGTTACCGGCCCCACCGGTTCCGGTAAATCCACCACGCTTTATGCATCGTTGCAGGAAATCAACGACCGCAGCCGCAACATTCTTACCGTCGAAGATCCCATTGAATACAACCTGCCGGGCATCGGCCAGACTCAGGTGAATACCAAGGTTGATATGACGTTCGCCCGTGGATTGCGGGCCATTCTGCGCCAGGACCCGGACGTGGTAATGATTGGTGAAATCCGGGATCTGGAGACCGCCGAAATAGCCGTGCAGGCCAGCCTGACCGGTCATCTGGTGTTGTCCACCCTGCACACGAACACGGCCGTGGGCGCCATCACCCGTTTGATGGACATGGGCATCGAGCCATTTCTGATTTCGTCTTCGCTGGTGGGTATTGTTGCCCAGCGTCTGGTTCGCGTGCTGTGCACGGAGTGCCGGGAGCCGTATACGCCGGAGGCGGAACACTGTGAATTTTTGCAGCAATCGCCCGATGCGCCACCGACTATTTACAGGGCGCGGGGGTGCGAGCATTGCAATCAGCTGGGTTATCGCGGGCGCATTGGTATCTACGAAGTGGTGGAGGTGAATGACGACATCAGCCACCTGATTCACAAGCGGGCCGGCGAGCTGGAGCTGGAAAGGGAGGCGCGCCGTTACAGCGCGAGCATCCACGCAGACGGGGTACAGAAAATTCTCGAGGGTGTGACCACCCTCGAAGAAGTGCTGCGTGTAACGCACCGGAGCCCGTAATATGCCCGCTTATGAGTACAAGGCACTGGATGCCCGGGGCAAGCAGAAGCAGGGCGTGCTGGAGGCAGATGCCCCCAGAGCCGTGCGCCAGCAGCTGCGGGATAAAGGCCTGACTCCACTGGCGGTGGAACCGGCGATTGAAAAGCAGGCTCGTGCCAGCAACCCATTGAGTCGGCCGGGGTCTCTGAGCGCTCCGGACCTGGCCCTGGTTACCCGGCAACTGGCTACTCTGATTCAATCCGGCATTCCCATTGAACAGGCTTTGAGTGCCGCCGCCCAGCAAACGGAGAAGCCCCGGATTCGCAGTATGTTGATTGCCATTCGGGCGAAAGTAATGGAAGGCTATACCCTGGCAGACAGTCTGGCTGAATTTCCCCGGGCCTTTCCCCGCCTGTACCGCTCCACAGTAGCGGCGGGCGAACATGCTGGCCATCTGGATCTGGTGCTAAACCGACTGGCCGATTACACCGAGGCTCGCCAGGAAGCGCGGCAGAAAATACAGCTGGCCGCGATTTACCCTATCATTCTGAGTGTCGTGGCCGTCGCTATTGTCGTGTTTCTGCTTACCTACGTTGTGCCGGATATCATCGAAGTGTTTCTGAAACAGGGGCAGGAATTACCGGCGCTGACCCAGGCCATGTTGGTCGTCTCGGATTTTCTGGCTGCCTGGGGGCTTTATCTGCTAATGGCGTTGATTGCTGCCATGGTTGTATTTCGGCTGGCGCTCAACAAGCCTGGTTTCCGGCTTCGTTTTCACAAACAACTGCTACACCTGCCCTTGTTCAGGGGCATGGTGCGAGGGATCAGCACGGCGCGCTATGCCAGTACACTCAGTATTCTTACCACCAGTGGCGTGCCGTTGGTGGAAGCCATGCGTATTGCCGGCGAAGTGTTGGCCAATGATCATCTTCGCCAGCAATTGCGGGAAGCCGCCCGAAAAGTCAGTGAGGGCGGCTCTTTGCATCGTTCGTTGGATCAGACCGGCTATTTCCCGCCAATGATGCTACACATGATCGCCAGTGGTGAAGCCAGCGGCGAACTGGACGCCATGCTCGAGCGCACTGCACGTATGCAGGAAAATGCCCTGCAGTCGAAAATCGCTGCCATTGTCGGGCTTTTCGAACCCATGATGTTATTGGTCATGGGTGTGGTAGTGCTGGTTATTGTGCTGGCGATCATGCTGCCGATTCTGAACATGAGCAACCTGGTGGGTTAGCCCGCCAAACCGGAGACGCTCCCGAAGGACCAAAACCATGAAGAGCAAGATGATGAAAAATAAGCGTATTCCTCACGAAACCCGCCAGCAGGGTTTCACCCTGATTGAAATTATGGTCGTGATGGTGATCCTGGGCCTGCTGGTGGCCGTTGTGGCACCCAACATCATGGGGCGCAGTGACCAGGCCCGTGTAACGGTTGCCGAGACCCAGTTAAGCAACATCGCCAACGCCCTGGATTTGTATCGACTGGACAATAGTCATTACCCCTCCACCCAGCAGGGGCTTGAAGCACTGGTCAGCAAACCCAGCGGATCACCGGAACCAAAAAACTGGAATGCGGACGGTTATATGAAAAGCGTGCCGGAAGATCCCTGGGGCAACGAATACCAATACGTTAGCCCGGGGGTGGATGGTCCGTACGATCTGTATTCCTACGGCGCCGACGGACAGGAAGGCGGTGATGGCGATAATGCCGATATCAGTGTCTGGGAAACCGAGCAGTAATCCGTCGTGGAATTTCGCCACCGGCAAACTGGCTTCACGCTGATCGAAATTCTCGTGGTGCTGATAATCGTCGGACTGCTGGCGGCGCTGGCCGTTGCCAATCTGGCGGGTGGCTCGCAGCAGCGGGAACTGCGCGAACAGGTCCGGGAGCTGTACCTGCTGATGCAGACGGCGTCCGAACAGGCCGTTCTGAATAACCGGGAATATGGTCTGGTTCTGGATGACAGTGGCTATCGTTTTGTGGCGTTCGAAGACGAAAACCGGGAGTGGGCAGCCTACTCCGAACGGTTATTCCGGCCCCGAACTTTCCCCGACTGGGTGGTTTTAACCTCTTTCATTGAAAACGATCTGCCGAAGCTGGCGTCGGATGAAAGTGACACGTTACGCCCGGACGTGGTGTTTTTCTCCAGTGGTGAAACCACGCCCTTCGAGCTGGAATTTACCCTGCAGGGTACGGATGAATCCCCTTTGGTTATCGCCTCTGACGGCATATCGCCCATCCAGTGGCGAGGTCCGGGCACGGAGGATGAGGCATGGTGAGCCCGCTGTCGGCTAAACACCGGGGTTTTACCCTACTGGAAGTACTGGTCGCCTTGCTGGTATTTGGCCTGATTGCCACCGCCGCTGCAGAGGTGGGCAGTAATTATATTGGCAGTTTTGAGCGGGTGCGGGATAAAACCCTGGCCAGCTGGCTGGCGGATAACCGAATACAGGAATTGCGGTTGCAGCAAGATCTTCCCTCTGTATCAGAAGAGTCCGCCGATGCGGAATTCGGGGCATTCCGCTGGCGCGTCACCACCGTGGTTAGTGACACGCCAGAGCCCGCCATGCGTCGTGTTGAGATCACGGTTGCCAAATACCGTGGCAACCAGAGCGAGCCTGCTCCCGTTCATACTCTGTCTGCGTTTATCGGAGGCTCCTTGTGATGCACTTCTGTAAACAGCAGGGTTTTACCCTCATGGAAGTTCTGATTGCCGTGGCCATCACCGCCGTAATCGGGCTTGGAGTGTGGCAGGTCCTTGGCAGTGTTGTTAACACCCGGGAACGGGTCGATCACCTGGCCGAACAATTTGATGGACTGCAAAAAGCCATGTTGCTGCTGGAACGGGACCTGACTCAGGTTGTTAACCGCCCGGCGCGGGATATTTACGGTGATTTCCAGCCGGCGTTGAGCACGCGGGAACAGGGTTTTGATCTGTTGCTGACTCGTCAGGGCTGGCGCAATCCTTTGGGATTACGTCGCAGTGGCCTGCAACGGGCTGGCTGGGAGTACACTGGCAATGAACTGCGCCGGCACTACTGGCCAATGGTCGATCGGGGCCAGGAAGAGCAGGGTAGAGCCGTGACTCTACTGGACGATGTCAAAACCTTTGATATCCGGTTTTGGGATGCCAACGGCAGACAGCGCCAACAATGGCCGACCGATGAAATGATGGCGGGCCTGATGCCAGGCCGGAGACCGGATACCCCTTTACCACGGGGCATTGAGGTCACCCTGGAGCACGGGCAGTTGGGGGAGATTACGAGGATTTTCAGCCTTCCGGACTTCAATGCCGCCAGAGCGCGGCGCCTGGTGACCAGCCAGCAGGAAGAAAGCCAGGAGCAAAACGACGAGGCGAATGATGCCGAGCCGCAATAGGCAACAGGGCGTCGCGTTGATCATGGTTCTGTTGGCCATGGCGCTGGTGGTCATGCTGGCTGCCGGCATGGTTCGCCAGCAAAGCCTGCAGGTGTTCAGGGCTGGCCATTACCTGGCCCAGCAACAGGGTTACAGCATTGCGCTTGGAGCTGAAGCCTTCGCCGCTCAGGTGCTGAAGCGTGATTTTGACGAAGACCGGGAAAACGGCGTTCTGGCCGACAGCCCGGACGAGTTCTGGGCCATGCGCTCGGCTGTTTTGCCAGTGGACGACAACGGGGTGGCCGAGGTTCAGATTGACGGCCTTGGCGGGCGGCTCAACCTCAACGATCTGGTATTGGAAAGCGGCGAAGTAGACAGCCTGGCCAGAGGGCGTTTCGAGCGTTTACTGCGAATACTGGGTATCAACGGTTTAAGGGTTGAAGCCCTCATTGACTGGATTGATGAGAATGAGCAGGCAATTAACGTTCATGGTGCCGAAGACGGCACTTATCTGATGGCAGAACCTTCCTTCAGGGCCGCCAATCAACCGTTTGTTTCCGTTACCGAACTGCGGCTGATTGAGGGGATGACCGAAGACTATTATCAGCAACTGCGCCCTCACGTGACCGCCCTGCCGGTGAGCGGTACTGGCATCAATGTGAATACTGCCACCGGCCCGGTGCTGCAATCGTTACATGAAAACCTGACCGAAGCCGCGACCGCGAGTATGATTGAGAAGCGTGAAGAGAACCGATTCGAAGATATTCGTGATTTTCTGGCATTGCCTGAACTGTCTGACATGGGACTTTCCGCCGATGGCCTGACTCTGCAAACCCGTTTTTTTGATGTGGTTTCACGGATTACCTACGATAACCGGGTTGTTAACCTGGTCAACCGGGTATTTCGCAACGCCGAGGGTCAGATCCGGACCGTGCACCGTGATGCCGGGCAGAAGAATCGTATCACCAGGGAACCTTATATTTTCTCAGAAGGATAGCCATGTCTTACCGCCTATTTGTCCGGCCTGAGCCGTCAACCAACGAGTCGGACGAGCCCTGTTTTAGTTGGGTGCTGCAGGATGCTTCCGGCGATGCCCAGGCCAGTGGGGAATCTGATAGCCGGCAGACCATAGAACAGGTGCTGACCCAAAACTCGTTGGAGAAAGTTGGGCTCATTGGTTTGGTGCCGGCAGAAGACACGGTTTTTTGTCATGCCAGTATTCCCGCCAAACAAAACCGATTTATCGCTCAGGCTCTGCCGTATGCGGTGGAAGAACAGGTAGCGCAGGATGTGGAAACCCTGCACCTTGCTCTGGGCGCTCATACCGATGCCGGCTACCAGGTCGCGGCCATCGATAAGCAGCGTATGAACCGCTGGCAGGCCATCTTTTCCGGCTGGCAAAAGGCACCGCTGCTTGCCATTTATCCGGACGCGGCTCTGTTACCAAAACCAGAGCAAGGCTGGACCTTCTGCCTGGACGGCGATCGAGTACTGATGCTCAATGCCTCTGGCGAATGGCTGGCTATTAACACCGATAATCTGCCTCTGTTTGCTCATACCCTCGCAGAACCCTCGGCCGAAGATGTGGCGGCACAAGTGCCGGTCCGCCTTTACGCCGGTGCGGAAGATCAGGAACATCATGCCGGGGCGCTGGAGAGTTTTGCGCGCTCAACCGACCGCCTGACACTGGCCGTGGAATCCCTGTCTGTTTCGGTTACCGGTTTGCTGGCACACGCCTGTTTTCAGCAACAGTGCCAGCCCGTAGATCTTTGCCAGGGAACTTATTCCGTAAAAAACACTGGCGGGCCGGCCTGGTCGCCCTGGAAGCCTTTGCTGGCCGTGGCTGCGGTCTGGTTCGTGGTACAGGTTGCCCTGGAAATTGGCATGGGTGTTTACCAGCAAAACCAGGCAGAGCAGCTTGAAAAGCAGGCCATGGTCATATATCGCGAGGCCTTTCCCGGCGATACCCGAACCCATGCCGGTAATGTACGGCGGGTGATTCAGGGCCAGTTGAGGGTGGCGCGGGACGGAGCGCCTCAAACCGGTTTTCTGACACTGCTTCAATACACCGGAGACCAGTACAGCCGGCTGCCGGATACCGATTCGGTAACGTTTAACGCCATTAACTACAGCCGTAACCGGGGCGAACTGGTTGTCGATCTGACCGCCGACAGTTACGACCGGATGAGCCAGCTAAGGAGCGGATTAACAGACGCGGGCCTGCAGGCCGAGATCGGCTCCGTGGTAAACGAAGCCAGCGGTGCTCGCGGTCGTCTGACCGTTTCAGGAGGGCAATAGCATGTGGGCGCAACTTGGAAAGCAACCGCCTGTTGGCAAGTTACTTGCCCGTTATGACCAGTTATCCGCCCGGGACCGGCAGGCGTTGTCGGTTCTGGCTGTCGCCTTGTTGTTGGCGGTGCTGTATTTCATGATCTGGCGACCGGCTGCGGGCTTTCATGAGCGCGCCATTAGTGATCGGGAAAATGCCCGTGAACTTCTTGCCTGGATGCAGTCTAATCAGGCGGCCATTCAGTCCCTGGCAGCGGGTGACAGCAATGATTCCGGTTCTTCGACCACCAGCAACAGGCCTGCGGATGGCCGGGCGCTCATGGCGCTGGTTACCCGCACTGCCCGTGAGGCGGAGCTCTCACTGCAACGGTTTGAGCCCAGTGGGGAAGATGCCATCAGAGTCTGGCTTGACGCCGCTCCATTTGGGCAAGTGGCAGCCTGGCTGGAGCAACTGGCGGCGGTGAATGGCGTGCAGGTTGATCAGGCGGCAATGGATCGCTCTGGAGAGCCGGGCATAATATCAGCCCGATTGACGTTAACTATTTGATTTAAATGGCGCGCCGTTTACTCTGGGCGCAATTGTTTCAGGAATGAAAAGGAGCCTCTGTGTCTGACCATTTCGATTACGACCTGATTGTGATTGGCGCCGGGTCTGGCGGCGTTCGTCTGGCCCGCATGTCCGCCCAGCGAGGTGCGCGCGTAGCGGTGGTGGAATCACGCCACCTTGGCGGCACTTGTGTCAATGTGGGCTGCGTGCCGAAAAAGCTGTTTGTTTATGGTGCTCATGTACGCGAAGAGCTGGAGGACGCCGCCGGTTACGGCTGGCAGGTTCCCACTGGGGATGTCAGTTTTGACTGGCCCACGCTGGTGTCCAATAAAAACGCGGAAATCGAGCGTTTGAACGGTATTTACGGCCGCTTGCTGGCTAATGCCGGCGTCGATATTATCGAGGGCACAGCGAGCCTGGACGACCCAAACACCGTCCGGGTCGGAGAGCAAACCTGGTCCACGGAGCGGATCACGGTGGCTACTGGCAGCTGGCCGGTGATCCCGGATATTCCTGGCCGGGAACATCTGCTGACATCCAATGAAATGTTCTATCTGCCACAGTTACCCCGCCATGCCACGGTCTGGGGTGGCGGCTACATCGCCGTCGAGTTTGCCGGTATCCTCGCGGGTCTGGGTGTGGAAACCACCCTGTTGTACCGGGGTGACCTGTTTCTCCGGGGCTTTGACGACGACATTCGCCGCTTTACCGAGCAGGAAATGCGCAAGAAAGGCGTGGACCTGCGCTTCAATGTAACCATCGACTCGGTTGAGCCGCAGGGCAGCGGCTATCAGGCGCATTTGAGCAACGGTGATACCCTGGAAACAGGCCTGATCATGGCCGCCACCGGGCGCCGGGCCCTGGTGGACGGTATCGGCCTCACCGACCTTGGCGTTGAGCTGACAGCCTCGGGGCATGTTCACGTGGATGATTATTTCCAGACCGCCGTGCCGTCTATTTACGCGCTGGGAGATGTTATTGGCACGCCGCAGCTGACGCCGGTGGCGCTGGCCCAGGCCATGGTTCTGTCACGCCGTCTTTATGGCGACGGGCAGGGTGAGATGGACTATCAGGCCATTCCCACTGCGGTTTTCTGCCAACCCAACATTGGCACCGTGGGCCTCACAGAGCAGGAAGCCCGGGAGGCTGGCCACGGTGTAACAATCTACCGTTCTGAATTCCGCCCAATGAAATACACTCTGAGTGGCCGGGATGAACGCAGCCTGATGAAGCTGGTGGTTGATGCCGAAACCGACCAGGTTCTTGGCGCCCACATGGTTGGACCAGATGCCGGGGAGATTACCCAGGGGCTGGCTGTGGCCATCAAGGCCGGTGCCACCAAGGCCCAGTTCGATGCCACAATGGGGATTCACCCAACGTCGGCCGAAGAGTTTGTCACCATGCGCGAGCCGGTGGCATAAGCCTCAAGACCTGAGGCGCCCGAACACCCGCCGCCCGGCGGGTGTTTTATTCGTGCGTTTCGGCCACAGCGAGGGTGAAGGCAAGTTCGAAACAGATGGACGAGCCCCGGGTTTCCTCAGTGCCCACCTTCACATGACCGCCCATCAGTTCCACCAGTTTCTGCACCACCACAAGGCCCATATTGCCAGTGGCTGGCAGGCCAGCCTGCTCGCTCTCCAGCCGAGCCGCCACCAGACCAGAACCTGAATCCACCACCGTGCAGTTGAGCAGTACCTGACCAGGCTCCAGTTGCGAGAGGTGCGCCCGCACGTTTATGAAACCGTCGCTGCATGAAGTCATGGCATTCTCGATAAGGCTGGCCAGTACTTGCCGGACTCTGGGGCCGTCTCCCCACACCATGAGCCCTTCTTCCCAATCGCCCGGCATTTGTAGCTCCAGAACGGCGCCCTGTTGTTCCGCTGTCAACCGGAAAGATGCCACGCAATTTTCGATCAGTTTTTGTAAATCAAAGGCTTGCCTGGCAGGAGCATAAAAGCCATTGTCGATTTCGGCGTAGTCCAGCAGATCGGAAATAACGGTCAGCAAATCCTCGGTGGACTGGCGCACGGTTCTCAGATAATGCTGCTGCCTGGGCGTCATTGGGTCCCGGGTGGTGGCTTCCAACGCACCAAGAACACCCTGCAAGGGAGAGCGCAATTCATTGCTCATGGCGGTCAGGAATTCCGATTTTGCCTGGTTGGCCTGTTCTGCCTTGTTTCGGGCGGCATCGGAGACGGCCAGCGTCTCGTCCCGTGTCTGCTCAACTTCGGCCAGATGCAGGGCCAGTTCGTTCAACTGTTGCTGAATCTCGACCACTTCACTGGCGTTGCCACGCACTGCAACAGGATGAGGCTTGTAATCCCCTTCAATAAGAGCCAGAACGCGGCGGGCCAGTCTACGAATGGGCCCGATGAGATTGCTCAGAAAGCTGCGTACCATCAACAGTGTAATGGCAAGCACTACAGCCCCTACCGCCAGGGACGACCACAGGATCTGGTTTTGGCGGTCTTGCAGTAGCTGGAGGTCAATTGCAACTTCCACGGTACCTACCCGAAGGGCGCCTGCACTGCCACTCCAGTTGCCACTAAGCAGGCTGCCGTCACCGATAGCGACTGGTTCCTGAAGAATTTCCGCACTGTATTTTTTGTAGCGGCCATCTAAAGACGTGGGGGGGTGGGGATCTTTGCTGACCAGGCTGAGCTGATCGCCTATAACATCCGTCACGCGAATCCAGGCGGCGTGGCTGCGCTCAAGGGATTGCTCCAGTGTCGTGTCCAGTGCATCCTTGTTGCCGGAGACCACTGCGTATTCCAGAGCTGGTGCGAGGCTATCGGCTAACAGCTGGCCGGAGCGGGCCAGCTCACTTCGGGCATCATCCAGTCGGGCCGACGTGAAGAAAACCATCAACGCAATAAACATAACCACAGCCGGAAAAGCGCCCAACATCAGCAATCGCGAAGACAGAGACATACCGGGCGTACGGGAACTCAGGGTCATTCTGTGGCCTCCCGGTTTTCCTTTAACAGGCGATCAACACGGTTACTGATCCAGTCCCGGTCGGGAAGAGGGATGTTTAGCGAGCGGGCGACCTGTTCGTTGACTTCAACACTGAATGTATCCGGGTACTCCGTTTTGGGGAATTCACCTTCCGACAGGTATCGCTGGAGTTGGGTGCTTGCCTGTTCGGCGATCACCACAAAGGGGACGTAGCTGGAAGCAAGCGCGCCGGCTCTTACGTATCCCTGGCTGGGTCCGATCAGGATCCGGTTACGCCGGTAGGCGGTCAAAAGAATGGGTTTAATGTTACGAGGGTTGTAAATACGATTGTCGGACGCGGCAAGCAGAAAATCTCCGTATGCCAGGGCCCTGTTCAGTGCCGGGATCAGCTGGTCATCGGTATCGGCAATAAATATTCTCGCCTGCAGCCCGAAATCCGGTAACTGGTCCATCAAATCATCATAGAGTCCGGCGCTTTCGGTCGTTGCCAGCAGCGCTATTTTTTGAGCCTGAGGCAGAATTGCCTGGCCGGTAAGTGCCTGGCGCAACAAGGGCACGTCGTTGTAGACCACTCCCAACTTGCCGGGAAGCTCTTCGCGATAATCTTCAATAAACCGTTTGTTAACCAATAGAGCCAGGATGTCTGCTTCGGGATAGTTTTTCCGCACATCCGCGAAGGCCGAAGGGCCAATAGTGATGGCCAGCTTATTATCCGGGCGTGGGTTGTAGGTGTCTGCAGCCATGCGTTCAAGCATGAATGGCCCTTGCAAGCGCCCCTCGATTAGCCTGATCAGATGCTCATCCAGTGCGCTATTGCCCGAGCTGATGACCGGCAGAGTGCGAACACCGGAGCCATACTCTTGTGCGCCAGCTGTCAGGGGTAGCAGCAAGGCGATCAGTCCGCACAACAGCCAGTAAAAGCGTAGGAGCTTACCGGGTACCTCGGTAGTAAATGATTGGTGGAATATCATACCGTCCTGGCTATCCCTTCCATTGGTTGATTATCTCCATAACATCAGAATTTCAGGCTGGCTTCCACGAAATACTGGTTATGATCCTCAATGACATTGTCCGAGCTCAGTTCAGGCTGGCGATTCAAGTAGTGCTGCATGATAAACGCCAGCTCAGCGTTGTGGCGCGGCCCGAAAAACTGTTTGGCCAACCGTATATCAATGCGCTCGAATTGTTCTTGCTGACGATTAAACTCGTCTGCCCAGTAGAACGTGGTGGCGGCTTTCATTTGCCAGGGTAGGTCCTGAACCACAGCGAGGCTGCCGGAGTGGCGAACGGACATCCGTTCGAGAATGTGACTTTGGTCTTTGTCTAAAGCGCCCGTATACGAGGTGTCCTGGTCCAGATAGGCGTAACTGGCGCGCATTGTAGTTCCCGGGAATTCCGCCGAAGCCTCAAGTTCAAAGCCTTTCTGATCGATTTGGTATTCATTCTCCAGCGACCATTCTTTCAGCTGAATGATGCCGCCGATCATGTCCCGCATTTCATCCCTAAAACCGCGCACTTCTAAAGAAAGCAACGCAGAGTCCATGGAGTACTGCGTAAAGTAGCTTATTTCATAAGAAGTTATGCGTTCTTCTTCAAGTTGTTGATCCATTGTGTTTTCAGCATTTGGCGCCTTAAGAGCTTCATCAATACCAACACGAGAGCCCTCTAGTTCGGGATAGTCTTCTGAGCGCACATTGGCCAACGTATACCCATAGTCTCGGTTCTGTTCGAACGCGTCAGGTGTACGCACCGCTTTTGAAAACACAAAGCGCAGAGCCTGTTGCTCGGTAAGTTGGAAATTAGCGGCCACTCTTGGCGAAAAATAGTCGTCGCCAGTGGTGCTGGTGCGCTCCCAGTTGCCGCCGGCGTTGAGCGTTAGCCAATGCCAGGGTGTGTATTCCAGATTGCCGAAAATACGGGATTGGTAGACTTCTTCCCGACCGTTGAAGAAGGTTTGGGAGCGTAGAATGTCTTTGCGAAAGCCGGTACCGGTGACCAGTTTCAGGTCATCGCTGAACAGCAGGGTGTCCTGCAGCTCCAGTTCAATTCGGGTATCTTCGTAGCTGTCGTTGATATCTGCAAAAAAACTCTTGGCTTCATCATTCAAGAAACAGATGTCATCCCCTGCGCTGTCTACGGAATACAGCGGCGTACCATCCTCTAAACATTCGGCCGCTGTCTCCCCCCAGGCAATGCCATACTCCTGCTGTCGCTTATAGTTCTCAACCGCTGCCTGAACATGAAAAAAATGGTTGTTCGATAGCCGGTAATTCAGTTTGGCCTGAAGATGATAATCCCGAAGCTCAATGTCCGGGTTTTCCACCGGCTCCAGCGAGCCTCCCTTGTCCTGGTCCCGTTCGTCGACACCATCAACAATACCGGCTCTGAGTTCCAGATCGGCAGCGTTGTTCAGATAAAGGCGGGAATCCCAGTTAAAGGCATTGATGTCTTTGCCATCATGGAAATCCTCGCCATCTTCGTTCACGTCGAAACCATCAAACTTGCGCTTCTCGTAGGTCAGGCGCCAATCCATGGTCTCGCTGACCGAGCCAACCGAACCAAAAGCCCGTCGGTGGCCACGCGAACCACCGCTAACATGGGTTTCAATGCCCGCGGTGTCGGCCGGATCACGGGTTATGATGTTGATGGTGCCCAGAAAGGCATTGATACCGTAGGCGGCAGCGTTGGGGCCCCGGGCCACTTCGATGCGCTCGATCATTTCCAGCGGCACCGGCATGGTTTTCCAGTCCATGTCAGACAGTGTCGCCCGGTGGGCGGTGCGGCCGTCCACCAGCACCTGCATGCGGCGCTGCTCGTACTGACTGGTGCCGTGATAAGTGACCGACGGCTGGTGGCTGCCGACAAAGTTAACGGTCATACCCGGTACCAGCCGGAATACCTCATACAGGTTCAGGATACCCAGATCACGAATGGTATCGCCTTCAATTACGGTTGTACTGCCCGGCACCCGGGTTTTCGGTTGTCGCAGCCGCGTTGTTGTTAATACTTCGGGAATATCATCGCCCAGCATGGGCAGCTGGCTGTCGAAACTGAAATCGGAGGAATCCACGGCGGGCTCATTTGCCCAGGTGGTTGTGGAGCACACCAGCAATGCGGGTAGAAGATAGGGCAGCTTCTTACAGCGCCGGATTGCCTTGGGGTAATTCGTATTGGTCATGGGAGTCGGTCTATAATCGGACAGCGTGAATGCTTCTATTCGATCTGCATCTTAGGATAGAGCAGCTTGCACGCTTTGTCGTTAACAAACACATCTATTTTAGCCGGAGTTGGCGTTTATATGAGCTGTTGGGACATTCTGGGCATCGGACCCACCAGGGACAGGGATCGCATTCGCCAGGCTTACGAGGGCCAGATGAAGTTCGCCTCGGAGCAGGAGGCGAAGGCGCTCGAACAGGCTTTTCTTGAGGCAACCGGCGAGGCGCCCGCGCAGGTAACCGCGACCAGCGAGCCGGCCGAAGCTGGGGAAAAACCGTCCGCCGGGGAAACAGAGCAATCACCGCGCTCGTCCGAGAAAGACGAGCCATTGAGCGCCGAGGACGGCCAGATTGTCCGGGAAGTGATTATTCAGGTAAAAGCGTTGCTGAATGATGACAACCGCCAGAAGGACGAGGGTATCTGGAAGGCGATTCTGTGTGAGCCTCCGGCCGACCAGTTGCCCCTGCGGCGGGAAATTGCCCGCCAGCTCGAGCCCCAGTTGCGCCCGATGGCGGAAAACGGCAGCTTTCCCCAGCCCGTGGCGAAATTTCTGGGCGACTGGTTTGACTGGTTCAGCGTTAGCGAAGCGAATCAGGCTCCCGATCCACGGCTCAATCCGGAGCCTGATGGCGAACCGGCCGCGGATTTTGATGAAGAAACCGACCAACCACCGCAAATGGTCAACTTCTGGCCGGCGGTGATTGGCTGGATTGTCGGGCTGGTAGTGTTAGCGGCTATTTTCGGTGGCATGGGTGGCGGCTGAGGCTTGCTCGATTTTAACCCGGTAACGTTCTGCCAGAATGGCGCCGACAATGACCTGGATCTGGTTGTAGCACATGATCGGCAGAACGATCATGCCAAAGCCGGGGTGGCCTGAAAACAGCACCTTGGCCATGGGCAGCCCGGATGCCAGGCTTTTCTTGGAGCCGCAGAAGACCACGGCGGCTTCGTCTTCCAGGCTGAAACCCAGCTTTCTCACCATTAACCGCGCGACAAACATAAAGAAGGCCAGCAGGGCAAAACACAGCACGATAGTCAGCACGATGGCCTGAAGGGGCAATTTTTGCCACAAACCACTGACCACCGAGTGGGAAAACGCAGAATAAACAATAATCCAGATCACGGTTTTGTCATAGCGCGCCATAAACGCTTCGTTGCGAGACAGAATGCCGCCAAGCCAGGGACGAAGGGCATGGCCCACGGCAAACGGCAACAACAACTGAAGAACAATATCCTTGAGCGCCTCGGCTACGGAAAAATCGCCGGCGCCGGAGGTGGAAACCAATAACAACAGCAAAAACGGCGTGAGCATCATGCCGAATACATTGGACGCTGCCGCGCTGCAAATGGCGGCCGGCACATTGCCTTTCGCCAGGGCGGTGTAAGCAATCGACGACGACACCGCCGACGGCAGCACCCCCAGATACAGAAACCCCAGCCCCAGATCCTTCGGCATCCATTCAGGCACAATATTGCTCAAGCCATTGATGGGCAGTGCCACCAGCGGAAAGAACACAAAAGTCAGCGAGGTAATCAGAATGTGCAGGCGCCAGTGGGTTGCGCCCGCCACAATCTGTTGCCGTGACAGTGCCGCGCCGTGGAAAAAGAACAGCAGTGCTACAGCCAGAGTACCGATGGTGCCGAGGGTTTGTGCCGCCTGGCCGGTAACCGGCAGAAAAGACGCCAGCACAATGGCGCCGAGCAGTAACAGGGTGAAGGTGTCAACGCGGAGTTT
Organism: Alteromonadaceae bacterium; assembly: GCA_013393545.1. The sequence goes on along the minus strand of JABXHG010000182.1, from coordinate 14,771 downwards.
CATGGCGTACCGGCTCCCTTTTGCAGCGCATTCAAGCTGGGGGAGAGCAGGGCGCGGGACAGAGCCTCGGCTTTATCGGCGTCTTTGCGACGCACGGCCGCCAATAACAGTTCGTGATCTTCCTGGCTTGGTTCGGGTAGCCCGGCGTCGGTTTCTGTCTGCTCGATGGTCTGGCTGACGGCGTTGGCGAAGTAATCGTAGAGTTCAATCAGTGCCGTGTTGTGGGACGCCTTTACCAGTGCATGATGAAACCGCTCGTCGTGCCAGATGCGTTCGGTAATATTGTCGCCGGCACCGGCTCGTGCATCCAGGGCAGTGGTCATGGCTTTCAGATCAGCGTCAGTGCGCCGATCGGCAGCCAGCCGTGCCGCCTCGGTTTCCAGCATAATTCGAACTTCAATCTGTTCCGCCAGCCGGCTACGGGCAATCCGGCGCAGGGTTTCTCCCGCATCCCGGTTGGCCCGCACGTAAGTGCCGTCACCCTGTCGGGTTTCCAGCATGCCCACATGCGCCAGCACGCGCACAGCTTCGCGAATGGTGTTGCGGCTGATGCCCAGAGCCTCCGACAAGTCCGCTTCCACTGGCAGGCGGCTACCCACCGGCCATTCCCCGTTTTCAATATTCAGGCGCAGGCTCTCGATGGCGGTGTCCACCAACGAGCCTTTTCGAATGGGTGAGAGCATATCCTTTCATCCTTTGTTGTGATCACCCAATCATCCTATGTTTGTCGTGAAAGCGCAACCCGTCGCTCTGGCTGGCCAGAACACCAGAGCCGCGGTGGACGCAGCAGCTCTGGCCTTGCCGATTCTCGGGAAAATGAGTTGAGCGGTTCAGGGGTGGGCGGTGGCGGTAGCAGGGTAATGCCAGTCCACGGTGCGCGGCTGGCTCCCGGCATCGGTGAACAAATGACCGATGTCGGGCACTGCGTACCACAGATCCCCCCGGGCCGGGGCGTGGCGTGCGAACTCATTGTGGCTCATGCCCACCTCCCATAGCTCGTTGCTGTGCCAGCCTTCCGGCTGCAGTTCAATGCGAACCTCGGAGCCAATCAGGCTCACCGAATCAATGCGCAGAGGCAGGCGGGCGTGTGCCGATGGGCTGCGCGCCAGCTGTACCTCGTGGGGGCGCATATACAACTGGGCGTTCCGGTCGCCCTGAACGCTGGGCAGTGACACCCAGGCATCGCCCTGGGTCAGCTTCTGGTTTTTCAGGCTGCCTTCCAACACGTTGACGTGGCCGAGAAAATCGAAGACAAACCGGCTTTCCGGCCGGGCGTACAGGGCCGCCGGCTCGTTCACCTGCTCCACCTGGCCCTGGCTCATGACCACCACCTGATCCGACAATTCCAGGGCTTCTTCCTGGTCGTGGGTCACGAAAATACTGGTGAAATGGAACTCGTCGTGCAGCGCCCTCAGCCAGCGGCGCAAATCCTTGCGCACCTTGGCATCCAGGGCGCCAAAGGGTTCGTCCAACAGCAGAATGCGCGGCTTGGTGGCCAGCGCCCTTGCCAGTGCTACCCGCTGTTTCTGACCACCGGAAAGCTGGGTGGGATAACGGTTGGCTAGATCCGGCAGCTGAATCATCTCCAGCAGCTTTGCCACACGGGCGCGAATCTCCGGCTTCGGGGGGCGCTGCCGTCGGGGCAGAGACTCCAGCCCAAAGGCAATGTTCTCAGCCACGGTCATGTGCTTGAACAAGGCGTAATGCTGGAAGACAAAGCCCACATTACGGTCACGCACATGCTGGCTACTAACGTCGTCATCACCAAACAGAATCCGGCCGGCGTCGGAGGATTCCAGCCCGGCGATAATCCGTAGCAGGGTGGTCTTGCCCGAACCGGACGGGCCCAGCAGCGCCGTGAGCTGGCCTTCGGGGAAGGTCAGATTGACATCATCCAGCGCCTGGAAGCCCCCGAAATTCTTGCTGATGTTCTCAACGGTAATGCTCATGATCAGACACCTCCCTTTTCCGGTGCCGGGTGTTCCGGTCGTGACTGCCGCCATTCCACAAAGGCTTTGGCAATCAACGTAAGAATGGCAATGCCCGCCAGTAACGACGCACTGGCGAAGGCTCCAACGATGTTGTAATCCTGATAAAGCAGTTCAACATGCAATGGCAAGGTATTGGTTTGTCCGCGAATATTGCCTGAAACCACCGAGACGGCACCAAACTCGCCCACCGCCCGGGCGTTGGTCAGGATGACCCCGTAAATCAGCGCCCATTTGATGTTGGGCAGAGTGATCTTGCGAAACACCCGCCAGCCGGAGGCTCCGAGCACCACACCAGCTTCTTCCTCTTCGCTGCCCTGTTGCTGCATCAGGGGGATCAGCTCCCGTGCCACAAATGGCGAGGTGACGAACACCGTAACCATGACGATGCCGGGCCAGGAGAACATCAGCTGGATGTCATATTCACCCAGCCAGCTGCCTACCCAACCGTTGCGACCGTACAGCAACAAATACAAAAGGCCGGCTACTACCGGCGACACCGCAAACGGAATATCGATCAGTGTGGTCAGTAGCTTGCGGCCCGGGAAACGAAAGCGGGTCACCGACCAGGCCAGGGCAGTACCAAACACCAGGTTCAGTGGTACCGTCAGCAGGGCAACAAATAGAGTCAGGCCGATGGCATGCAGGGTGTATTCATCCATCACATTGGTGGAAAACGTGCTCCAGCCCGCACTCAGAGCCTGGTAGAAAATCACCACCAGCGGAATCACCAGCATGACCACGGTAATGGCCAGTGCCAGCCCCACCAGTGAATGACGAACCCAGGGCTGGTCGCCTACGCGATGATGTTTCGCTGCCATTTAGCGGCCCTCCAGGCGGCGCAGATACCTGCCCTGCCAGAGATTGATGGTAAACAGCAGCACCAGGGACACCAGCAACATCAACGAGGCAATGGCACTGGCGGCTGCGTAATCGTATTCCTGCAGTCGGACAAAGATCATTAGACTGGTCACTTCGCTCACGTAGGGCGTGTTGCCGGCAATGAAGATAATGGCGCCGAACTCACCCAGGCTGCGAGTGAAAGACAGCGCAATGCCAGTCACCAGCGCCGGCCACAGCGAGGGAAAGATGACCTTGCGGAATACCCGGCCATCCGACGCGCCAAGGCTGACGGCAGCTTCTTCATCGGCCGGTGACAGCTCTTCCAGAACCGGCTGAACCGTGCGCACTACAAAGGGAATACTGGTGAATGCCATGGCAACGACAATGCCAATGGGGGTAAACGCGACTTCTACGCCGATTTTTTCGAGGATCTGCCCGTACCAGCCGTTTTGCGCGAACAGGGTGGCCAGGGTGATGCCGGCAACCGCCGTCGGCAGGGCGAACGGCAGGTCAACCACGGCATCAATCAGGCGTTTGCCGGGAAACTCGTAGCGCACCAGTACCCAGGCCAGTAGCAGCCCGAACAAACCATTGAACAGGGACGCGGCAAGGGCGGTCCAGGCAGTGACTTTATAGGACTCCACCACCCGGGGATCGGTAACGGTAAACCAGAACTGATCCCAGGTCATGCCTGCGGTTTCCATGACAAGACCGGACAACGGCAACAGCAGGACGAGGCTGACGAAAAACAGGGAAATGCCCAGGCTCAGACCGAACCCGGGCAACACCCGTTTGCTGCGACCGGCAAAGCGCCGCGCGGGGGCGGCGTTTGCGACCTGAGTGGGCGTGGACATGAGCGCCTCTTACCGCCGACGCTGCAGTTGGTCGAGCTTCCCGCCACTGGTGAAGTGGGTGTCCATGGCGTTTTCCCAGCCACCGGCAATCTCATCAATGGATTTAAGCTGCAGTTCCGGGAAACGGTCCGCGTTTTCCTGCTTCACGGTGTCGTTGTGAACCCGGTAGTTAAAGCCCGCCAGCAGACGCTGGGCGTCTTCTGAGTACAGGTGCTGCAGGTACTCTTTGGCCAGGGCCTGAGTGCCGTTTTGTTCCACGTAATCATCGATCCAGGTCACCGGGAATTCGGCCAGAAAGCTTACGTCCGGAGTAACCGGCACATACTCGTCGTTGTCGAACCGGTCGGCGATGTTCAGCACTTCGGATTCAAAGGTCAGCAGTACGTCGCCAATGCCACGCTCAACGAAGGTGGTGGTGGCGCCACGGCCGCCGGAGTCGAAGACTTTAACGCGACCGAGCAGGTCGGACATGAACTGGTCGATTTTCTCCTGGTCGTCGCCATAGGCTTCCTGGGCGTAACCGAGTGCTGCCAGGTAGGTGTAGCGGGCATTGCCTGAGGTTTTCGGGTTAGGCATGACGATATCCACGTCTTCGCGCACCAGGTCGTCCCAGTTCTCGATGTTTTTCGGGTTACCGTCGCGCACCAGGAAAGCCATGGTGGAATAGTAGGGCGAGCTGTTGTTGGGCAGGCGCTCGGCCCAGTTCTCCGGAATCAGGTTGCCCCGTTCGTGCAGGATATTGATGTCGGTGACCTGGTTGAAGGTGGCGACATCGGCTTTCAGGCCCTGAATGATGGCCTGCGCCTGTTTGGAAGAGCCGGCGTGGGACTGTTTGATTTCAACAGTTTCACCCGTCTTTTCCTGCCAGTGTTCCTTGAACTCCTCGTTATAGGCAGCGAACAGTTCACGGGCAATATCGTAGGATGTGTTGAGCAGCTCGCGGTCTGCCGAGAATGCGGGTTGGGCGGAGAGCAGGGCAGTGCCCAGGGCAATGCCGGTCAGCAGGTGTTTCATGGTTGCTCCTCAGAATTCGTTGTTGGTGATCTGAGGAGCAATGTATCAGAGGTTTTTAAGAACCAAAAATATTAAAAATAAATATTACGGTAACCTTATGGAATATGAAGCCTGAGGTTCCGATGGAGCAATCAGTAACGTAAAAGGGCCGAGCCCCAGGTAAAGCCGCCACCGAAGGCTTCCAGCAGTACGGTCTGGTTGCGCTGAATGCGGCCATCGCGCACGGCTTCATCCAGGGCCAGCGGGATGGAGGCGGCGGACGTGTTGCCGTGCTTATTCACCGTGACCACCACCTGGTCCATGGGCATGTTCAGTTTTTTAGCCGTGGCCGCAATGATGCGCAGATTGGCCTGGTGTGGCACCAGCCAGTCTATATCGGATTTTTGCATGTTATTGGCATCCAGGGTCTCGTCCACGATGCGCCCCAGCGTGTTAACCGCCATCTTGAACACTTCGTTGCCTTTCATTTCCACGAAGGCGGTGCCGGCTTTGACCGCATCAAAATCGTTGGCCACACCGCAGGGCACGTGCAGCAGCTTTTCATAGCGGCCATCGGCGTGAATGTGTGTGGACAGAATGCCGGTTTCCTCGCTGGCCTCCAGAACAACCGCACCGGCACCATCACCGAACAGAACGCAGGTGCCTCGGTCTTCCCAGTCCAGCAGGCGTGAGAACACTTCCGCACCGATCACCAGAGCCTTTTTGCTGGAACCGGAACGGATGAACTTCTCTGCGGTGGTCAGCGCATATACGAACCCGGAACAGACTGCTTGCACATCGAACGCCGGGCAGCCATTTTGCACACCCAGGCGGGCCTGCAGCAGACAGGCGCTGCTGGGAAAGACCTTGTCCGGCGTTGTGGTGGCGAAAACAATCAGGTCCAGATCATTGGCCTCGATCCCGGCCGCTTCCATGGCACGCAGGGCTGCCTGCTCGGCAAGGTCGACGGTGCTCTGACCTTCAACCGCAATGTGACGCTGCTCAATGCCGGTTCGCTCACGAATCCATTGATCGGACGTATCCACCCGCTTTTCGAGATCGAGATTGGTGACGATGTTGTCTGGCAGATAGGAGCCAGTACCGGCAATGCGTGCAAAAGTCATGCGTTCGTTCCAGTGTTCGGTAAGGACAATAAACCCCGATACTAACCCTTTCCGGGCGACAGCGTAATTAGCGGTTTGTCATAGTCTGGCCGGCACAGTCTATGCCGGCCAGACGGCACCGCCAGTTTCAGCTTTCCCGAAGGGTTTTGGTATCAATGACAAACCGGTACTTCACATCGCCTTTTTTCATGCGCTCGTAGGCTTCGTTGATGTTCCGGATATCGAGCATTTCAATATCACAGCTGATGTCGTGCTCGGCGCAGAAATCCAGCACCTCCTGGGTTTCCGGCATACCGCCGATCAGCGAGCCGGCCAGTGCACGGCGTTTGCCAACCAGCTGAGCGGCCTGGATGGTCGGTTCGATGGGCTCGAGCAGACCCACCAGAATGTGGGTGCCATCAAATTTCAGGCAGTTCAGGTACGGATTGATGTCGTGCTGCACTGGTACGGTGTCCAGCATGAAATCAAACGTGTTCGCAACCGCTTCCATCTGCTCGTCATCCGTGGAAATAACCACGTGGTCGGCGCCCTGTTTTTTCGCCTCACCGACCTTGTTTTCGGAGCGGGTAAAGATGGTGACTTCCGCGCCCAGGGCCTTGGCGAACTTCACACCCATGTGGCCCAGGCCACCCATGCCGATCACGCCGACCTTGTGACCTTTGCCAACGCCGAAGTGACGCAGAGGCGAGTAGGTGGTAATGCCCGCACACAGAATGGGGGCGGCAGCCGCCGGATCCAGCTTTTCAGGAACACGAACGACAAAGCGGTCGCTGACCACAACCTGCGTGGAATAACCGCCAAAGGTAACGGAGCCGTCGTGGCGATCCACACCGTTATAGGTGCCAGTCATACCCTCGGCGCAGTATTGCTCCAGGCCGCTTTCGCAGGCCGAACAGGTACGGCAGCTGTCGACCATGCAGCCAACGCCCACCAGGTCGCCCACTTTGTAACCAGCCACCTCGGGTCCCACGGCGGTTACCCGGCCGATGATCTCGTGGCCTGGCACCACCGGGTACTCAGACATGCCCCAGTCGTTTTCGACAAAATGGATATCGGTATGGCAGACACCGCAATAATCAATATCGATGGCAACGTCGTCCGGGCGCAAATCACGACGATCGAATGAGTAGGGTGCCAGGCCGGATGTCGGGCTGGTTGCTGCATAGGCTTTTGCGTTGGCCATTGTTCACTCCGTTAGAATAAGTGCGTGAATTGCCTTTTTACTTGCCTTTGTCATTACGTTTAGCAGGCTATCAGGATCACGTGTTGGCGTATATGAAATCGCTGTTGAATTTTCTAGACGACCGGTCTAATATTCCACACATGGAAACATTAACGCAACCAGTCAACCCTGTCCGCCGGCGCGGCAGGCCACCGAAAAACCGTCAATCCACTGCCGAAACCCGTGACTTACTACTGCGGGCGGGCCTGGAAGTGCTGACGGAAAAAGGCTTCGCCACCGCGGGCATTGACGGCATTCTTCGTCAAGCCGGGGTGCCGAAAGGCTCTTTCTACCACTACTTCAAAAACAAGGAAGATTTCGGGTTGGCACTGATTGACTACTATGGGCGTTTTTTTGCCCACAAGATCGACCAACACCTGCTGGCGCCGGAGCTATCGCCCCTGGAACGGATTCGCGGCTTTATTGACGATGCCGCCGAGGGTATGGCGCGCTATGAGTTTCGTCGCGGTTGCCTGATTGGCAACCTGGGGCAGGAGATGGCGGCGTTACCGGAAAGCTTTCGGTCAAAATTGCAGGAAACGTTCGAAGATTGGCAGTCACGCTTTGCCGTATGTCTGGATGAGGCCAAACGCCATGGTGAACTGGCGCCCGATGCCGACACGGCACAACTGGCCAGTTTTTTCTGGATCGGCTGGGAAGGTGCGGTTCTGCGTGCCAAGCTTGAACAAACCACCGCACCATTGACGGTGTTCGCGCAGTATTACTTCGCCGGTTTACCGACGGGGTAAATTTTTTAAGCATTAATAGACAATCGGTCTAAATCATCGTCGGCGTTTACCGAGAGCGTCGACCCGCACAAAACCGTAAAGAGGTGAACGCATGTTTAAAGGTATTCTGATCGAGAAAGACGACAATGGTTATCGTGCCGGCCTCCAGGAGCTGGACGAAGCGCAGCTGCCAGAGGGGAACGTAACCGTTCGCGTTAGCCATTCCACCCTGAACTACAAAGACGCACTGGCCATTACCGGCAAGGGCCCGGTGGTGAAACAGTTTCCCATGGTGCCCGGCATCGACTTCGTGGGCGAAGTGGAAGAAAGCTCTCATCCGGAACACAAGGTTGGCGACAAGGTTATCCTGAATGGTTGGGGCGTTGGTGAAGGCCACTGGGGCGGGCTGGCGCAGAAAGCCCGGGTAAACGGCGACTGGCTGATTCCGTTGCCGGAGCAGTTTTCGCCGGAGCAGGCGATGGCCATTGGTACTGCCGGTTACACGGCGATGCTCTGTGTGCTGGCCCTGGAAAAGCACGGCGTGAAGCCCGAAGACGGTGAAATTGTCGTGACCGGCGCCAATGGGGGCGTAGGTAGCGTTGCCATCTCCGTACTGTCCAAGCTCGGCTATGACGTAGTCGCGGTAACCGGTCGCCCGGACGATGCCGACTACCTCAAGCAGTTGGGCGCCAAGGACATTCTGGACCGCGCCGAATTTTCCGAGAAGGCCAAGCCTTTGGCGAAATCTCGCTGGGCCGGCGCCGTGGATGTTGCCGGTGACAACGTACTGGCCAACATCTGCTCCACCATGAAGTATCGGGGCGTGGTGACTGCCTGTGGCCTGGCCGCCGGCATGAACTTCCCGGCCACCGTGGCACCGTTCATTCTGCGTGGTGTGACCCTGGCTGGTATCGACAGCGTGATGTGCCCGCGTGAAGATCGCCTGGAAGCCTGGAAACGCCTGGGTACTGATCTGGACGTGGCCAAGCTGGGCGAAATCGGCCATGAAATTGGTCTGGGCGAGGCGGTTGAAAAAGCCGGCGAGCTGCTGGAAGGCAAGGTTCGTGGCCGCATCATTGTCGACGTAAACCGGTAAATCAAAACCGATAACTTCCTGATGTAACCACACTCCGGAAGGCTATCCAGGTCTTCCGGAGTTTCTGGTTCCCGCCATCTATCGATTCACCGTTCTCATATTATTAGCTTTAACGTGGAGGCCACCGTATGAGCCGTCTTCCCTTGTCGTCACTCTTTTTGATCATCAGTGGTTGTCTGATGCTGATGCTCTCTTTCGGCCTGCGCTCCAGTTTTGGCCTGTTTGTTGAGCCGATAGGCGAATTCAACGACTGGGGGCGGGATATTATGGGCCTGGCGCTGGCCATCCAGAACCTGGCCTGGGGAGTGGTTGCGGTGGTCGCTGGTGGCTTGGCGGATCGTTTTGGCACCACCAAAGTACTGGTGGCCGGGGCTGTACTCTATGCCGCCGGCATCCTGATGACCGTTAACGTGACAAACATCTGGAGCCTGAATGCCGGCTTGGGGGTACTGATTGGCGCAGGCGTTGCCGGTACCTCCTTCGGTATTGTGTTGCCCGCCATGGCCGCAGCGGTGGCACCGGACAAACGCCAGCTGGTGCTGGGCATTGGCACTGCTGCGGCCTCGGCCGGTCAGTTCCTGCTGGTACCGGTGATTGGCCAGCTGGTGGAATCATTGGGCTGGAACACGGCCCTGCAGGCGATGGCATTGATGGCTCTAACCATGGCCGCGCTGGCCATGCCATTGGCCGGAAAAAAAGCCGCAGGTAACGACACGGATGGGCAACCGGAGCAGCCGGAGCAGACCCTCTCAGAGGCGGTCTGTGTTGCCCGAAAACACCTGTCGTACTGGCTGTTGATCCTGGGCTTTTTTGTCTGTGGCTTTCACGTGGCGTTCATTACCGTGCATCTGCCGCCGTTTTTGACCGAAGCGGGCTTCAGCACCACGCTGGCGGCCTGGTCTATCAGCCTGATCGGCTTGTTTAATATTGCCGGCTCGTTGATGTCAGGCGTTCTGTCCGCACGATTCGGCTTGCGCAACGTTTTGATCGCCATTTACGGCGCCCGGGCCTTGCTGATAGCGGTGTTCCTTATCCTGCCGCTGACGCAGGTGTCAGTTCTTGTGTTCAGCGCGGTGATGGGCCTTTTGTGGCTGGCCACAGTGCCGCCCACCAGCGGACTGGTCTCCGCCATGTTCGGCACCCGCTACATGGCCACTTTCTACGGGGTGGTTTATTTGGGACACCAGGTGGGCAGCTTCTCCGGCGTCTGGCTGGGCGGCGTGCTTTATGAAGTGTCGGGCAATTACAACAGCGTCTGGTGGATTGCCGTGGGCCTCAGCCTGGTGGCAATGGCACTGCATTGGCCGATCAGCGAGGAAAGGGCGGAGGCCTTGGCGGAAAGCACCTGATTTTCAGGCGACTGAAGCGGTAGGCAGGGGCGCGTTATTCTACTCAGCAATGGGTGGGGTTCGGGCAGCCCTGTGACATCCGTTCCAGTTGAATGGTGGCGTGTTGAATCCCGAACTCCTTGTCCAGCATGCTGGTGGCGCGATCAAGCAACTCGTGATCACGCTCCGGGTCCGGTTTAACCAGGTGCACCGTCAGCGCATTTTCCGTGGTGCTCAGGCCCCATATGTGCAGATGATGGGCGGAATCAACCCCTGTCAGGGACTCCAGTGATGATTTCACCGCCGCCGGATCAATGCCTTTGGGTACCGCGTCCACCGCCAGATTGACGGATTCCTTCAGCAACTGCCAGGTGCCCAGGAAGATCACCGCTGCGATGATCAGGCTCACCACCGGGTCAATCCAGGTGAAATCGGTCAGCAACATAACGGTGCCGGAGATCACCACACCAACAGACACGGCCGTGTCGGCGGCCATGTGCAAGAAAGCGCCCCGGATGTTGATGTCGCCTTTCTGACCCTTGATAAACAACAGCATGGTCAGGCCATTAATCAGTACGCCGATACCCGCAACCACAATCACCGTCAGGCCAGCCACTTCTCCCGGGCTGGTGAGCCGCTGAACCGCCTCCCAGGTGATCCCGCCTACCGCAGCAATCAGAATCAGCGCGTTGAACAGGGCGGCGAGAATCGTGGTTTTCTTCAGGCCGTAGGTTTTGCTTCGTGTTGCCGCGCGACTTGCCAGCCAGATCGCCACCCAGGCCAGCACCAGCCCCATGACATCGCTCAGGTTGTGGCCGGCATCCGCCAGAAGCGCCAGCGAGCCCGACAGCAGGCCGTACACCACTTCGATCACCACAAACACCAGGTTCAGGACAATCGCGATGACAAACGAACGATTATGGGTGTCGAAATGGTGGCTGTGATCGTGGCCATGGTCGTGCATGCAACTACTCCTTAGCGGTTATGAGATCCCAATGTTAATCGGCAGTTTTAAACTTAAGAGTAGCTCCAGGGTCAAGCCACCCTATTAAACCTGCCGGCGCCGGCCTTCGGAGCGCCTTCTGGCCTGTTCGGCATTCACATAAACCGACTCGGTGAAGGTGGCATTGGCATGGCCCAGCTCTTCGCTGATATGGCGAATATCGCCACCCGCCTCAATGGCCTGGCTGGCGCCGGTATGGCGCAGGTAATGGGTTTCCGAACGAATGGCCAGCAGCTGTTTGGCCTCATCCATAAAGCCCTGGCTTTCCATGCGGTCGGCGGTGGCCACCATGGCCTGCTCATAAACACGTTGTACCTGGCGCTTGCCAATGGCATTGCCTTTCTTCGATGGCAAAATTGCGGTCGATTCGCCGGTGACTGGTAACGGAGAAAGATTCAGGTATTCTCGCCAGCGCTTCAAATAGGGTAGATAGGCGTCGGGCAGGGTGACCTGCCGGGCCTTGTCGCCCTTACCAAACACTGAATACACCCAGTAGGGCTCGCCATCGACAATGGTGCGCCGGAAGTCCCCAAACGTAGGTGTTCGAATCCGGCCCTGATCCACCGGGCGGGGAGCCAGCTCACTGACCCGCAGAAACAGGCTTTTCATGGTAACGATGACAAACAGATGCCGTTCGTAGCGTTCATCCTCGCTGGCCAGTTCGGTTAGGGTTTCCAGCAGAAACGACCATTGCCAGTCGGTCAGGCGGCGCACCTCGGCATCCTGATCTACCAGTTTGGGCCGAGCCTTGCCATCACGTTTGCGCACCTCCAGAAATGGATCTCTAGCCAGATAATCGCGCGCCATCAGATACTTGAAGAAGGTCTGCAGCGCAGTCCGGCTGGCATTCAGGCTGGCCTGGCTGATGGAGTAGGGCGCAGAGTCCTGCCGGCTGCGTAACGCCATCGGGCGCCACAGCGGGTTGATTTGCCGCCGGTCGCCCGTGCCGGTAAACGCCGGATAAATGCCATGGGATACCCAGGATTTGGGCGGCGTCTTCAAAAAAGCGAAATAGCGGGAGACCAGCTCGCCATCAATCTGCGACAGGTGTCGTTTGGCGATCAACCACGTATAGTTCAAAAAACGTTGAATTTCGCTGCGAAAACGACTGAACGTGCCAGAGACATCACTGTATTTTTCCAGAAAGCGCAGTGCTATCCCGAAATCTTCCCGGATATACCCGGCATCGATATCCAGCGAGTCCAGGCGACGCTTAAGGTCAGGATAAAGCGCCAGGTCAAATTGATCCGGCAGTCGATCTGCGGTGTCAAAAACCGGAAAGCCGGGAAATTGAGTATTCACGTTCAAAGATCGCCTGAAGGTGTTGATGAGTAAGCATTTTCAAACTGAAACTGTCACACATCATGATTGATAACGCCAGAGGTATTTAGCCAGCTAAGGACTATCGCCGGCGTTTGTTGTACGATTCCGGGTTTGCAATCCACCAGCGCCTGTCTGGCCATTCATTTTTTCTCAGGGGCACTATGAAGCCGGAATCAAATTCAGCCGTTTTCCTTTGGGCGGCGGTGTTGTCCGCCGTTTTTATGGGAACCATCGGAACCATTTCTTTTTACTCCGGTGCCGGCGCCGAAACGGTGACGTTTTATCGCCTTTTCATCGGCGCGCTGCTGATGGCGGTTTACCTGCTGGCCAGCGGGCAGGGCAGTAAGGTGTTGATGTGGCCCGGCTTTAAAGTGTTGGTCACGGGCGCTTTTCTTGCCGGCTTCGTGATGTTTTATATCATGGCTATGGATTACACCAGCATGGCCAACGCGGTGATGGTCATGTATCTGGCGCCGGTAACCGCATCCGTTGTCGCTCATTTTTTACTCGCCGAGCGGCTTACAGCGGCCAGTGTCGGCTTGATCGGCTTTGCATTGTTGGGCTTCGCCATGATGATGGAGTTCAACTTCAATCTGAGCGGCCGGGCAGAGGAAGTCATTGGTCTGTTTCTCGCCAGCTGTGCCATGCTGTGCTACACGGCCTTTATGCTGACCAACCGGACCATCAGTGATCACATTCACGTGCTGAGCCGCAGCGGCTACCAAATGCTGGCCGGCGCACTGTGCATGCTGCCGCTGATGTTGATGGAAGGCGAAAATATTGCCATGGGGCAGTGGGGCTGGCTGGTCGCCGCCGGCGTGATTCCGGGTTTTCTGGCCATCATGTTGGCGGTTATCGCACTCAGGGCATTGCCGGCAGCCACATTCGGAACCCTGGCGTACCTGGAACCCATCACCGTGGTGGCTCTGGCCTGGGTACTGTTCGATCAGACCCTGACCGGGCTGCAGTTGGCCGGGTGCGTTCTCATTATTCTTTCCGGTGTTGCTCAGGCCTGGTTGTCGACCCGTAACGCCCGCAAGGCCGAAAGATTACTGGCCCTTGATCGGGATTTCTCGGAGGAAACCTGTGATGAGATTCGCTCCACAACTTCCTGAGGCAGTGCCCTATATGTCCAATACTCCTAAATATTGGACATTGCAGGAAGTGCAGAATACTCGCTACTTTTATGGCCGCCTGGGCGAACCTGCTTCAATAATAATGGCTGCCAGAATTTCCTGGCGCTGGTGCCGATTCGTGGACTTGAGAGCAAATAATGCCGCTAAACAGCTTGCGACAATTACGTTATGGCTTCATTGGTCTGACTTTCGTGCTGTTTGTTCCGCTCGCAGCAATCGCACAAAATCAGAGCGAGGAACTCTTTAAAGAACCACGCCAGGAGATAATCACGTTTTCGGTACCGCTGACAGAAATCCGGGAAGCGAAACTGTCAGACTCCAGAGAGCTTCACGTGCTTCTGAATGCAAAAGGCAGGGATCGGCTAAGAGCCATTACCCGGGACCATCAATCAGAGACTATGGAAATAGTGATTGCCGAGTACGTTGTCTCACGGTTTAGCGTGGTCACGGAAGTCGATAGTGGTGTTTTGCGAATCCCTGATCCTGAGGTGGCCTTACTGAAGGCGGTTGACCCGTATTTATGAAACCTTCCTGTTTTAGCTGGCGCTTCATCACAATCCCAAACCAACAGCCCTTTTTGAGGGTTGGCAGACAAACGTGAAAAATTCCCCAGAAACACGCCCAACCCATTGAATTGCCTAATTTTAAGGTAGGTTTTTATTTAACTTCATCTTCAACACCCGCGGCTCGTCTGAGCTTTGAACTCTCCTTAAGGGACAAGCTCGGCCAGTTTCAAATCAAATAGAGGGTTGGCAGACAAACGTGAAAAAAAGTCCGAAAATAGCCACAAAGCGCTGAAATAGACCTGAATCCGTGACTTTGAGCAGCCCGATCTGCCCTCAACGCCTGCAATAACAGGGCGTTGAGCGATATAATAGCACCTGACATCCATTCACCCAGTCAGTGCTTTCGGCTCATGCGTACCTTCACTCTCCAGCAATCCCGAACCGAAGTCTATACACCCAACGGCGGGCTGGCCCTGGTCGGCCATTGCCTGAATCGGCACACATCGCTTACCAAAACCGCCCGCACCGTCGCCAAGCGGCACGGTATTCCGAACATTGAGCTGATCCGGACCTATCTGGGGTTGATCACGCTGGGCAAGAGTGACTTCGAGGCGGCCGAGCCGGTGC
>JABXHG010000181.1 GCA_013393545.1 Alteromonadaceae bacterium | reverse complement strand
AAAGGTGAGAGAGGGGAAGGGAGGAAGGAAAAGCGAAGACGGGAGAGGGTGAAGCACGGCTGGGAGCAAGGGAAGAGAGGTGGGTAAAAAAGGGGGTGAAAGTGTAGAAAAGGAAAAGGGTGGATGGAAGAAAGGATGTAGGGAGAGTAGAGAAACGAGGAAGAAGGGGAGAACAGATGGGGAGGGTAGGTGAAGAGAACAAAGAGTAAGGAGTGGGGGCAGATGTAAAGAATGAGTAGCAAATTAGTAAACATCATTTTGTGATGATGCTTCAAGGAGGACAGACGGTATTCTGTTCGGTTAATCGTTCCGGAATGCCGATTGGTGTTTCAAACAGATGTAGAAGTCTGAGATTTAATCAACCCCTTCCACCTGAATCCCATTCTTAGCAAGCCACCCCTTCCTCCGCTCATAATCCGGCAGAACCCTCTCCACTCGCTTCCAGAACTGCGGCGTATGATGAGGCTCATGCAGATGTGTCAGCTCGTGTACCACCACATACTCCACAATCTCGCGCGGTAACAGGATCGTCTTCCAGTTGAAATAAAGACGGTTTCCCCGGCCGCAAGAGCCCCAGCGATAACCCAAGTCCTGGATTTTTACGCCAGCTGGCTCAACGCCCATGCGTGCGGCGAGTGTCTGAACTTTCTCGTTCAAGTAAATCTGCGCCTTGGTGCTGTACCAGTGAATGAAGTGCAATTTCGCGTCAGGTTGCAGGTCTCTGCGTAGACAGAATCGACCTGCCGCCAACTTGAGGGGCGTTTGCTGGTCATCAACGAGTTTCAGACGATAGCTCCGGCCCAGGTAAAGGAAGCCTTCGCCATTCACATACTCCTTCCGAGGCTGAGGCTTTTGCAGCTCGGCTTTTTCCGCCAGCTTCTGGTAGATCCAAAATTTTCTCTCTTGAACGAAGTCCTTGAGCAGTTCATCTTCGACCCCTTTGGGAGCGGCAATGACCAGGTCGCCCTCGCGATCCACTATGATTTCCAGGGTTTTTCGCCGTTTGCTATGGCGCACCTCGAAAGTCAGATCGTCTACCTGCAATTCCATCACTCGTTTACCAATTTGCTGTGATTGGCTTTGGCCAGGTCAATCAGTTTGTCCAGTAACCCATCCAGTTTATCCATGGGGAAGAGATCCAATTCGAACAGTTCTTCGAACAGCCTGCCCCGCAAACGCTCCTGGTCCGGCAGATGGGCCGGTTTCCAGAAATCCGGGATGCGCAGTTCTTCCTGGATAATTTGAACGGTTGATGCAGTGGCTTGCTCCAGGCTCTCCTGCTCATCGGCTGTAGGGACCGCATCGGTTCCGTATTTCACTTCGGTCAGCAGCCTCAGAAATGGTAGGTGATTGGAGGGAAGGGCGGACGTCGGTTCATCGTCCGTTGCTTCGTCGTCCTTCAATTTCTTGACCAGACCCGATAAAGCATCCACCTGCTCCTGCCAGAGCCCGTCCAGCTGGTCCAGAATCTCCTTCAGGCGTTCGCTTAACTTGGTGTATTTCACCGGGTCTTCGTCAAGATGCTTGCGCACGTGAGAGCGCACCGCATGCTCCATTTCGGATGCCTTGGCCCGATCACTGACTTGCCGGTTAATGTGCTGATCAAAATCGGTGTCCGTTAATTGCACCGGCGGAATCTTCGGGTTGATGCCCAGAGAGATCATGTAGTCGTCGATCAGCTTGCGGACTTTGTTGCCTACGTCCTTGCCGAGTTCCGGGCTATCTTTATAGCGATTTCGCGCCAGGGCGTGAATGTAGGCCAGTTGTTTTGCATCGTTTACAAATTCCAGCGCTTCCGGGCGGGGCAACACGTCATCCAGCGTTCGGTTGAATTCCTTCAGCTTAACGATGAACTCGGCTCTCAATCTCTCATCACCCAGGGCGGTAACTGCCTCCTCTGCATCCTCCAGGCTATCAACGCCCTGTTTCCTCAGCACATCGACGACACGCAGGTGGCGATCCCGTAGCATCGGGATTTCGTCTTTCAGGCTTTGCAGTGCGCCTTCAACATCCTCATCACTGTAGGCGGCAAGTGCCTCTTTCAGGTGATTTGCGACGCCATAGTAGTCCACCACAATCCCGCAACGTTTCCCGAAGCCGGTGCGGTTCACCCGGGCAACCGCCTGTAGCAATTCCGCTTCACGGATAGGACGATCCAGATACATCACGCCCGCAATGGGGGCGTCAAAACCAGTTAGCAGCATGGATTTGACGATCAGGAAACTGAGCGGGTCCGCCTTTTCAGGATCTTTGTGAAACAGCGGTTTCTTGAACCGACTGATGTTGTGCTCGATTTCCGCCCTGTCACTCCATTGCACCCAGCCGCTGTCATCGTTGTTGCTGCTACTGAATACCACGGCAAAATCCAGTTTTTGCAACAGGTCACGGTATTGCCACGCTTTAATAGCCGCCTGAACTCGCGGTGGTCGGGTAATTACGTCGGTTTCAGCGATGTTCTTGTCCTCAGCCGGCAGCGCCATGGCCTCTTCAAGTAGTTTCGACCGGGCCTGTTTGAGTGCTTCCAAATACCGGATTGCGGCGCGACGACTGTAGGCGACGAGCTGAGCCTTGAATCCATTCGGAAGAATGTTGGTCACATAGTGGCGGAGAATGTCGGCGGCCTTCTCCTCGATGAGTAGGGGGGCTTCAAAGATCTGGCCCTTGGTCGCGTATTTCTTTTTGATCAGCTCCAATTCATCTTTGGTTCGTTCCTTGAACAGATCTTCGAACAGATCGTCGAGATTGGCGCCTTCCTTGACGGCACCTTCCGCCGTTCGGCCTTCATAGAGGATGGGTACCGTGGCGCCATCTTCCTCCGCTTCCTTGATGGTGTAGCGGTCAATGTACTCGCCAAAGATGTCGCTGGTTTGTTTCTTCTTGCCCATGATGATGGGCGTACCCGTAAACCCGATTCGGGCAGCATTGGGTACAGCCTGCAGTAGGTTGGCATGCAGGTCGCCCGCCTGCGTCCGATGAGCCTCATCGATCATCACCAGAATATCGGGGCTGTCGTTGATCAGCCCCAGTGGTTTTGCGGGAATGGGCTTTACCGGTTGGCTGTCACTTTCTTCCGCTGCATCTCGGCGGTTGAGCTCAAGCCCACGTTCCTCTTTTGGAGGTGGGTATGCGGCAGAAACGCTCTCATGCTCACGGTATTTCTGAATGGTTGCGAAAACGAGTCCCGGGCCGGGCTGCCCCAGAAGTGATTTCAGTTTGCCAGTGTTGTTGGCGATCTTGACGGTTTCACCGGTCAGAGTGGCAGTGCCAGACAGCTGATCCTGGAGATCCTTTCGATCCGTGATCACGACGACTTTGAACCGACGAAGATCCGGGTCGGTTCTCATCTTGAGAACCAGGAATACCATCGTGAGGCTTTTGCCGCTGCCCTGGGTGTGCCAGATGATGCCGCCCCGGCGGTCATGCTCGCCATCCTCAATCCGGGTTTTGCCGGTTTTCAGGCGCTGGACGGCGAGTGTCACTGCTCGGTACTGCTGGTACCGGCATACGAGCTTGATGGTTTGGCCACCCGTGCTCATGAACAGCATAAAGTGGCGGACGATATCGAGCAGATTGGCCGGTGGCAGCATGCCAGCGATCAACCGTTGTTGAGAGGACAGTGAACTAACACCGAGCTTTTCTGCTGTTTCGGCTTCTGACCGAGGCACCACGGTTTTCCAATTCAGGTAATGGCCGAATCCGGCACCGATCGTTCCCACTCGCGCATCGTCAAAATTCGAAACCACCAGAAACTGATTGGTAGAGAACAGGGCAGGGGCGCCCTCGTGTTCTTCCACTCCGAGATCGTGGTAGCGCTGATCATGATAACGGCGCAACTGGTCTACAGCGTCGGTCAGGCCCTCGGGTACCGTGCGGCCTTTGCATTCGATGACGACGAGGGGGATGCCGTTAACAAAAAGCACCAGGTCCGGGATCACGTGGCCCTTCCAGCCATCGTGCCCGGGTGGGCATTTGACCTTGAACTGATTCACTACGGTGAAGGTGTTGTTCTCAGGGTTTACCCAGTCAATTAACTGGATGGTTTGCCCCCTGCCGCTGTCCCAGTCTGGCAGGCCCTCTACGGTGATTCCGCCGTGAAGTAGCTCCGTAGCCAGTTGATTGGCTTCCATCACTTTATTGGCGGGAAGGCGGGTGATGGCTGAAACCGCCTGATCAACCCGCCGCTCATCCAGCCACGGCGAGCCGTTCCGTGTATTGATGGCCACAAGTCGTTCCCGAAGCAACGACTCCATGACGACCTGGGCAAAGGTTTCACGATGGGTAACAGCGGGCTCCTCCAGTGAGCCCTCAATGTAATCCCAGCCTTCCTGTTCCAATTGCCGAATGAAAGGGAGCTCGACTTCAGTAAATTCCGGGCCGGGCATTACAACTCCTTTTGAGGCGCCATGTTGATCTGTGAGCTTCACCGAGGGCTTTTTCCGCCAGTAATATACGTTCGCCCATTAACAGTTGCAGTTCAACCTATTATGCTTGGCCAGCAAAGATCATGCGAATACCATTCTGGCGTGTTGGTGTATGGTGCTAACCCTAAAGGAAGCAGTTTGACTTCTCAAAGTTTGGAAAAACGCGAAGCCTGGAAGCGTTATCTGCTTATCAGGCAAAAAGCTTACAAGATCTGCATGGACGAGTTTCATGATGTCTTTGGTGAGCGCTTGATGCTCGATGCCTTGAGTGAAAGCAACGTTCGAGACGAGGTTGCCGGGTGGGGCTCAGGCCTTGATTGGCATGGGCTTTTGTCCAAGACCAATAACATAAAACGACCACGTAATTTTGATCTTGGTATTTTCTATGTTTCCGAAAGTGGAAAGTCGGCGAAGCTCGTCGGTGCTGCGCAAGGGCGTGTTTCAAAAGGTCATAAGGCGTTAAGCCACGTTCGCATAGATTTTCTGGCCAGAAAGCCGACTGACAACCCTTTTCAAGGCTATATCACTGATATCGCCGTTCACTGCGCGGCACATTACGCATCCTTGATTGACAAGAAACGGGTTTTACTCACTAATCCAAGTAAAAATGTACTGGCTTTTCAGCATTTTATGGATGTTTTCGAGGGTAAATATCGAGAACGTGACAAAAATTTCCCCTATGACTACTTCTACCTCAATCTTGAAGGTTAGAGCGGCTCGGGGAATCCCCTCATTTGCCTTCGAACGCTGTGTTGGGCAGAATGTTAGTATATTGATATCGAGACGGGAGGTGGTGCTATGAGCGCCGCAAGAGAGATGCACCAAGGCGAGCAACACAGGCCGTCTGGCTGCAAGGTTTCCGTACCAGAGAACCCGACAAATCAGCAGCTTGAGCAGGCCAGGCAAGATCTGGGTTTGCCGAAAAAGCCGAAATACAAAGTCAAGGCATTCAAAATGCGCAAGTTCAAGCAGCGCTGGGCTGAAGAGCCAGTGGGTATGGCTGGTCGCAAAGCCTGAGGCAAAGAGAGACGTACTGATAAACGCAAAGAAGCCTGCTTTCGAGCAGGCTTTTTTGCGTTAGAGCAGTGTTATCGGCGAGACCCTGTACAGTAGCAATGCCGATCAAAATGATTTTGCAGTTCGCGCTGGCTCAAAGAGCAACACACGAACATCAGCTAATCCAGAAAATGCGTCTTCAATTCGCGGTTTGACCAGCTCCCAGTCCAGCCCTCCAAGGCCGCACCCAAGCGGCGGTATGGCAACGGATGGGATCTGGTTTTCGGCCAGTACTTTTCTGAGATCTGCCAGTCCCTGGTCTATCCATTCCAACCTCGATGGATCGCGCCAATGTTGTTTGGTGGGAAAGTTAATGATCCAGCGGGGACCGATGAGGCCCTGTTGTTCGGTTACAAACATTTTGCCGGTTTTGATGTGGCCTGATTGGCAGGCTTCAGCGTAAGCCTCGAAATTTTCCGGGAACATCTTTTTGAATGCCAGCGCCAGGCCTTTGCCCATAACGCCCTGAGTGTTTACGGGATTCACCAGGGCTTCGGCATCCGCTTCAAACAGATTCCCATGGCAATACTGGATCATCCGGCATCCTTGAGTAATGGGGTGACTCGGACTCGGCCGGTGAGGAGGTCGTCCATTAAGCCGGGTTTCTGAGATTGTAATTTGGACAATTCTGCACGTTCTGATCCCAGTCGTTTGGAACAATGCTGGAGGATGTCGAGAATCCGAGCCTGTTCCTCGGTGCTGGGTATCGCGATCTTCAGGCTTCTCACATCTTTCAGTGTGACTTTGGGCCTAGTGACACCAGCAGTGATACCTCTTACTTGCGCCTTTACGTATTCGGAATTCACGAAGTACTGAGCCCATTTCGGGGTTACGGCGGCATTAAGTCGGAGGCGAACGATGTCTGCAGTAATTATTCCCGCAGGTTCGTTTTCGGGGTATACGGCAGATATGCAGGGTGGCAACCCCATTTTCGTCAGAAGTAAATCGCCGGCCTTTACTTCATGAGCTGATAGAGCAAGCGCCTTTTTATGGCTAACAAAGACCCGGCTTACTCGGTTGTATCGTGCCCCTGCAATGTCTCGCACGAATACAACCGGAACCCCTTCACTACGGTAATCCGATGCGACCAAGTCACTGCCGAATGGACCAATTACTGAAGAGGTTGTGACGGTTCCGAGTTCCGAAACATCCCACTCTCGTGGGATTAGCCCCAAAGCTGACTCCTTATAAAGCTCCGGCGCCTGTTCCTGCATGGGGCGTAGCTGGCCGTTATGGTCGATGCCCCGGGTGAGCAGGTCGTGGAGCAGGCCTTCCTTGATTTTTTCCAGCTTGGCGATCAGGGCGTCGGTTTTCTGGATTTGGGTGTCCAGGGTGTCGAGGATCTGGGCGATTTTTTGCTGATGTACGCGCTCGGGAATTCGGACCGTTAAACCTTTGAGGTCATTTACTGAAAGGTGTTTCACGGTAGTTTGTGGTGTAGTCTTGTGTATAGACTCTACTTTCGGGCCCAAAAGCCAGAATAAAAAGCTCTCATCAAGTTCCTGGGATGCCGATTTGACCAAACAAACACGTTGGTTAAGAAGGGCTGGCCCCTTTGTCCACCGGATGACGTTGAAGTCACCGTCCATGCCTATCAAAATTTCGCCATTATCGACAACGTAGCGTTTATCGAAAGGCCCCGAATAATAGGTCTTGATTTCGGCTGACAGCAGGTCTCGGATTCGAATGAGCGGCTGCCCGGGATCATCGGTAAATAGTTCCGAATCGAAGGGGAATCCAGAAAGGATCGAGATCAACTCGCCTAGTTGAAATTCTTTATCATGCATAGCCAAGTCCTTCTAAAAATCCCTTTAGCGCGGCTGCGGCTTGATCCCGATCTGCCTCAATATCGGCCAGTGTGACCCGGTATTTATCCCACCAAGCCTCAAACTCAGCGATCACTTCTTGCCGCTGCTGTTGAATGTAGGCTTCCAGTATCCCCAATATGTCGTTGTGTAGGATTGTCAGAACTAACTCGGCGGCTCCGGCTTCGTCCAGTGCATCCACTGCTTCGTTCAGATGTGCCTCAAAACTGGCCTGTTTGGCTTTCAGGGTTTTGGTCGCTTTGGTGCGCTCGGATTTCCAGGCTTTGATATCCGCATCGGTGGGCGCGTCTTCATCTGGTTCCGCTTCATCGTCTTCCTCAGGCTTTGTCGTGGCGGCTTTGATGCGGCCATCCAATTCAGCCTTTTTGGCTTGCAAGTCTTCCAACTCGGCCACGTAATCTGCCAGCAGGAAGGTCACCAATTTGTGGTCTAGCGGATTGGTCTTCTTCTGGTCGTCTTCCAGCAGCGTGATGACGCTGGTACGCCAGGCATCCACCACGCCGAGTACGCCACGCGCCTGCAGTGTGCGGAATTCGTTTTTGTTCTGGTCCCAGAAACCGGCAATGATGCCGCGTACCGCAAACCGGTCCAGCATGCCGATGGGGTCCAGGGCGTGGGTAAAGGTGCCGATGAGCTCATCCCGCAGAGCACTCAGTTGCTGGCCATTGCCGGAGAGTCGGGCAATATGAGGGGCTCGTTGCTGCCACCAGGTTTCGAAGCTGTCCTTGAGCCGGGCCTCTTTGTTTTGAATGCCTGCATTTTGTTCGATGGCCGGTTTAATGGCGGCCTTATCGGCAAGGTCGTCCCGGAAGTCCACATAGTTTTCTTCACCCGGCTTGGGGGTGAGTAGATCCATGGGGTCAAGGCCTTGGGCATCGAACAGAGGTTGCTTGGCCTGAACTTCTTTCAGGGGGATGCCGCCCACTAGGTGCGCCCGCACATCCTGGGGTTCCGGTGCCGGGGCATTATCTGCATAGCGACGAATGTTCAGGTTGTAGTCGTTTTCCCGCAATTCTTCCAGGCTAACGAGGCGCGAGAAATTGTCGGCCTCTGCAAAGGCCTCAAAGGTGCTGGCGATTTTTTCGATATGTTCCGGCAGCAAATGGTTCTGCGCGCGGCCTTCGTAGTATTCCCGGTCGGCATTGACGAACAGAACCTTGCCTTTGCGTTCCGGCGCCTTAGCACCCTTGTTACGCAACACCAGGATGCAGGCAGGGATGCCGGTGCCGTAGAACAGGTTGGGGGCGAGGCCGATCACGGCTTCGATCAGGTCGTTTTCGAGCAGCCCGGCCCGGATGCGCTTTTCATCACCACCCCGGAACAGCACGCCGTGCGGCATTACCGTGGCCAGCATGCCATCAGATTTTAGACTGGCGACCATGTGTTGCAGGAACATCAGGTCGGCTTTCTTCGCGCCTTCCGGCACCTGGCCATACTGGAACCTTTCCGGGAACTGGTTGCTGGGTGTGAAGCCGATAGAGAAGGGCGGGTTGGTCAGGATGCGGTCAAAACGCATCAGCTCACCGCCTTCAACGTGCTGGGGATCAGTAAGAGTGTCTTCGTTACGCAGGTCAGCGCTGGTGATACCGTGCAGCAGCATGTTCATCTTGGCGATGGCCCAGACTGAACCAGACGCCTCCTGGCCGAATAAGGAAAGCAGGTTTGGATCGCCACCTTGTTCTTCCAGGTACTCCTTGGACATGATCAGCATGCCACCAGAGCCACAGCATGGGTCGTAAACGCTCTGGCCTTCCTGGGGATTGGTAAGCCGCACCATCATCCGTACGACCGAGCGGGGCGTGTAGAACTCGCCGCCTTTCTTACCGGCAGAGTCGGCAAAATCGCCAATCAAGTACTCGTAGGCTGCACCCAACAGGTCCGGAAACTCAAAGTCTTCGTTGCGCAACCGGTACTGACTGAAATGCACGATCAGATCCCGCAGCTTCTTGTCCGGTAAAGTGGTGGAGCCGACCTTTCGGGTGAAGTCGATATGCTCCAATACGCCTGCCAGGCTTACGTTGTGCTCTTCCAGGCCTGCCAGCGCCTTGTTCAGATAGTTGCCCACGCCATGGTGGGCATCGTTCATCAGGAACTCCCAGCGGGATTGCTTGGGCACATAGAAGGTGGACTTGTACCAGTTCTCCATGTCCGCAATGGCTCTCGCTTCCACCTCGCCTTTGCCTTTTGCCAGTTGGTTGGAGACAACCTCCTGGTAGCGCTGCTCAAACACGTCAGAGCAGCGTTTGAGGAACAGCATGCCGAAAATGTATTCCTTGAACTCTGAGGCATCCATTTTACCCCGGAGAATGTCAGCAGCTTTGAACAGGTGGCGTTCAAGTTGTTCGAGCGTTAAGGCCATGGGTACTTCCGTTTGGTGTTTCTGGGAGCGAAGCTGGGCAGGTGTTTCGGAAGGCTAACTGGTACCCCCGGCAGGACTCGAGCCTGCTACCTCTCCCTTAGGCGGGGATCGCTCTATCCACATGAGCTACGGGGGCCTTTTTGAGGAGGGCGTATGATAGCCGGCACCGCCCCTTGTCTCAAGGGGTGGTGACCAGCAGAGCGCGTTCACGTTTCAGGAGGGCCTTCTCGAAGGTCTCAATCAGTGCTTCGAGAGACACCTCACGGATAGCCTCGGCCAGGCGTTCACGGCTATCGAAGTTGTTATTCTCACGGTCAATTTCCCGCCAGTAGCGGGTGGAGATCTCGCCCAGTTGGTGTTCGGGTTCCAGCAGGCGGCTGATCACGGCTTGTTTTTCCCGTTCGAGGCGTTGTGGTCCGAGCGCCGCCAGCTCATCGGCGTAGGCGTTGGCAAAATCGGAGACGGCCTGGTCGATGGTTTCGCTGCTGGCTTCGGGGGATTGCACCACCAGGGCCAGAGCCGGTGTTTCCAGAATCTCGAAGTTGGTGGCGTAGACAATGTAGCCCAGCTGCCGGTTGGTGCGGATTTCCTCGTAGAACGGGCTGCCGATAATTTGCGCCAGCAGGCGGAAGCGGGCGCGTTCCTGGTCGCTGGTGTTGTCGCCTTGCAGATACAACGTGTAGCCGGTATCCGGGTGATTGATGTCCAATTCAGCTTCGGTCTGGCCGGCTGGCAGTGTTCGAATGCCGGCACGGGCCACGCGGGTGCGTTCGCCTTGCGCCAGTACCTGTGCTTCCACCCGTTTGGCCAGGTTCAGGGCGGCGGCTTCGGTCAGGTTGCCGTGGGCAAGCATCACCGGGTCGGTTTGTGCCAGCAGGCCGTCGGCGAAGTCCTGCAAATCCTGCAGTGAAAGCTCGCGGGCGGCGGCGAGTTTGTCTTCTGTGGGGAAGGTGCCCTCAATGATGCGTGTCTGGACGAATTCGGAGGTTTGCTGAACCGGGCGGTTTTTCGCCTTGTTTTCCAGACCGTCGATCAGCTTTTGGCGGGCCAGTGCGAAGCGTTGTTCAGTGAGCGCCGGGTTGGCCACTTCTGCCAGAACGTCGCCCAGCAGGGTATGCAGTTTGTCGTTGTAGCCACCCACACGCACGGTAATGCCGCGCAGGTGGCCGTATACCCGGTAATCCAGACCAGCCAGCCGGGCCGCGTAGGTTTGCGCATTCAGGCCCTGGTTGATGACGTCCAGCAGCATTTGCGTCAGCACTTTTTCCCGGGCCGATCCGGTCGCGGCCGGTGTGCGCAGGCTGACCAGAACATTGGCCTTGGGGGTGTTGAAGCGGGTGTCGCGGGCGTACCACACATCCAGGCCCGAAAGCTCCGCCAGGTGCAGCGGCTGCTCCATGGTTTTGCCGGTGACCAGCGACAGGTCTTCCGGAACAAACGGATTCATCTCCGGCAGTGTCAGCTGGCTGGCCAGTTGTTGGTTGCCGTCTGCGAGGGTGGTCAGGGGCTCCCGTTGCCACGGGGTCTGGTACCACCGGGTAAGCATCGGGTTGTCCAGTTGGGGTGTGGGTTCAGACACGCGCACCAGGAGGTTGTCCGGAGTTAGCTGTTCAAGCAGGGCCCGGTACTGATCGGGGGCGTAACGTTCCATCAGCCAGGGCGCGCTCAGTACGTCTTCGACCGGGTAGTCGCGCAGCATGCGGGACAGGCGCATGGCTTCGCTCACCGGTTTGGCTTTTTCTCGGTACCGGAAATCGATGGTGGCCAACTGCTGCATTTCCCGGAAGCGTTCTTCACGAATGCCGTTCTCACGGATCTTGTCCAGGTATTCGAAGGTCAGGGCGATAATGTCGTCCTGGCGCTGTAAGCCTTCGCGGGTTAGCGACAGGCTGATTTCCAGGGTGGCGTGCTCACCCGTGTCCATGCCCAGGCCGGCGGATAGGCTGTGGGCCAGGCCGGCTTTTTTCAGTACATCAAACAGGCTTCCTTCACCCTCGTGGCCAATCAGGTTGGCCAGATAGGAAACCGGTTTGGTCTTATAATTGGCCTTTTGTGAAGGAATTGGGAAGGCCAGTGTCATGTGCCGGCTGTCTTTCAGGCTTTCAGCGGTGATTTTTTCCGGCAGCCGGTCCACGTCCAGCACCGGTTGCGGGTGCGTTTTCGGGCTCAGGTCGCGGTTTTCAACGGCGCTGAAGCGCGGGCGCACCATTTGTTCGAGCTCATCCAGGCTCTGTGGGCCGTAAACCGCCAGGGTCATGATGTTGGCGGAATAGTGCTGTTGCCAGAACTCGATCAGGTCCGGGCGCAGCGGATTGTCGTTGGTGTTTTCCAGGGTGGTCAGGTTGCCCACGGCAAAGCGGCTGAAGGCGTGGTCCGGATTGCCACCGGCTTTGCGTACCGACAACAGGCGCCGGGCGTCGTCTTTCAGTTTGGCGGTGAATTCCGAATGCACGGCGTTGCGCTCCCGGTCCACCAGTTCGGGCGTGAACAGCGGGGCAGAGAACTGCTGGGCGAAGCGGTCCAGGGCCGGCTCCAGAAATTCGGCTTCCACGTCGAAGAAATAGTTGGTGTCCTGGAAAGCGGTAAAGGCGTTGTGGCTGCCGCCGTGGCTGCGAATGAACTGCTGGTATTCGCCAGCATCGGGGTATTTCTCGGTGCCGAGGAACAGCATGTGTTCCAGAAAGTGGGCCAGGCCGGCGCGGTCGTCCGGGTCATCACCACTGCCAACAGCCACGTTCAGAGAGGCGGCTGCTTTTTCCGCTTGTGGGTCGGAAACCAGCAAGACCCGAAGGCCGTTGTCCAGTTCCAGAAAACGATAGTCGTTGTTGTCATTGGGGCTTTTGGTGGGATTCACGCTGGCGGTCACCGTTGGGCTGAGAAACAGGGTCATCATCAGAATCAGAAGAAAAACCGGCAGGTGCCGGGCACCTGAGAAACGGGCGTGTTCCGCGGTCATAAAGCCCCTCATTGTTAAAGATTGTCGTCGCGGGCAAGTGGGCCGGGGTCAGTGTACCCGGGCGTTGTTGCCGGCGTTTGGTTGCTGTTCCAGGGTTTGCCGGGCCAGTTCGGCGGCCTTGTCGGCGCTTAAATCACCGGCTGCAATCCGTTCAAGTACCGTGGCCATAATGGCGATGTTCTGCTGGTATTCGGAAAACTCGGCCTGAAACGCGGTATCAATGGCCTGGTATACCGCTTGAATTTTCTCCTCCCGGGAGCCGTTGTCGGTGGCGGTGTCGTTAATGGCCTTCAGGCAGGCCCGGGCAATGGCAATGTAGCGTTCGGTATTGGCTTGGTCAGTCATGAAAATCGGGTCCGGATCGTATAATGCGTGGGAATTGAGACGCGGCCGGGCACGGGAAGTTCCCGGCGCGTGATATCAGGATGGGGTGTTTTCGTCAGTGTCGGCTGCAGGTTCTATGGCCGGCGGCGGAAAACCACCCAGTGCTTTCCAGCGGTTCACGATGGCGCAGAATAAATCAGCGGTTTTTTCTGCATCGTAGGCGGCGGAGTGCGCCTCTTTATTGCTGAACGGAATGCCCGCCAGTTTGCAGGCCTGGGCCAGTACCGTGTGGCCGTAGGCCAGACCGGCCAGGGTGGCGGTATCGAAGGTGGAGAACGGATGGAACGGGTTACGCTTGATGTCCGCGCGCAGTGCGGCGGCAAACACGAAGTTATGATCAAACGTGGCATTGTGGCCCACCAGCACCGCACGTTTACAGTCGTGGGCTTTCACGGCCTTGCGGATGGGCAGGAAGATTTCGCTCAGCCCTTCGCGTTCGGGCACCGCTTCCCGGTCCAGGCTCCAGGGGTCGATGCCGGTAAAATCCAGCGCCGACTGTTCCAGGTTGGCTCCCTCGAACGGATCAATCTGCTGTACGTGGGTTTCGCCTCTCACCAGCCAGCCGTCGTCCATGGTGAGCATCACGGCGGCAATTTCCAGCAGGGCATCTCGCTCGGCGTTGAAGCCGGCGGTTTCAACGTCGACCACCACCGGTAAAAAGCCCCGGAAACGCCGGGACAGGGGATGGGGCTGTTTGTTTTCGTCTGACACTCGAACTCCGATGTTGCCGTTATAAATGTGTAGGTGTGTTACGCCAGGCGCCAGTTAACGGTTTCACCCGCTTTTAGAGGCACAATGTGGCCGTCTGCCAGTGGCAGCTGTTCGGGCATGGTCCAGGGCTCGCGCACCAGGGTAATGGTGTCGGTGTTCCTGGGCAGGCCGTAGAAATCCGGACCGTTGTGACTGGCGAAGGCTTCGAATTTGTCCAGGATGCCCAGCTCGTCAAAAATGTCGGCGTACAAACCAATGGCGCCGTAAGCGGAATAGCAACCGGCGCAGCCGCAGGCCGCTTCTTTTTTGTCCTGTGCATGCGGGGCGGAATCGGTGCCCAGGAAAAAGCGCGGGTCGCCGCTGGCCACCGCTTCACGCAGGGCTTTCTGGTGCTGGTTGCGCTTGAGAATGGGTAGGCAGTACAGGTGCGGGCGAATGCCGCCCACCAGCATGTTGTTGCGGTTGTACATCAAATGCTGGGGCGTGAGGGTGGCGCCCAGGTTGTCGCCCTGGTGGTTGCGGACAAACGCCACGGAATCGGCGGTGGTAATGTGCTCCAGCACCACTTTCAGGTTCGGGAAATCGGCCAGCGTTGGCGCCAGCACCCGCTCCAGGAAGACCTTTTCCCGGTCAAAGATATCAATGTCGCCGTCGGTAACCTCGCCGTGCACCAGTAGCAGCATGCCGCATTCGGCCATGGCTTCCAGCACCGGGTAGATGTTGCGAATATCGGTCACACCGGACGCGGAGTTGGTGGTAGCCCCGGCCGGGTAAAGCTTGGCGGCGATAATACCGGCGGCTTTGGCCTCGCGGATGGTCTCCGGCGTGGTGCTTTCGGTCAGGTACAGGGTCATCAGCGGCTCGAAGCTGGTGTCGCCGGCAGCTGACAGAATGCGCTCCCGATACGCCAGAGCGGCTTTGGTATCGGTCACCGGTGGCGCCAGGTTGGGCATGATAATGGCCCGGCCGAAGCAGGCGGCGGTGGCCGGCACTACGCTGTTAAGCACTTCGCCGTCGCGCACGTGTAAGTGCCAGTCGTCCGGGCGGGTGATGGTCAATTGTCTGGTCATGAGGTCATCCGCATAGCAGCCAAAAAATTTTGCCGAAGTATACCAGAAGGCAGGGCGAATGTTTGCTCTGTGCTTTGCCGGGCTCAAGTAATGGCAGCCGGTGCCGTTACCCTGAGAGTTGATGGTTTTTGTCGAACATTCTGGTTGTATTTCTCGGGACATGACTATGGCTAAAGGGTTTCGCCCTTCTTACAGGCAACCGCTCAGGCGCCGGCTCCGGCAGCACCTGGCGGCGCTGTGCGGCACGGCGCTGTTGCCGGTGATGGCCGGGCAGGCGCTGGCCGCCAGCTACGGTGCCGGTATCGAGAACAGTCAGTGGTATTTGTCCGAATCCATTTTTGAGTGCTCGCTGGTACACGACGTACCGGGCTACGGCCGGGCGGTATTCCGGCACCGTGCCGGCGAACAGCTGAATTTTTATCTGGAAACCGATACCCCGGTGATGAGCCCCGGGCAGGGGCGGCTGGTGGTGGAGGCGCCGGCCTGGCGTCCCGGTGTGGCGCCCCGGGCCATTGGTGCGGTGAATGTGTCGTCCGAGCGCCGAACCGTTCGCCTGGGTAACCGGGAAGCCATGGCGGTGGTGCAGGGGTTGCTGGACGGCATGCGCCCGACGCTGAGCCGTCAGTCCCGCTATCAGGATGGTCTGGTGCGGGTTCAGTTGTCGAATGTGAATTTTGCCAGACCCTGGTCCGGATACCGCGAATGCATCCAGACCCTGTTGCCGGTGAACTACGAGCAGGTACACCGCTCTCGAATTCCCTTTGCCAGTGCCAGTACCCGCTTGTCTGATGCAGACAGGCGATGGCTCGACAAGGTGGCGACCTTTGTGCTGGCTGACCCGGCAGTCGAGCGGGTGTTTGTGGATGGCCACTCCGACAGCGTGGGAAGCCGCATTGACAACCGCGCCCTGTCCGAGGAGCGTGCCCAAGTGGTGGCTGACTATCTGGAATCCCGGGGGGTTAGCCGAGACATGATGACCATCCGGGCCCACGCCGACCAGTATCCCGCTTCGCGGCGGCCGGCTGATAACCGGCGGGTGAATATTCGTGTTCAACGCCAGGGCGAGCGGCCAGAATTCCAGCAGGCCAATGCCGGTGCCGAGGATTTCTCCGGCTAGGTAAAGTTGATGCGGTCAGCCCGCCCGGGCGGTCGTTAGTACCTCAAGATGGGCGATCACGCTGTCACACAGCGCGCCCATGTGATATCCCCCTTCCAACATGGATACCAGGCGGCCATCCGCGAACTCCTCGGCCAGGTCCACCAGCCATTGGCTCAGCCAGCGGAAATCATCCGTTTCCAGATTCAGTTCACCCATCGGGTCCAGTCGGTGGCCATCGAAGCCCGCCGAGACCACCAGTAATTGTGGTTTGAAGGCACGCAATGGTTCCTGCCAGGCGTCCATCACCTGTTTACGATAATCTTCCGAGCCACAGCCGGCTTCAATGGGCACATTGATAATGTTGCCCGCCTGTCGGTAAACATGAGAGTGAGGAAAAAACGGGTGCTGGAAGCTGGAGCACATGAGTATGCGTTCGTCGCCACCCACGATATCCACGGTACCGTTGCCCTGGTGCACATCAAAATCGATGATGGCCACGCGCTCGATATCATCGTGGGCCAGTGCGCGTTGGGCGGCCAGCGCCGGGTTGTTATAGAAGCAAAAGCCCATGGAGCGGGTGCGTTCGGCATGGTGTCCCGGCGGTCGCACGCAGGCGAAAGCATTGCGGGATTGTCCCGCCATTACCCGGTCAACCGCCTGTACGCAGGCGCCGGCCGCCAGCCGGGCCGCCCGTAGGGTGGTGGGGGTCATGGCGGTTTCTTCATCGGTAAACACCCGGCCGTGCGCTGGCTGCAATTCCTCCAGCTGGCGCAGGTAGCTTTCCGGGTGCACCGTTAGTAATTGCTCCCGGGTGATCTCGTCCGGGCGGATCCATTGCAGTTCCTGGGCCAGCGGCGTGTCCGCCAGGCGGGCGAGAATGTGGGAAAGGCGCTCCGGGCTCTCGGGATGGTCCGGGCCCATGTCGTGTTTCATGCAGTCGTCGTGGGAATAAAAAGCCGTTGTCATGAGCCGGGACCCGAACCTGAATGGAACCGTTGGTTGAACAGGGAGCCATGGTATCAGGCGAGGGTAAAGCCTGTCCTGCGTGTTGCGATTCGCCTGCGGGCATCCACCGGGCGGGATCTGCGTTAAGATAGTGGTTTAACACCCGGCGTCAGGGAGAGAGAACGTGAGTACCCGCTATCTGGAAAGCCTGTTTAACCCGCAGTCCATTGCCGTGGTCGGGGCCTCGGAGCGGTCGAGAAATCTGGGTGGCGTGGTGGTTCGCAACCTGCTGGAAGGAGACTATCCGGGCCGGTTGGAGGTGGTGAACCGCCGGGGCTACAAGGATGTGTACGGTTTGCCTTGCCACAGCCGCATCGGTGAGCTGGATTTTGTCCCGGAGCTGGCGATTGTCTGCACACCGCCGGTCACCGTGCCACGGGTGATTCGCCGGCTGGGCGAGATTGGTGTGCGCACGGCGATTGTCATGACCGGTGGCATGTCCCGCACCCACAGCAAGAGTGGCAAGCCGCTGATGTACTCGGTGCGCGAGGCGGCCCGGAAAACCGGCCTGCGAGTGCTTGGTCCCAATACCATCGGGCTTATAGTGCCCGGCAGAAAGCTCAATGCCACCTACGCTCACATGGGCACCTTGCCAGGGAAAGTGGCGTTTGTCGGGCAGTCCGGCGCCATTGCCAGCTCGGTGCTGGACTGGGCCTATGCCCGGGGTGTGGGGTTTTCCTATTTTCTGACCCTGGGCGATGGCATGGATATCGGCCACGATGACCTCATTGATTACCTGGCCCAGGATACCCAGACCCGCGCCATTTTGCTGCACATGGAAAACATTCCCAACCCCCGGCGGTTCATGTCGGCGGTACGGGTGGCCTCGCGCACCAAACCGGTGATTGCGGTGAAATCGGGCAGGGTGCCGGCATCGGAGTGGGAGCCGCATCAGCTACCGGCCGGCATCCGGCGCAGCGATCCGATCTTCGATGCCATGTTGCAGCGCGCCGGTGTGTTGAGAGTGGACGGGCTGGGCCAGATGTTTGATGCCCTGGAAACCCTGACCCGTATGCGCCCGCTGCGCCGCGAATCCCTGGCAATCATGGGCAATGGTGTCGGCCCGGGGGTTCTGGCGGTCGACCGGCTGGCGGATCTGGGCGGTGAGCTGGCGCAGCTTTCGGATGAGACCGTTGACGCCCTCTCGGAAATTCTGCCGCCGTACTGGACCCGCAAGAATCCGATTGATCTGAACTACGACGCCACGCCCGAAATCTATGCACAGGCCATTGAAATACTGGCTAAAGACCCTGGCATAGCCAACGTGCTGGTGATGTATGCGCCGACGCTGACCGGCAACAGTCTCGAAACCGCCAATGCGGTAGTGGAAGCGGCGAAAGGCAGGCGCCTGAATGTGTTTACCTGCTGGCTGGGGCAGAGCACGGTGATGGAATCCCGGGATGTGTTTTATCGTGCCGGGCTGCCATCGTTTTTCAACCCGGAAAAGGCGGTGATGGCGTTCATGCAGCATGTTCGCCATCAGCGTTTCCAACGACTGTTGACCGAAACGCCGGAATCGTTCACCGACCATTTTGCCGACCATAGCGATACCCGCCGGGTGCTGACCCGGGCGCTTGCCCGGGATCGGTCCTATTTGTCGAATCGCGAAGCCCGCAGTGTGATCCGGGACTATGGCATCAGTACCGTCGACACCATGTATTGCGACGACGTGGAAGAAGTGCTGCAGGTATTCGCCATCGAGCGCCGCCCCATTGATATTACCGTGTTGCATCAGGATGCCTGTCATCCGTTCATGGAACTGAGTCCCTCCCAGCGTCGGTACAAGGGCATCTTACGCAAGCTCGATAACGAGCAGGGCATTATTGAGGGCTGTCATGCGTTGATGGACGAGTATTTAAAGCATTTCCCCGACAGCGGTTTTCTGGGTTTTTCCGTGCAGCACTCCTACCAGCATGTGGGCGGCATTGAATTCAGTGTCGGTATCACCCGTGACGAGGTTTACGGCCCCCTGGTGGTGTGCGGCGCAGCCGGTGCCCAGGTCAGTGTGATGACCGACCGGCAAATTGCCCTGCCGCCGCTGAACATGGTATTGGCCCGGGAGCTGCTGCGGCGTACCTACATGTACCGGTTGCTGGAAGAGCACAGCCTGCGCCCGCAGGAAGACATTCGTGCGGTCTCCGAAACCCTGGTGACCCTGTCCCAGATGGCCATTGATATGCCGGAAATTCGCGGGCTGGAAATTTCGCCCCTGTTGTTCAATGGTCGGGGCGCGGTGGCCGTTAATGTGGCCATCGATCTGGACGAGACACCCGGCAAACCCATTATCCAGCCTTATCCGCGTGAACTGGAAGAATGGATTGTGCTGCCAAAATCCGGTCGGCGGGTGATTATTCGCCCGGTGCTGGCGGAAGACGAGCCGGCGCACCGGGAGTTTCACGAGCACCAGTCGCCGGAATCCATTCGCTACCGGTTTTTCCAGTACCGCAAACACTTTTCCCGGGAAGACGTGGCCCAGATGGTGCAAATCGACTACGACCGGGAAATGGTGTTTATCGCCAATGCCCGGCGTGAAGGCGGCAGTGGCGAGGAGACGCTGGGCACCGTGCGCACCTGGACAGACGCCGACAACTTACGCTGTGAATTTGCGGTCATGGTGGATGATCGCATGAAAGGCGAAGGCCTGGGGCTGCGGCTGATGCGGAAGATGATCAATTATTGTCGTGCCCGGGGCACGATCGAGATGGTGGGCGATGTTCTGGCAGACAACCAGCCCATGTTACAGCTGGCAGAACATCTGGGGTTTGATATCCGCTATAACCATGAAGAGGATGTGATGGAGTTACGGCTGCAGCTTAACGAGCCGCAAAGTGACTGGCAGAAGGAACAGCTTAAGAAACACTGAAGC
Source organism: Alteromonadaceae bacterium (assembly GCA_013393545.1). Next base: position 22,501 of record JABXHG010000181.1, on the reverse strand, counting down.
GGGAAAACGACAGCGGGGCATACGCGACCGGTAGCCCCGCAGGTGGTCTTTATTCCTCTACGATGGCCGAGCGGTCTTCACCACCGAGGGCCTCCAGCAGGCCCGGAATCATCCGCGACAATTCCAGCGTCATCAGCGTGAAAGCGGCGTCGAATTTGGCCACGGCATCGTCGCCGTCTACCTCATCCAGCTGGTCCTGCAGGGTTTCGCCGAATTTCAGGCGGCGAATGCCCAGCTCTTCATCCAGCACAAACGAGACGTTGTCGTCCCAGGTCAGAGCCAGTTTGGTGACCTGCATGCCGGCATCCAGATGATTGCGGATTTCCTCGGCTTTCAAGTCCAGGCCCTTGCAGCGCACGACGCCGCCGTCTTCGGACGGGTCTTTCAGTTCGCACTCATTGCCCAGCACCACTGTGGCCGGGTGGTCCACGGTTTCATTGAGCCAGCCGGTGAAGGTGAATGCCGGGGATTGCTCCACTGCCGGCGGACGCACTGGCAGCGAACCGAGGCTTTTGCGCAGGGTGGAGGCCAGGTCGTCAGCCTGTTTGGCGGAACCGGCGTCCACCACCAGAAAGCCATCCTCGGGCGCCAGGTAGGCGTAGCAGCGGCGATTACGGGAAAAGGCCTGAGGCAGCATTTCCAGCATCACCTGTTCCTTGATTTCGTCCTTTTCCTTACGGCGAACCTTGCGGCTCTGCTCCAGTTCGATGGCCTCGGCGCGTTCTTCCACGGCCTCTTTCACCACCGGGCCGGGCAGGATTTTTTCTTCCTTGCGCAAGGCAATCAGGTGGTAACCGTTGGCGCTATGCACCAGTTGGTCACCGTGTTTGCCCAGCGGCGGCACCCAGCCGGAGCGCGTGGTTTCCTGCGGGCCACAGGGTTTGAAGGCATCGGCCTGCAGTTTTTCTTCGAGCTCCTCTGCGGAGATGTCGAATGGTTTGCTAAATCGAAATAATCGGGCGTTACGAAACCACATGGGTTTGAATATCCTTGTTGCGGTGTCAGATCAGGGTGGTTGGGGCAGATCAGATCTGCATGATCTCGACCAGGATGGTCTTGACGATGAAACCCACCACGCCGGCACCGAGGACGGTGAACAGGGCCATGGTGCCGAATTTGCCGGCCTGGGACTTCTTTGCCAGATCCCAGACGATGAATCCCATCCAGGCAATAAGGCCGGTCAGAAACACCAGCATGGCGATCTGGGAAAATACTGCTTCGTTCATGGAGTCTCCGAATTCAACAGAACATGAGTGTGATGATGTGCGCGAACAACCTTTTACTGTTCGTCGCGCAGGAAAACCCAGTTGTTGTTGTCGGATTGGTCTTCGCTGAAGTAATAGCCGTCCAGATTGAACCCCTTGAGGTTTTCGGCATCACTGATGCGGTTCTGGATGGCGTAGCGGCACATAAGGCCGCGGGCTTTTTTGGCGTAGAAACTGATCATTTTGTACTGGCCATTTTTCCAGTCTTTAAACTGGGGAGTGATCAGCCGGGCGTCCAGTTCCTTTTTCTTCACGCTCTTGAAGTATTCGTTGGATGCCAGGTTTACCAGCACTTTGTCGTCGGCGGCCAATAGCTCGTTCAGGGCCCGGGTGATTTTGCTGTCCCAGAATGCGTACAGATCCTTGCCACGGGTGTTTTCGAATTTGGTGCCCATTTCCAGGCGGTAAGGCTGCATCAGATCCAGTGGCTTGAGCAGACCATACAGGCCGGAAAGCATGCGCAGGTGCTGCTGGGCGAAGCTGAAATCGTCTTCGCTGAAGCTTTCGGCGTCCAGCCCCGTGTAGACATCGCCCTTGAACGCCAGAACTGCCTGGCGGGCATTGTCCGGAGTGAATGGCGTGTGCCAGTTCCGGAACCGCTCGGCATTAAGCTGGCCGAGCTTATCACTGATGCTCATCAGGTTGCTGACCTGGTGCGGCTCCAGTTCCTTGAGCTGGTCGATCAGCTCGCAGGCATCGTCCAGAAAATCCGGCTGGCTGTAGGTTTCTGTCGCCAACGGGCTGTCATAGTCCAGCGTTTTGGCGGGGGAAATAATCATCAACATGACGGGGAAATCCTCATTGCAGAAACGTCAGTAACTGGTCTTTGTTGAACGGCCAGTCCAGCTCGGCGCCGGTGTCGTTGCGGCGTAACACCGGAATACGTGTGCCGTAGCGCTCCACCAGGTCCTCGGACTGGGCAATATCCACCACATCCACAGGAATGGGTTCGGGCATGGGCGTTTGCACCAGCAGAGTTTCGGCCAGTTCACACAGATGGCATTGAGACGTGGTGTAAAACAGCAATTCCATTATTTTTTCGGCTGCGCGTCGATTTGTTGGCCGTTCAACTCCCGGCTGTCCTTGCCCATCAGATACAGGTACACAGGCATCAGGGCTTCCGGTGCCGGGTTCTTGTTCGGGTCCTCGGCCGGGTAGGCCAGCCTTCTCATGCCGGTACGGGTAGCGCCCGGGTTCAGGCTGTTCACCCGGATGTTGTGGTGCTGGTCATCAAGCTCGTCGGCCAGCAGCTGTGACAAGCCCTCAACGGCAAACTTGGAGACCGCGTAGGCGCCCCAATAGGCCCGCGCCTGCCGGCCCACGCCGGAGGAGGTGAAAATCACCGAGGCATCGGACGACTTGCGCAACAGCGGAATCAGCGCCCGGCTCACCAGGAAGGGGGCCGTGGCATTCACCTGCATGACCCGGTTCCAGGTTTCCGGGTCGTACAGTTCGACCGGGCTGCGGGCACCCAGAATACCGGCGTTGTGCAGCAGGCCATCCAGGCGACCAAAATTCTGTTCGATGGTCATGGCCAGCTCGTCGTACTCCTTGACTGCCGCCCCTTCAAAATTCATTGGTGCGATGGCGGCCTGTGGGTGACCGGCAGCTTCAATCTCGTCATAGACTTCTTCGAGTTTTTCCACGGTCCGCCCCACCAGGATCACGGTGGCGCCATGGGCCGCATACGACATGGCGGCTGCCCGGCCAATGCCGCTGCCAGCGCCGGTGACCATGATAATGCGGTCTTTTAGAAGATCCGCAGGTGCCTGGTAATCGTGCATAACCTGTCTCCGTGTTCGTCAGGCTGCCCGGCGTTGGTCGCCGGTGATGAAATGGGAATGAGGGCTATTGTAACAGCTTTGCCAGGTCGCTGACCGTGTCGGCAATAACGTCGGCTTGCCATAGATCAATGGCCTCTGGCTGCTCCAGATAGCCGTAGCGCACGGCGATGGTGCGCATGCCGGCGTTGCGGCCGGCTTCGATGTCCCTTTCGTGATCACCTACATAGATAGATTTTATCGGTTCGGCCTGGATTTTCCGGCAGGCCAGGAACAGGGATTCTGGGTGGGGCTTGCGCTCGGCCACGTGGTCTGGGCACACCAATGCACCGCACCGATCGGCCAGGCCGAGGGCATCAATCAGCGGCACCGCGAAGCGGGCTGGTTTGTTGGTGACAATGCCCCATGGAATGTTCCGGTGCTCAAGTGCTTCAAGCAGGCTATTCATGCCCTCAAACAGGGTGGTTTCCACGGCCACGCCGGCTTCATACAGGTCCAGAAAGGCACTGTGCTTTGCCAGGTAGTCCGGGTGTTCCGGTTCTAGTCCGAAACCGATGCGGATCATCGCCCGGGCACCATTCGACACCGAGGGGCGAATTTGTTCTGCGGGCAAGGCGGCAAGGCCGTGCTGCTGGCGCAACTGGTTCAGGCAGCGAATGAAATCCGGTGCGGTGTCGATCAGGGTGCCGTCCAGATCAAACAGGACGGCAGCCGGTTGCTGGTCAGTCTTCACGGATATCCCGGGCGTGCATCAGGTAGTTTACATCCACGTCCCGACCCAGCTTGTAGTCTTTGGTCAGCGGGTTGTAGGTCATGCCGGTCAGCTCGCTTACATCCAGGCCGGCGTGGCGCAGGTAGTCGGACATCTCCGAGGGCCGGATGAATTTTTTCCATTCGTGGGTGCCCTTGGGGAGCATTTTCAGCACGTACTCGGCACCGACAATGGCAAACAGGAACGACTTGGGGTTGCGGTTGATGGTGGACACAAACAGGTGGCCGCCGGGGCGTAACAGGGCCGCGCAGGCCTTGATGACTGAGCCCGGGTCCGGCACGTGTTCGAGCATCTCCAGGCAGGTGACCACATCGTACTGGCCGGCATGCTCCGGATCGGCGGCCAGGGCTTCGACGGTGGTTTGCCGGTAATCCACTTGTACGCCGGAATCCAGGCTGTGCAGACGAGCCACCGACAACGGCGCTTCGCCCATATCGATGCCAATAACGTGGCCGCCACGCAGAGCCATGCCCTCGGACAGCAGGCCGCCACCGCAACCGACATCCACTACGTTTTTACCCGCCAGTGATACCCGCTCGTCGATGTAGTTCAGGCGCAGCGGGTTGATGTCGTGCAGGGGTTTGAACTCGCTGTTCGGGTCCCACCAGCGGCTGGCCAGGGCTTCAAACTTGGCTATTTCGTTCTGGTCTATGTTGTGGTTGCTCATGGCCTTTACCTGTTAGCTGATAATCTGTTGGCGCCAGTGATCGACCCGCAGCATCAGGTCTGGCACATCGATGCGGGTCAGCCGGCCGTCTTGTAATTGAGGTACGCCGTTGATCCAGCTGTGGCTTACCGCCCGCCCGTGATTGCTGTAAACCAGATGGGATGCGGGATCATACACCGGTTGGATGAACGGGTCGCCAAGGTCAACGGCGATCAGATCCGCCCGCTTGCCGGCCACCAGTGAGCCGATTTCATGCTCCAGTCCCAGGGCCTGGGCACCGTTAATGGTGGCCATGGCCAGGGCCTGGTGGGCGGATACCGCCGAAGCATCCCCGGACACCGCTTTTGCTACCATGGCGGCGGTTTGCAACTCCCCGAACAGATCCAGATCGTTATTGCTGGCGGCGCCATCGGTGCCCATGGTCACGTTTACACCGCGCTCCATAAGCTGAGGCACCGGGCAGAATCCGCTGGCCAGTTTCAGATTGGATTCGGGGCAGTGCACCACGTGGGTACCGCTGCGTACGACCTGCTCCAGATCGGCATCGTCTATCTGGGTCATGTGTACGCACTGGCTATTTGGGTTCAATACTCCGAGTTCGGCCATGCGCGCGATCGGGCGTTGGCCGGTGGTTTTCAGGGCTTCGGCGACTTCAAACGCGGTTTCGTGCAGGTGGATCTGCAGTGGCGCGCCGGTGCTTTCGGACAGCTCGACCGCCGCTGTCAGCGGTTGATCGGAGACGGTGTAGGGTGCGTGCGGGCCAATGGCCGGGATGATGTACTCATCCTGTTGCCAGGTTTCAATCAGCCCGGCGCCCTTGCGCAGGTACTCGTCCGGCCCCGAGCCCCAGACCGTGGGGCCGTCCAGCAGCGGGAAGCAGATTTGCGCGCGCATGCCGACATCGTGGGCCGCCTGGGCGGTGACTTCCGGGAAAAAGTACATGTCTGAAAACGTGGTGGTGCCGGTGCGCAGCATTTCCGCCATGGCCAGCCGGCTACCGTCTTCGACAAAGGCACTGCTGACAAACTTCCCCTCGGCCGGCCAGATGTGTTCGTTCAGCCAGGTCATCAATGGCAGATCATCGGCCAGGCCCCGGAACAGTGACATGGCGGTATGGCCGTGCAGGTTGATGAGCCCGGGCAGTACTACGTGGGTGTCCAGGTCCAGCGTTTCCCGGGTGCGGTATTGCCGGTCTGCCTCATGCTGCGGCAGAACCGCCAGAATGTGCTTGCCCTGGAGGATAACCGCCTGATGCTCCAGGACCGTTTCGCAGGGTTCCATGGGAATCAGCCAGCGGGCGTTGATGCGGGTGTCGGCTGCGGTGATGGTGTCTGCCGTCATTAACCTGCCTTGCGGTTGGTGCGCGGGTGGTCTGCGCCGGGGAATTTAACTTGAAAGTATAACGACCCCTTATGTGGAGGACTAGCCCTGAGGCCAAGTAAGCGGGTAGGCCTTTCCGGGAATTTCGAAGGCCATGGATGGCCTGAGAGAAGCGCATAGGGACATGCTTGTAGCGGTTCCCGGAAAGGCCTACCCGCTTGCTTGGCCGGAATTCGCAAAACCCGCCGATAATGTGGTGTGATGTCGGTATACTCGCTTTTTTAGATCACAAAGGAGCAACTGATGGCCGGACCATCCATTAATGAAAACCAAACCACCGTGGCGATGCGCTGGCATGGCGATTGTCTGGAGCTGCTGGATCAGCGTTTGTTGCCTGGCGAAGAGTGCTGGGTGAAGGCGGTCCGGGCTTCGGAGGTGGCCGGCTGTATTGCCGACATGGTGGTGCGGGGTGCACCGGCCATTGGTATTGCCGCCGCTTATGGCGTGGCGCTGGCAGCCCGCTATGCCGGCGGTGGCGACTGGCAGGCGGAGATCAAGCAGGGCATTCGGGAGCTGGCGGCGTCTCGGCCGACGGCGGTCAACCTGTTCTGGGCGCTGGAGCGCACGGAGCGAATTCTGCATGCTTGCCATTCGCTGGATGAAGCCGCCGAGCGGTTGGCAGCCGAAGCCGTGCGCATTCACCAGGAGGACATTGACGCCAACCACACCATGGCGAATCACGCGCTGGAGGCCATGCAGCTTGAACAACCGGTGGGGGTGCTGACCCACTGCAACACCGGCGCCCTGGCCACCGGCGGTTACGGCACCGCGCTGGGGGTGATTCGTCGCCTGCACGAAGCGCGGTTATTGGAGCGAGTATACGCCGATGAAACCCGGCCCTGGCTGCAGGGCAGCCGGCTGACAGCGTGGGAGTTGGCGCGGGACGAGATTCCAGTCACGCTGAACGCCGATGGCGCGGCAGCCACGATCATGGCGGGCGGTAAGGTGAAGTGGGTGATTGTTGGCGCCGATCGCATCACCGCCAACGGCGATGTGGCTAACAAGATCGGCACCTACAGCCTGGCGGTGCTGGCCCGGCATCATAAGGTCGGCTTCATGGTGGTGGCGCCCTCCAGCACGGTGGACATGGCGTTGGCCCAAGGCGCGGACATCCCGATCGAGGAGCGGGATGCCACAGAGGTGCGTGAGGTCGGTGGCCGTCAGCTGGCGCCGGACAACGTGCAGGTGTTCAACCCGGTGTTTGATGTAACACCCGCGAGCCTGATTGACGCCATTGTGACCGAGAAGGGTGTGGTGCATAACCCGAACATCACCGGTATGCAGTCCTTGTTCGGTTGACGGTATGCTGGGCCGGTGTTTCGACGCACCAGCCAGTTAATCAGCGGTTTTCGTTCTTGGCCGCGAGGCGCGCCGGCGGCAGGATGGAGGCCATCTGCCGATCCAGTTCCAGCAAGTCCGCCATGATGTGCCCGCCCTCGCGAATGACGAAATCCAATTCTTCGTCTGTGTTATTCGGGTCAGCGGCCTGTTGTTCCTGCCAGTTTTCCAGGGCTTCCAGCGAGTCGAACGGTTCTTCGCCGCGCATTTCACGGCGGGTGTTGGCGATGCGCAGGCGAGTGCGTTCGATTTGCTCGAAGTGCGCCTGGCGCTCGTCCATTTGCAGGCTCACGTAATCGGTTTTCCGCTGTTCCTTGAGAAACGCGATCTCCTGTTCCAGCAAATTGAATTCCGGGTTGCTGGTGAAGCGCTGCTTGTGCCGTTCACGCAGTTGATCAATCACGTTGCTGAAATCGAAATAGCGGGTATGGGGCACCGGGTCTATCTGGTCCCAGGGCAGGGCGTGATCCAGAGCATCTTCACCGATGCGGGTCTTGTCGATACGGGACGGAATCTCGATGTCCGGAATCACGCCCTTGTGCTGGGTGGAGCCGCCGGACACCCGGTAGAACTTGGACTGAGTGATTTTCAGCTGGCCGTGATTCAGCGGGCGCACCGCCTGCACGGTCCCCTTGCCGAAGGTTTGTGAGCCAACCACCAGCCCGCGGCCGTAATCCTGAATGGCTCCGGCGAAGATTTCCGAGGCGGACGCGCTCATTCGGTTGACCAGCACCACCAGCGGGCCGTCATAGGTGACTGACGGATCCTCGTCGTTCAATACCTGAACATCGTTGTTGGCGTTGCGGATCTGTACGGTTGGGCCCTGCTCGATAAACAGGCCGGTCAGGTCGTTGGCTTCCTGCAGGGCACCGCCGCCGTTATTGCGCAAGTCCATAACGATGCCGTCAACGCCGTCGGACTTCAGCTCTTCGATCAGCTGCCGGACGTCCCGGGTGGTGCTTTTATAGTTGGGATCACCGGCCTGCATGGCCTGAAAGTCGGCGTAGAAGGTCGGGATGGTGATCACGCCCACCGTGTATTCCTGGCCCGAGCGCTGTAGCTCGATCATGTCCTTGCTGGCACTCTGTTCCTCGAGTTTCACCTGGTCCCGCTGGATGTCGATGGTGCGGGTCATGGTTTCATCGTTGGCGGTGGCGGGAATCACTTCCAGCGTTACCGTGGAGTCTCGCGGGCCGCGAATCAGGTCCACGACTTCGTCCAGGCGCCAGCCAATTACATTGACCGGTTGTTCCCCTTCCTGGCCCACGGCGACAATGCGATCTGCCGGTTGCAGCTGGCCCTGCTTGGCCGCCGGCCCGCCCGGCACCAGCCGCACCACTTTGGTGTACTCGTTGTCGGACTGCAGCACCGCGCCAATGCCTTCCAGCGAGAGGCTCATGTTGATATTGAAGTTTTCCGAAGTGCGCGGTGAGAAATAGGAGGTGTGCGGGTCCCACATGCCGGTAAAGGCGTTCATATAGGCCTGGAACGCGTCTTCACTGCGTGCCTGGTAGGCGCGCTTGAGCTGGCCTTCGTAGCGCCGGCGCAGGTTGTCTTCAATCACTGAATCTTCGGTGCCACCGAGCCGCCGGGACAGAACCGCGTTTTTAATGCGTTTGGTCCAGAGTTGGTCCAGCGCCTCGGTGTCGGCTATCCAGCTGGCTTCGGAGCGGTCGACCAGGATTTGCTGGTTTTCGGTGAAATCCAGGTTTTCGATGCCATTGTCCAGCAGCGCCAGGGCAAACTCCAGCCGCTCGATCATCCGCTGCTGTACCAGGTTGTAGATCTGGAATGCCGGCTGCAGCTGACCGGTTCGCAGTGCCGGCCCTAGTCGTTCGCGCAGGATGCCCAGGTTGTCGATGTCCTGCTGCGAGAGGTACAGATGCTGGCCATCCAGGTAATCGAGATAGGCATCAAATACATCCCCGGACAACTCATCACTGACGCCGAGATTGCGGAAGTGGGTGAACTGCAATTGCCGGGCAATCAGAATGTTGGCGCGGGCCTGTTCCACTGTTGGCGCAACCGGTTCATAGACGCTTGGAGTTTCCACCTTCGCCTGCACGCCGGAGAATGCCGGGATCAGCAGGGCCAGGGCAGTCGCACGGAAAAGCCGGGCCTTGCCAACACGGTTGGGGCGGGAGCGGGGCTTTTTGACTATTTCAGCTAGGGTCATGGAAAGCAGTCCTGAGAGACGTGGCAACAGGGCAGGCCGGCGTGGGCCGGCGGCAAGCCAATGGCTCAATTGTAGGTAACCGCTGCCCGGGTTGCTACAGGCCGGGCATTGACGGTTTGTGACAATCTATCCATCGACTGCCGATAAAGTCGGTGGCTCAGTTTGCCGGCAGCAGGTTCTCCAGCGACCGTTTCAGGCGCTCTGCCTGTTCGGCGGTTGGCTCTTCACTCGCAGTTTTAATGCACCACGCGGCCACCAGTTGTTCGGCGGCTTGCATGGCATTTGTGGTTTCTTCACTGCCCAGGCCTTCGGTCAGCCGTTGCACCTGAATTTCCATGCGACGGGCCTGATCGGCTTCGGGGCTATCCGTGCCGGTGAGTATTTCCAGCCGGATCAGCAGGTCCCGGGCCGGCTGTTCGCCCGCTTCGGCGGCCAGCGACGGCCAGTGGTCCGGAAGTCCGGCTGTGGAATCGGCCACCAGCGCCTGCCAATGCAGAATTTGGTCCCTTTGCTTCTGTTCACGGCGCGCTTTGGCCTGTTGCTCGGCTTGTTCCTGTTGTTCCTGGCGGCTGGCTCGCTCATTTTCGCGGCGGGCAAAGATGGCATCACAGGCCTTGCGAAAAGCTTTCCAGAGCTTTCGATCTTCCCGGTGCCGGGTAATGCCCACTGCCTGCCATTCGGCTTGCAGGGCCTTGGCCTGTTCCATGGCCTCTTCCAGCGGCTGATGTTCAATCAGCGCTTCGGCCCGCTCTACGATGGTTTGTTTGAACGCTTCGTTCTTTTTTCGCTCTTCGTTCAGCGGTGCTTCCAGTTGCTTGAGCAGGGCGTCGAAGCGTTTTTGCAGTGGCCGGTTCTGGCGAAAATCCACCGGCCAGGCGCTTTTCCACTCCTGGCGCGCGGTCTGATGAATGCGTTCCGCGTTTTTCCAGTCCACGCTGGCCCAGTCGACGTTGTCGAGGAACGTCGTTAGTTGCTGGCAGATGGCCTCGCGTTTTTCCAGGTTTGCCTGTTTCAGGCCGGATTTCGCCCGAAAATACTCTTTGCAGGGCTCGTAGGCCTGATCAGAGGCGTTTTTAAAGCGAGTCCACAGTGCCCGGTCCGAAGAGCCGCCCAGCTCGCGCCATTCGTTCTGCAATTCCTTGATCCGCTCGGCCTTGGCTTCCGGTTCCATGGGCTGGTCGGCCAGGTATTCCATTTGTTCGCACAGGGCGATTTGTTTGGGCTCGGTGGCGAATCCCTGCCAGTCGCTCAGTTCCCGGAATTGGCCGTTCAGCAGTTGCAGCCTGGCCTGAACCTCTTTTTTGTGCCGGCTGTCGAGCTGTTGGAACTGTTGCTGGGCGGCCTTTAGGCGTTGTTTGGATTCCTTGTATTGTTTGGCCTCCAGGGCTGCTTCCAGATCGGACAGCGTCGATTTCAGCGCAGCAGCCAGTGTCCTTTGTTGCTCGCGGTTCCGGCTTGCGGATTCATCGTCAGGGGCTGTCTTCCGGGCCTCGGGCGTTTGCGCGAGTGTGTTCAGGGAATTCAGCTCGTCGGGCAGGGCAAAGCCGCTGGGCCAGTCAATGTCGCTGAGTAACTGGCGGGCACTGGCCGCTGCCTGCGGATTCGGCTGGTCGGTCTCGAGCAGAGCCGTCATCGGTTCTCTGGCCTGCTCCAGACGACGGGTGGCGTTCAGGTAGTGTCGTAGCGCCTGCATGTGCTGTTCGTACTGTTTTTGTTCTGGTTTGCTGACCTGGGTGTCGCGTGTGGCTTCCAGCCAGCGGTTTTCCTGGGTTTTTTGCAATGCATCCAGGGCCGAGGTCGATGGTTGTGCCGTGGGATTGCCAGTGCTCAGGTCGGTCAGGGTCTGTTCAAGCAGCGCCAGTGTTTCAGCACGTTGTCGGGCCTGTTCTTCATGCCATTCCGCCTCTTTTTGCGCTTCCTGCAGGGCCGACAGGCGCTCGCGGCAGCGGTACACTGCCTCCAGAAATTGTTGTGACTGCTCGGCGGAGGCCTGCTTCTCCAGCGGTTTCCACTGTTCCAGCAGGGATTCGAGTCGCGGCTGGTAGAGTTTCGTGTCTTCGGTCACGGACAGCTCACTCGCCTGACGGATCAGGTCGGTGATTTTTTCCCGGTTTGCTTGTTCGGCCTGCTCCTGTTCTCGGATGGCCTGCAGGGATTGCTTAACACTTTGGTAAACGTTTTTGTCTCGCCCCCTCGCCTGCTTCTGTATTTGCTGCAGGCAGGTTTCATCGGAGATTTGTTGGGCTGCCTGTAACCGGATGCCGGCGGTTGCACCCTCGATGGCCAGCCGGGCCAGCAGGGCCTGGTCCGGGTTACCCGCCAACTGGTCTGCCTGTTCTTTAACCCTTTGTTCCCTGGTATTCGAAGGTGACTCGGGTGGCGCTTGCTCTTTCGCCGGTTGGCCCGGGTTTTTCACCGGTGTTGCCTTGCGGGTTCTGAACAGTTTCTGAATGAATGCAGCCATATCGTATCCTTCGGCATTGAAACCAGTCTGCGGTGGCGGCAAAGTGTTTGGCCACCGGGCATCGGCACCGAGCGGTGCCGGGCAGTATTGAAAACGGGGCGCTAGTCTAGCGTTTTGCAAGCGTGTGCGGAAAGGGGCTTATCGGTGAAAGACGAAAAACAGCACGATCCGGAATACAAGGCCCGCTCGGTCGCCTTGCGCTTGCTGGCCCGGCGTGAACACAGTCGACAGGAGCTGTCGCTGAAGTTGCGTCAGCGCAAGATCGAGCAGGCGGTGATCGATGCCGTACTGGATGAATACGAGGCCGAGGGATGGCTGGATGACCAACGCTTCGCTGAGGTGTTCGTGCGTCAGAGGATGGATTCCGGCTATGGCCCCCTGCGGATTCTGGCGGATCTGCAGCAGCGGGGGATTAACCAGAGCCCCGCGTGTCTTGATCAGGTGCCGGACGAGCATTGGTGCCAGATGGCGGCCCGGTTGCGGGAGCGCCGCTTTGGTCTGGCGCCGGTGGGCGATGATCTGAAAGAGAAAATGCGTCAGGCGCGGTTCCTGGCGCGGCGCGGGTTTTCGTCCGGCCAGGTGGAAAAGGCGCTGGGGGTGACCGATCTCGACAGCATGTAAGCTGTTACAGTGTGGGCGGTATCGGGCCAATCTCGGGCGGCAGGGCAGCGCGCTCCGGTGGATTGCCTGCAGCTTCCGCACTCCGGTCTTGCGGCGTTTCGCCTTCCTGAGGTTCCAGCCACACCAGCTGTTGCTCGGTTTCGGTGCCAACGGGCATTTCCGGCTCGGTCAGGCGCACCAGGAAGTCCAGGTAACGGCGAATGTTCTGTACATACAGCACCGGTTCGTGGCCACGGGCGTAGCCGTACCGGGTTTTTGAATACCATTCTTTTTGTGCCAGCAGCGGCAGAAATTCCTTTACGTCCATCCAGCGGTCGGGATCCTGGCCAGCCCCTTCGGTCAGCCGGCGGGCATCCTCCAGGTGGCCAAAGCCAACGTTATAGGAGGCCAGGGCAAACCAGGTGCGGTCCGGCTCCGGTATGCGCTCGGGGATTTTCCGGTAAACCCGGCGGAAATAACGGGCACCGCCTTCGATGCTTTGTTCTGGATTCAGCCGGTTACTGATGCCCACGTGTCGGGCGGTGGAAAGAGTCAGCATCATCAAGCCTCGCACGCCGGTGGGCGACACGGCGTTCGGACGCCAGTGCGATTCCTGATAACCGATGGCAGCCAACAGCCGCCAGTCAAAGCCGGTTTCTCTGGCGTATTCCCGGAACAGTGGCTCGTAGCGGTGCAGGCGCTCTTTTACGTGTTTCATAAAGGTCAGTGCGCCCACGTAGTTGAGCTGTTCCAGGTGCCCGTAAAACCGCTCCCGGAGCTGGGCCACCAGGCCATTATTGCGGGCCTTTTCGAAGAAATCTTCGACAGTGTTGATCAGGGTGTTGTCCTGCTCGGCTGGGAACAGCCAGACCAGATCCCGGGGGTTGCTCAGACTGAAGCCTTCCATCACGTTGGGGTAAAACACCTGATTGAGCTCCAGCTCGTTCGAGGCAATGGCGGCGTAAGTGAATTCGCCTCGGTCCACGCGGGCCAGCAGGCCGGCGGCATCCAGGCCGGGGTGCATTTGGATGCTCGGCGCGGTGTCGCCAGTCTGGTCAATCAGGTGTTGATGGCTGCTGTCCGGCAGCATGTGGATGGTGTTGCCGGACAGTTCGTCCAGGCTGGAAGCCGCTTCGGCATCCCGGTTGTAGACGATCACCGACTGAGCCCGTATCCCGGTCGGCAGGGTGCGGAAGCGGTCGCTCAGGTCCGTATGGTCTGTCATGCCGGCCAGCCCGATGTGGGCGTAATTGTTGGCCAGCACGGACAGGATTTCCGAGTTGTCTTCGGCTACCCGGACCCTGAGCTCGACACCCAGATGATCGGCCAGATGCCGGGCGAGCTGGTAGTCGTAACCGGTGTAATCACCCCGCTGCTGGTAATAAAGTGAGGGGGCTTCACGGGTAATGACGTGCAGAACGCCCTCGTTACGGATCTCCTGCAGGGTGCTGGGGCGCGAGCAGCCGGACAGCATCGCGGCCGCCAGCAGGATGACTGCGAGGGCGAGACCCGGGGTGGCCCGGTGGCCGGTTCTGGATGACAAAGGCAGTTCTCTCTGGCGTCGAACGATACGGATAATCATAACAAATTTGGTGTGAGACAGTCGTGCCGGTTTGCTGTATCCCCGCCGGTCTTTCGGGTATCATTGCCGGCTTTCGAACGTCTCCCGATTCGCGCGATACAGGTTGATATCATGCTTGAACTTCGCGGCGCGCCCGCGCTCTCGCCTTTCCGTTCCCGTAAACTGCATTCACGTATCCAGGAGCTGGTTCCGGATGTGCTCCATGTGTATGCCGAGTTCATGCACTTTGCCGACCTGGAGTCGGAGCTGTCCGATGCCGAACAGGCAGTTCTGGACCGGTTGCTGACTTACGGGCCCAGTGCCGAAACCGAAGAGCCCGAGGGCGTGCTGTTCCTCGTTGTGCCCCGCCCTGGCACCCTCTCGCCCTGGTCCAGCAAGGCGACCGATATTGCCCGCAATTGCGGCCTGCGTCAGATCCGCCGGATCGAGCGGGGCGTGGCCTACTATGTGCAGGCCCGCAAAAAGCTGGGCCTGGAACAGCGTGAACAGATTGCGGCACTGTTGCACGATCGCATGACCGAAAAGGTCTTTCACGAAATGGGCGGTGCTGAATTGCTGTTCAGCGAGGAAGAACCCCGTCAGCTGAATCGCGTGCCTGTTCTGTCCGGTGGCCGTGACGCGCTGGCCAGGGCCAATGCCTCGCTGGGGCTGGCCCTTGCCGACGATGAAATTGATTATCTGGCGGCATCATTCACCTCTCTTGAGCGTGACCCCACCGATGTCGAACTGATGATGTTTGCCCAGGCAAACTCCGAGCATTGCCGACACAAGATCTTCAATGCCAGCTGGGACATCGACGGCGAGGCCCAGGAAAAATCCCTGTTCGCGATGATTCGCAACACCTACGAAATGAACAGTGAAGGGGTTCTGTCCGCTTATAAAGACAATGCGTCAGTTATTGCTGGCAGCGAGGCCGGCCGTTTTTATCCGGCACCGGAAACCGGCACCTATGGTTATAATAAGGAGCCGGTTCACATCCTGATGAAGGTGGAGACCCACAACCACCCAACCGCCATTTCTCCTTTTTCCGGCTCTGCCACCGGTGCCGGCGGTGAGATTCGTGATGAAGGTGCGACAGGTCGAGGTTCGAAACCGAAAGCGGGGCTGACCGGCTTTACCGTTTCCAACCTGAATCTGCCAGGCGACGAGCAGCCCTGGGAAACCGGTTACGGCAAGCCCGAGCGCATTGCCTCACCGCTGGACATCATGATTGAAGGCCCCATTGGCGGCGCTGCCTTCAACAACGAATTCGGCCGGCCCAACCTGGCTGGCTATTTCCGAACGTTTGAAGCTATGGCCCCCGGCGCGGCCGGTGACGAAATGCGCGGGTACCACAAGCCGATCATGATTGCCGGTGGTCTGGGCAACATCAGCGAGCAACACGTGGAGAAAGGCCACATCCCGGAAGGCGCTAAATTGATTGTGCTGGGTGGGCCATCCATGCTGATCGGCCTGGGCGGTGGCGCGGCCTCGTCCATGGATTCCGGTGCCAGCCACGAGAATCTGGATTTCGCCTCGGTACAGCGGGGCAACCCGGAAATGGAACGCCGGTGCCAGGAAGTGATCGACCGCTGCTGGCAAATGGGTGAAAGCAACCCGATTTGCTTCATTCACGATGTGGGTGCCGGTGGTCTGTCCAACGCCATGCCGGAACTGGTGAAAGATGGCGGCCGTGGCGGCAAATTCGAACTGCGGGATATTCCGAGTGATGAGCCGGGCATGTCGCCGCTGGAAATCTGGTGTAACGAATCCCAGGAACGTTACGTGATGGCGGTGGCACCGGAGAACCTGGAGCTGTTTGATGAGCTGTGCCGCCGTGAGCGCTGTCCGTACGCGGTTGTGGGTGAGGCCACCGAAGCCCATCACCTGGAACTGGCGGATTCCTATTTCAACGACAAGCCCGTCGACCTGCCCATGGACGTGCTATTCGGCAAGCCGCCGAAAATGCACCGGAGCGTGGCCCGTTCATCGTTCACCAAGCCGGTGTTCGATTCCTCGAAAATTGATCTGCACGATGCCATTCGCCGCGTATTACGTCTGCCTTCGGTGGGTTCCAAGAATTTCCTGATCACCATTGGTGACCGGACCATCACCGGTCTCGTGGCGCGGGATCAGATGGTGGGGCCATGGCAGGTGCCGGTGGCTGATGTGGCGGTCACGGCCGCGTCGTTTGATGTGCGCACCGGTGAAGCCATGGCCATGGGTGAGCGCACGCCGGTGGCGGTGATTGATGCACCGGCTTCTGGGCGTATGTCGGTGGGTGAGGTGATCACCAACCTGGCGGCGGCGCCGATCGGCAAGTTGTCGGACATTCGCCTGTCGGCCAACTGGATGGCGGCTGCCGGTCACCCCGGTGAAGATGAGAATCTGTATGAAACCGTGAAAGCGGTGGGCATGGAGCTGTGTCCGGCGCTGGGCATTACCATTCCGGTGGGCAAGGACTCCATGTCCATGAAAACCACCTGGGAAGAAGACAACGGTGATTCCAGATCTGTCACTTCGCCGCTGTCTCTGATTGTCAGCGGTTTCGCGCCGGTCACGGATGTGGCCCGCACACTGACGCCCCAGTTGCGTACCGATGTTGGTGAGACCGACCTGATTCTGGTTGATTTGGCCGCTGGCCAGAACCGTCTGGGTGGTTCGGCACTGGCTCAGGTCTACAGCAAGATGGGCGCAGTGGCGCCGGACCTGGACGATCCCGAAGACATCAAAGCGTTTTTCGCGGTGATTCAGGGCCTGAATGCCGATGGCAAATTGCTGGCCTACCACGACCGCTCCGACGGTGGCCTGCTGGTTACCCTGGCGGAAATGTGTTTTGCCGGCCATACCGGGGCTGATATCAAGCTGGACGGCCTGGCGGAAGAGCCTTCTCAGTTTGCCCGCGAATTGTTCAACGAAGAATTGGGCGCGGTCATTCAGGTGCGTCGTGATGACACTGAGTTCGTGCTGCAGCAGTTCTCTGGCGCCGGCCTGGGCGATCATATCAGTGTAGTGGGTACCCTGAATGACAAGGATCGTCTTCGTCTGACCTTTGGCGCCGAGACCGTGGTGGACGAAGCCCGGGCAAACTTGCAGCGCCTTTGGTCCGAAACCAGCTACCGTATTCAGTCGTTGCGTGACAACGCCGATTGCGCCCGTGAGGAGTTCGATAACCTGCTGGATGCGGACGACCCCGGGCTAAGTGCGGATTTGACCTTCGATATCAACGAAGACATCGCCGCGCCGTTCATTAATAGCGGTGCGCGCCCGAAAGTGGCGGTGCTGCGTGAGCAGGGTGTAAACGGCCAGGTGGAAATGGCGGCAGCGTTTGATCGTGCCGGTTTTGAAGCCGTGGATGTACACATGAGCGATCTGCTGTCTGGCCGTGTCAGCCTGGAGACCTTCCAGAGCCTGGTGGCCTGCGGCGGCTTCTCTTATGGCGACGTACTGGGCGCGGGAGAAGGCTGGGCGAAGTCGATCCTGTTCAACGATCGGGTTCGTGACGAGTTTGCCGCGTTCTTCAACCGGCAGGACACTCTGGCGCTGGGCGTGTGCAACGGTTGCCAGATGCTGTCGAACCTGCACGAGCTGATCCCGGGCAGCGATGGCTGGCCACGTTTTGTGCGTAACCAGTCGGAACAGTTTGAGGCTCGTTTTGCCATGGTTGAAGTGCAACCGTCTGAATCTGCCTTCCTTGACGGCATGGCCGGCTCCAGAATGCCGATTGCCGTGGCCCATGGAGAGGGCCGGATTGAGTTGCCTTCAGGTGGCAGCGCTGAGGGGCTTAAAGAGGATGGCCGGGTTGCATTGCAGTACGTCGACAATCGGGGGCAGGCAACGACTCGCTATCCCTATAACCCGAACGGCTCTGCAATGGGCATTACCGGTGTCACTAACCGTGATGGCAGGGTGACGATCATGATGCCACATCCGGAGCGGGTATTCCGGGCTGTGCAACACTCTTGGCGGCCGGAAACCTGGCAGGAAGACGGCCCCTGGATGCGGATGTTCCGCAACGCCCGTAGCTGGCTGGGATAAAATTCCCGGCGACCAAAAACCGGTTTGGTGCTCTCTGATTGTCAGGGTGGTGCCGGACCGGTTTTTTTGTGGGATTCCGGAACATGGGTCCGTGTAATTGTCTACAGAAAACGCACTAAAAAGGCGGTGTTTTTCGCCTGTCAAGGACTTGACGGCGGGGTTTTATGCACATTTTCAGGCTGACGTTGGTGTCTCTGTGTACAACTGCCTGATTTTCCGTGTGGTTTTTAATCAGGTATTTTAATGTGCTGAAATATAAGGGTTTATTTGAGTGGGCGAATTTCTCGCCAATTTGAGGTAAGGTCAGTAACCATGGGGTCTGGCACGACATTCCCAAAAACTATCCCCACACTTATCCACAGAATTTGTGGGTAACTTCGGAAACCCTAATAATTTACAAACTTTGAACGATTTGAGGGAAAAATGTACAAGCTGTGTTACTTCGTTCCCACCAGTCATCTGGAGATCACCAAGCAGGCATTGTTTGATGCCGGTGCTGGAAAGATCGGTGATTACGACCAATGCGCATGGCAGTGCCAGGGGCAGGGGCAGTTTCGCCCGCTGGCAGGCAGCGATCCGTTTCTAGGCAAGACCGGAGAGCTGGAGACGGCTAGCGAATTCAAGGTTGAGCTGGTTACCGAGGATGATGTGATTGTGGATGCCGTGGCCGCCCTCAAGCGAGCCCACCCTTATGAGGAGCCCGCTTACGAGGTGTATCGGCTGGAGGCTTTCTGATCAGGCTCTTTTGGCCATGGGGTGGCGGATGTCGGTCACGTGCACTCCGAACCGCTCGGCTTTCAAGTCTGCGAGAAACAGCTCCAAAGTTTTGCGTACCGTGGGAAAGGAAATCTCGTCCCAGGGGATCTCGGATGGCGCAAACAGCCGCGTTTCCAGTGACTCTTCGCCCGCGCCGAACCGGCCATCCACCAGTGTGGCCCGGTAAAACATGTGCACCTGGTTGATGTGGGGCACGTCGATCATCGAATACAGGCCTTCAATACTGACTTCCGCCAGAGCCTCTTCGCGGGTTTCCCTTTCGGCTGCTTCCACCGTGGTTTCCGCGTTTTCCATAAAGCCGGCGGGTAGGGTCCAGTAGCCATACCGTGGTTCGATGGCCCGTCGACACAGCAGAATCCGGCCCTGCCACACGGGGACCGTGCCCGCCACAATATTCGGGTTTTGATAGTGTATGGTCTCGCAGCTCATGCAAACGTAACGGTGACGGTTATCTCCCTCCGGAATACGTTGCTCTACCGGGTTGCCGCAAGTGCTGCAAAAATTCATGGTTTTCCCCGTATACTGGTGATCTGTTGATGGTCAGTTTAACGATCAGTGTTGGCCATGTCTCATTCCATATCGGCCTTTAACCGGAGTTGAGCCCGTGCGAGAGCTGTTGTCCGAGAAATTGTCGAATTATGCCCCCAGTCAGCTGACCCTGGATTTTCCCGAGGCTGCAGTGCTGGTTCCCCTCACCGACAACCCTGATAATCCGGAAATGATTTTCACGCTTCGTTCTTCCCGGCTCAGCATGCATCGGGGGCAAGTCGCGTATCCCGGTGGCATGCGCGATGCCGAGGACGAATCCCTGTTGGTCACGGCTTTGCGTGAGACCCATGAAGAAATAGGCTTGCCACCGGAACACGTGGATGTGGTTGCTCCTTTGAGCCAGGTAATGTCTCTGCACCGTATACTGGTGACCCCTTACGTGGGTGTGGTACCCGAAGATTACCCGATGCAGGCCAATCCGGACGAGATAGAGAGCATCTTCCGGGTACCGGTTTCGTTTTTTCTGGAAGACCGGCGCGAGCGCACCGACGCTTTGAGCTACATCGACAACACCTTCTATGTGCCCTGTTACCAGTGGCAGCACTACCAGATCTGGGGCATGTCGGCGCTGGTGCTGGTGGACTTTCTGAATGCGGTTTATGACGCCGGTATCGATATTCTTGAACCGCCAAAATAACAAAATGGAGACAGCGATGTTTTATAGACTTGATCAGCGTATTCCTGAAAAGCAGGGTGATGGCCAGTTTGTTGCCGACAACGCCACCGTTATCGGCAGTGTCCGGCTCATGGAAAATGCCAGTGTCTGGTTTAACGTGGTCATTCGCGGCGACAACGATCTCATTACCATTGGCCCGGACAGCAATATCCAGGACGGCTCGGTGCTGCATACCGACGAGGGTATTCCGCTGACCGTGGGCAAGGGAGTTACCGTCGGCCATAAGGCCATGCTTCACGGGTGTGATATTGGCGACTATTCGCTGATTGGCATCAACGCCGTCGTGCTGAACGGTGCGAAAATTGGCAAACACTGTCTGATTGGCGCCAACACCCTGATTTCCGAGGGCATGGAAGTGCCGGATGGCTCTCTGGTTGTTGGCTCACCCGGTAAAATAAAGCGGGAGCTTAATAACGAGCAGAAGAAGATGCTTGAATTGAGCGCCTCCCATTACGTCAAAAACGCCAGCCGTTATCTGGCTGATTTGCAGGAAATCGAATTGTAATGAGCAGTGTATCGGATAAAGTTCGTTCACCCTGCGTGAGTGTATGTGCGCTGGATGAAAACGACGTGTGTATCGGTTGCCAGCGTACCGGTGATGAAATATTGCGTTGGACTTCAATGACCAACGAACAGCGCCGGGAGGTGCTTGAGAAAGTGGCGGAGCGTGAGAAAAAAGTCGCGCTTTAATGGGTAACAAACACAACGGTAAGGATCGAGATGAACAGTAACGGCCAGTCGGTACGTATTGGTACGCCGCTTTCAGCCGGCGCAACCCGGGTTTTAATGTGTGGAGCTGGAGAGCTGGGCAAGGAAGTGGTGATTGAGCTTCAGCGTCTGGGCGTTGAAGTGGTGGCTGTGGACCGTTATGAAAATGCACCGGCAATGCAGGTGGCGCATCGTAGCCATGTGATCAATATGCTCGATGGCGAGGCGCTGCGTCAGGTAATTGAGCTTGAAAAGCCGGACTTGATCGTCCCTGAAATTGAGGCCATAGCCACGGATGAGCTGGTCAGTCTCGAACAGGAAGGCTATCGCGTAGTGCCCACCGCCCGCGCTGTGAATCTGACCATGAACCGGGAAGGTATTCGCAGGCTGGCGGCGGAAGAGCTGGGGCTGCCCACATCGCCTTACCGGTTTGCAGGTACTCGTGAGGAGTATCTTGATGCCGTTCAGGCCGTTGGTTTGCCGTTGGTTGTGAAGCCGGTCATGAGTTCATCTGGCAAGGGCCAGAGCACAGTGAAAGATGAAAGTGGAATCGAGGCGGCCTGGGAATATGCTCGAAGTGGCGGTCGTGCCGGCCAAGGGCGGGTCATAGTAGAAGGGTTTGTTGATTTCGATTATGAGATTACCTTGCTGACAGTAAAGCATCGGGATGGTGTCAGCTTTTGTGCACCGATTGGCCACAGGCAGGAAGATGGTGATTACCGGGAATCCTGGCAGCCGCATCCCATGTCTGAAAGGGCGTTTGCCGAGGCGGCCCGCATCGCCCGCGCGGTAGTTGAGGATTTAGGTGGTTATGGGCTTTACGGAGTGGAGTTGTTCGTGAAAGGCGATCAGGTCTGGTTCTCGGAAGTGTCGCCCAGGCCTCATGACACCGGTCTGGTGACGCTCATTTCCCAGGATCTGTCAGAGTTTGCCCTGCATGTGCGGGCGATCCTCGGTTTGCCGATTCCGGCAATCAATCAGATGGGGCCGTCTGCTTCGGCGGTTATTCTGCCGGAAGGGCGTTCCAGTAACGTTGCTTACAGTGGATTGGAACAGATGTTGGCAAAGTCCGATGTTCAGTTGCGGTTGTTTGGAAAGCCTGAACTACAGGGCCGCCGGCGCATGGGCGTGGTCCTGGCAAAGGGAGCCGATATTGAGGCTGCCAGAAACACCGCCGTGGAAGCCGCTAACAAGGTGAATATCGAGCTGGATTAACTCGTTTTATACGTGGTAACCGCAATCCCGGCCTTTTTTTTCAAAAGGTCGTTGACAGGAAGCGAGGGGTCTGTAGAATGCGCATCTCGCTCGAGGCACACACCGGTTTCCGGAGGTGTTGAGAGCGAGTTAACCGCTTGAAAGGTTTGGAGAAAACGAGTTTTCAGTTTCTTTAAATTAGCGGTTGACAGGGTGCAAATTCGCTGTAGAATGCGCACCACTTCTGAGGGGGTCAGCCACGGCGGCTTTTTCAGGAGGTTGGCCACTTTGGTCTTGAAGGATTTGGTTGTTAGGCGCTTGAGTCGCTTCGAAAAACTCTTCAAAAAAGTGGTTGACAACAACGAGGCGTCATGTAGAATACGCAGCCTCGATTGAGCAGCAGCTCAACGCTCTTTAACAAGTGAACCAAGTAATTCGTGTGGGCGCTGGCCGAGGTATTTCGGACATGAAATATCAGGACAGTGACTCGTCGAGCTTTAGTTTTGTCTTTAGCAAGTTTAAAGATCTTTGGATCTTGTATTATTTAAACTGAAG
>JABXHG010000180.1 GCA_013393545.1 Alteromonadaceae bacterium | reverse complement strand
ATGGAGCAGCAGGTGGACAGGCAATCGGTGGTCAAGGCCCACGAATTGCTGTGGCAGCATTTCATCGAACAGCACGAGACACCGCCGAAGGAAATCGTGCTGGATTTTGATGGCACCGATATTCCGGCATGCTTGCCGCCGTCATCGCAGCACCCTCGGCGGCCCCGGCACCAAAGGAGCCAACTCCCATAGAGCCGACACTACCGCCTGTCACCAGACCGGAAATCATTGGGGGAACCTTGTTCACCAGGAACAGCAAGACCAGGGATATAACGAACATGACGGCCAGCTGACCTGCTCGAAGGCGTCGTTTATACGGTAGGAGCTCGGTTGCCTGCCTGCTACCGTGATGAGGTATCTTCGCCGGGTAGTTCGTGCATTACCGGCTGGGCGTTGGAATATTTCCTTCTAGCAACTTTCTGGCGGTTATCAACTGATCCTCGCAGCGATCATCACTAAAGTTTCTAAGCTGAAACTCTTCCATAGTGTCGCCATTCTGCGAGACAAGCTCACCCGATTGCTCCATATCGTCCAGGGCGGTCACCATCGCTGCAGCTATTTCCATTTCCGTCCAGCCAACTTCCCGAAAACGGGAATAAAGTTCTGCGGCCGCTTCCTCATACTTCTGAGCGGACACTTCATCGTCCTGGTAAGAAAGTGCTGTATCGGAGCAAACCTGAAGCTCTAGATGTATTTTCGCCAAAGGCGCTAGGGGGCTGCTGGCATCCTGCGTACCACCGAAAGTGCTGGTGGTGACCAGTGCAAACAAAGTGATTCCCAGACGTGACGACTTACGGTAGTTTGCTTTCACGTTCTTTTTCCTTTGAGGATTTCGTACTCATATGAGCGGCGATCGCCCAGTATCCACATGAAGGGGGAGCATAATCAATGGCCATACGGCAATGAGGACCTTCAGACCTCCTTCCGCACCACAAAAGTAGGCTGCGATCGATGTACTAACTGAGATAAGCAGCGAGCCGGCACCAACGCCATAGCTCCAGACCTCCCAGGATCGCTTTAGCCTGCCTCTTATCAGACCATGGATAACGATGTAGTAGAAAAAGCTGCCAAGGAGGCCTGATGCAATGAGGACTATAAGCATTTTAGAGGTCGCTGTAGACCAGCAGTCCCCTGGCGGCCAGCTCCCGACGGGCACTGTCATGCTCGCCCTTGGCCATGATGTTGAGTCCCGAGATGACGATGATCGTGGGGATGCTGGCAATACCGATCCCTGCTGCGAGCCTTTTCCCGAAATCGAGTCGTTCGGAGACCTCTTTCACGAGTTCTGTGTTTTTAAGGTCGCTGATTTGCTCCCTGGCATACGCTTGCGGGCCTTTTCTCGTCATCCCGTATACAGCGCCTGCCACGCCGGCTACGGTGAGCTCGGGCACGCCGATTGGATTGAACTGATTGGTTACCTCCAGCTTGCTTTTGGAGAAGTTGTAGAACTCCATTAGCTCTTCATCCGACAGCGACCACATATACCAAAAGGGCTCTACGCTTTGATACGCCACCAGGCTAACCAGTTTGGACAACAAGGGGCCGTTGGGAACGTGCTGATGAATTGATCGAAGGACATTGGTCCGGTCTGGCCCTTCCAGGTGACGTACTACAGCTATTCCATTGAGTATGCTCGTGAACGCTTCTGGAGCAGCTCCGATCTGATCCTTGTAATGCTCAAGCCCCATCGGGTCGGCCAGGGCCAGAAGAGGAGTGCTATTGAAATCAGCAGTTACGTATCGTTCTATGGCAGGTAAGGTCATTGCACTGTCCTTGTAATGGTGGATAAGACATTCCGATGTCTGCTCAGACTGGCAACTACGCTTATTACGAATAGGGAGCTATGTCAAGCATATTAGAGCAATCTCTAGCCCGGATTTCTTATTTCCTGCTACCTGGACATACTACACTCTTTCCCTATTGCGTCAGGCTGGGGGGCTAGACATCTACCCCAAAACAAGGCGGCGAGAAGGTCAGCTTTTTATCGTGGATTCAACCAATAACCGCAGCAGAGCACAAACAAGACAAGAACGTGGGTCGATCTTAAAATCATGATTTCACAGGGAAAACATTATGAATGTTAGTGGCTTTTCAATAGATAACATCTTATGGGGTAATTTAAGAAACTGCCAACAAGGTAGTATAAGGATAGCGTTAAGCTACTTAAGAAAACCGCTAACTGAAACTGCTAAGGCCTGTTTAGTCAGTTTACCTACAGGCGCTGGAAAGTCTGGTGTGATTAGCGTCATCAGCCATAAAGCCTCTCAAAAGAAGGTCCTTGTACTCTGTCACCGAAGGGCCGTTTGTGATCAATTGTACTCAGAGATAAATGGTAAGTTTTTTGACGAACGTGCTGCCGGTTCAAGCATTCCATTAAAGCGTGTCTTTGATGATATCGGCAATTTATCAAAAAATGGTATTTATGTATCAACATTTCAGAAGCTTCAAAAATTCAACTCTATAGAACTAGAAGAACTAAAGAATGAAATCGACCTTATTATTATTGATGAAGGTCACTCTGAACCCTCTCCCGTTTGGCGTACTCTCGTGAGGGGAATGGATGCTCATAAAATTGTCATTACAGCAACCCCGTATCGCAATGATCTATTTCAATTTGATGTTTCAGCAGACTTCAGCTATATTTACACTTTTGAAAAAGCACTTTCGGATAACGTGCTTAAAGAACCTCAATTTGAATCTATTGACCCTCAAATATTAAGCGCTTCCATTCGTTCATTCTTAACTGAAAACCCTAATACAAAATGCATTATAAAATGCAAAAACATAAGTGAAATTGAAAGTTATTACGACCAATTGAACAGCGACTTTAATGTTCTGGCTATACACGATCAGCTTAAGAAAGATCCTCGAAGCAATGTTAAATCAGCCGTACCTGCCAACTTAAAAAATTCTCAATATGAAGTCATCATTCATCAACGAAAGCTTGATGAGGGTGTTGATATACCGCAAGCAAAGCTATTGATCCTCACTTACAATGTTAATAGTGGTAGAGAGCTCGTACAAACAATTGGCCGTGTCGTTAGAATCTTTGATGAAATCGACCCAAAAGTAATAGAGATAAACAGTAATTCAAATCATCGAATGTGGCAGAACTATCGCTTATTTGATGCATCCCTCAATAGTGATAGCGCGGTTAAAAAATTCATCCACTCTTTAGATGCTAACAAGTTAATAGAGCTTTATCTGGAGGCCTTTCCTGATTCAAGTTATTATGGTAATCGCTTTTTGAGAAAATTTGACCTTAACGAATTTGATCCAGAGGCCTCACTAAATATACCAACAGCATCTGTTTGTTTTTTAAGCACAACTGAGGGGTTTAGTGTAGAGCTTCTATCAGACATATTGTATTGGCGATGCAATAATAACGGAGAGCTTGCTAAGCAATTTAACACACAGATTGATATTTATATTATTGCCTCCATAGCTTTTAATCGCTCTAAATTCTTAAAAGATCATTTCTTTTTCGAGCCATCCTTAGAAATAACCATTATTAAAGAACTATCTAACAATATCGTCGCAATTTACGATAGCAGAGGGCGGCGCCTTAGCAGAGACAAAGAATTAAAACTTGGCTCTGCCGTACCACAAGAGAATTTATTTAAGATTCTACTAATGGGTAACAAAGTAGCCGAACACTTAAATATATCGACTGAAAAATACCGAAAACTCGTTATTTCAACGATAAATCAATAGGTTAAGTTCGTAGATAATCTTTCGGGAATTGCGTTGACCGGTGTTCGGATACAAAGTTTCGCATTAGTATCTCTTGGCGAATCTTCGACTACTAAAGAAGCCAGCAGCAAGTCTGTTAGTTCAGCAAGGAGACGCCCTGATAGTATAGCGATTAAGGGACAGAACCTGGATCAAATGGCAGATCAACAAGCCAACTCCTCATACAGAATTTCTACTGCAAGATTAGACACTTACGACATAATGAAAACAAAATCTGGTAGCTATTACGTAGGGGTTGACTCAGGGCGCATATCAGACCAAAAAGAAAATTCATTCAGCCTGTATGAATTAAATGACTGGTTAGAAACAATGAACACTGTCCTTGCTGGAGACTCATTAGTTAACAACCCACTCATCGACTCTTATGCAAAGCCAGTTAACATAGACACTAATGTAAATATCGAAAGCGTGATATTTGACTTCAGCGAGTTCGAATCACCAATAACAATCTCAATCGATGGTTCAACTCATACCATAGACAATGATTTCTTGCATAGGAATTATGAAGACGGATTTCTGCTACTACCTGGAGTTGAGGAGAGTCGAATAGTAATCGAGCTTCGTAATGAAGAACCATACCTGGACATGAACCCTGATCAGCCAATTTTTTATTCTATAAATGAACATGATGTTCAAAACGAGAATATTGTTGACTTGCTAACTGGGCATCTCCATAAAGCTTTATTGGAAAATGGAATTGGTTATTCCCAAGATAAATTCTATGAAACAAAACTTCCCGTCGAACACTCTTTCAATTTTGATGAATCAAACCTAGCAAATGTGGTCATTGGGCTTCCTGAATTACTAGGGGAAAACCTAGATGAAAAGGGTTACAAGAATAAGGTATACCAAGTTGTAAACCAGAACTTCAGCACAGAATCAATCTTCTATCTATTAGATAAGATTAAAGCCAATGGAATGGACAACCCAACACGTGCCGACTTAGGACCGTTTTCCCCATATATTCCCAATGCCGATCTAGTTCTAAACACTGATATGGGTACTGAGCCTGCCGATTTTATTTTGTCATCTAAGAACAAACTTGTGTATGTACACATAAAATGTGGTGACAGTCCAAAAAAACCACAATCTTCAGCTGGTGCACTTGCTGAGGTAGGATCTCAAGCAATCAAGAACATGGAAATGTTGGTAAGTGGGAACGAACTGCTAAGACCAGGAAACTGGAACTTACTACTTTCAGCTTGGCCCACAGCGGGGGCAGAGCAATTGATGTATGAGAGGATCAGGTTGATAAACGGAAAATCCTATACCGCCAGTAATTCTCAAGATAGGCAGCAAAAGCTGAACGAAGTCTGGGACGTAGTTTCCCAGAGACGCCGCTCAACAGCCGTTCGTAAGGAAATATGGATTGTTTCCGCAAATAGTTTTTCTGTAGGGCACTTTAAAAGTCAGCTATGGCTTGGTCAAAATGCGGCCAGTGAGACATTACAAGCTTACCAATTAATTAATAGCTGGATATCGACAGCGCACATCAATGATGTGGAGCTAAAAATATTTGTTTCTCCATAAATTCAATACAAATTTTTAAATGTCGAGTCACAAGTATCTCTTCTGGCTCGACATTTCTAAAGGCAAGCATCCTATCTAGAAAAATACATTACACTGCTTGTTTTAAGCAATAAGGTTAAGAAGATTGAGCTTACAGTCTATAACCGCTTACTAATGGGTAACAAAGTAGCCGAACACTTAAATATATCGACTGAAAAATACCGAAAACTCGTTATTTCAACGATAAATCAATAGGTTAAGTTCGTAGATAATCTTTCGGGAATTGCGTTGACCGGTGTTCGGATACAAAGTTTCGCATTAGTAAGCTGTCCACTCATCAATCATGTCAGCCCAGTCTTGCAACATCGATGTACGCTGCTCTCGATACTCAGCTTTGTTATAGATCGCCCTCACTCCCTTTTGCTCATGTGCCAGGCATTTCTCTATCCAGTCGGTATTGTAGCCAGCTTCATGGAGCAAGGTACTCGCTGTGCGCCTCAGATCGTGGGGGCCAAACTTGGCAAGCGGTTGCTCTTCTTTCTGAGCCAGCTTGTACGTCATTGTCATGACTCGATTGAGGGTGGCACTGCTCATGGGTACGTCAGAATCGTAACGCGACGGCAAAATATAATCCGATCCACCGGAGAACGTCTTCAAAGCGATGAGGATGTCCATAGCCTGCCTGGATAGAAAGACCAGGTGAGGGTTTCGCCGCTTCATCCGTTCTTTGGGGATCGTCCAGAGCGCTTCGCTGAAGTTGATCTCATTCCAGGTGGCATTCGTCAGCTCGCTTTTACGCACCATCGTCAACAACAGTAGCTTTACCGCTGCCCGGATCGATGGTGATGTACCAATACGCCCCATGTACTGGTACATGATCCTGATTTCTTCGGGCGTCAAGGTTCGATCTCTCGGCTCAAATCTGGCAATGCTTGCTGGCCTCACCAGGTCTGCCGGATTTTCGACCTTCTGACCCCGCTCAGTCGCCCAGCGGTATACCTGGAGTACAATCTCACGCGCATGAACCGCCGTAGCAGGCGCACCACGCTCTACGATGGCGTCGGTCAGTGCTCGCAAGTCCTCGTGGGCCCTATGCGTCAAGGTAGTTGTCGCCTGATAATTTCAGAGGACAACCATGCCCCATTATTCGCCAGAACGTAAGGAAGCCATTCTCCAGAAAATGACTCCGCCCCAGAGTTTGACCGTAGCCGAGTTGGCCAGTCAGGAAGGCATCAGCACGGCAACCTTGTACAATTGGCGAAAAGCCGCCAGAGAACGAGGTGCCGTTTTGCCATCGAACTCAGCCACACCCGAGAAGTGGAGTAGCGAGGAAAAGTTCCGCATTGTGTTGGAGACCGCTCCGATGACGGAGGCGGAACTCAGCGAATATTGCCGCAAGCATGGTCTCTATCCAGAGCAGATTGAAGCCTGGAAAGCCGCCTGCGTGGGAGCCAATGACCAATCTGAGGAACAGACCAAGCGCAACCGTCAAGCCGCCAAGGCTGAGAGGAAGCGGGTCAAAAAACTCGAATCCGAGTTGCGTCGCAAGGAAAAAGCCCTGGCGGAAACCGCAGCGCTGCTGACTCTGTCAAAAAAAGCCGAGGCGATCTGGGGCCCCAAAGACGAGGACGAATGACCAGCCTCCCGGATCGCCAGCAGGCCGTTACTCTGATCGAAGAAGCCCAGAGTAACGGTGCCCGGCTGGTCAAGGCTTGTGCCTTGCTGAAATTGAGCATCCGCACTTATCAGCGCTGGACAGCGGAAGAAGCTGTTAAAGCGGATCAGAGGCCTTTGGTGCCCAGACCGGTACCGACTAACAAATTGACAGATCAGGAGCGCCGGGCCGTGGTATCGCTCTGCAATCAGCCACAATATCGCAGTTGCCCACCGGCCTTTATTGTGGCCGATCAGCTGGATGAGGGCCGCTACCTGGCTTCAGAGTCAACTTTCTATCGAGTTCTGCGAGACTATGATCAGGTCCACCACAGAGGGCGTCAGAAACCGCCTGAGCGCAAACGTCAGGCCACAACGCACAAGGCTTGTGAGGCAAACCGCCTTTGGTCATGGGATATTTCCTGGTTGCCAGGCCCGGCACGAGGTACCTGGTTCTATCTGTACCTGATGCTGGACGTTTACAGTCGCAAGATTGTCGGTCACGAGGTCTACGACAGTGAAAACGGTGAACTGGCCAGTGAGTTCATTGAGAAGGCCTACTGGCGCGAGCACCTGGCTTCCAGGCAAAAGCCACTGGTGCTTCACTCCGATAACGGCAGCCCAATGAAGGCGGCGACCTTCCTGGAAAAGCTGTATGACCTGGGTATTACGCCCTCAAATAGTCGGCCCCGGGTCAGTAACGACAATGCGTTCTCGGAATCGTTATTCAAAACTCTGAAGTTCCGCCCCGGGTTCCCGATTAACGGCTTCAGGACGATTCAGGAGGCGCGGAACTGGGTGTTGGCGTTCGTACGCTGGTACAACACCGAGCATCGGCACAGTGCCCTGCATTACGTAACACCTCAGCAGCGCCATGATGGTGAGGCTGAGCAGATCCCGGCCCAGCGGCAACAGGTCATCGAGGCTGCGAAAGCCAAGAACCCGCGTCGCTGGTCCGGTGATATCCGAAACTTCAGCTTGCCGGAATCAGTCACTCTGAACCCGGAAAAGGCGGCCAATTGTTAAAGAGCTGATGACTTAAACATGACATCTACCTTGACGGACTCCGTGGGTGATTTCGGTCAGCTTCTGATTGCCAAATTTCGCTTCCAGCTCTCGCGTATAAACCGAGCGGCGCATATCACGGGTAGAGTCGGCCATCTGGTAGCCACGTAGCCACTTTTCCGCCCAGGCACTAAAGGTTTCAGCCCCTTTAACACGCGCCTTGTCTCGGGCCTTCTCCTTCGCTGGTGACTTTCCATCGGCGACCATCCGCTTGGCTTCACCAAGTCGCTCACGGGCTTCTGCCAGCGTGATTCCCCCAACGCCATAGCGGCCAAAGGTGATTGTCTCTTGCCTGCCATTGATCGAGTAGTTGTAACGGAATGAAATAGAACCGGCAGGAGTGACGGCCACGTAGAGGCCATCCCGGTCATTGACCTTGTAGAGTTTATCCCTCGGCTTGAGGTTGCGCAGCTTGGCATCGGTCAGCAAGAGTCTTATCCTTCTTCGATTCCGATACCATGCTGAAAGATCACCCAAAAATCAGGTTTTAATATCAATAAAAACAAAAAAGCCCATGAAAACATGGGCTTAAGTGTCATTTAATGCCAGTTAGTACCAGCTAATGCCTAACGTGTGATCATTCCCACTCGATGGTAGCAGGCGGCTTGGAAGAAATGTCGTAGGTCACCCGCGACACACCGGTGATCTCGTTAATGATCCGGTTGGACACGGTTTCCAGCAGCTCGTACGGAAGACGTGCCCAGCGGGCGGTCATGAAATCAACGGTTTCCACCGCACGCACGGCGATCACGTATTCGTAGCGGCGGGCATCGCCCACCACACCCACGGATTTGACCGGCAGGAACACGGCGAAGGCCTGACTGGTCTTGTGGTACAGGTCGGCCCGGTGCAGCTCTTCCAGGAGGATGAGTTAGGCACGGCGCTGGATGTGTGCGTACGCTTTTGTCACCACAGCCAAGATACGAAAGCCCAAGCGCGGCCTCAGGAACGGGTGACGATAGACAAAGTCGTAAGGCAGGCCCAGCTCCAGGCCGATCCGGCGTACTTCGTCCTTGAACAGCTCACGCAGCGGCTCAACCAGTTTCATTTTCATGGTTTCCGGCAGGCCACCCACGTTGTGGTGGGATTTAATCACGTGTGCCTTGCCGGTTTTGGAGGCGGCAGACTCGATGACGTCCGGGTAGATGGTGCCCTGGGCCAACCAATTCACATCGGTGATTTTGGCTGCTTCATCATCGAATACATCGATGAAGGTGTTACCGATGATCTTGCGCTTCTGTTCAGGATCATCCACACCCTTGAGCTTGGCCAGGAACAAGTCTTCGGCATCCACCCGAATCACTTTCACGCCCATGTTGTTGGCGAACATGTCCATCACCTGGTCGCCTTCGTGCAGGCGCAACAGGCCGTTGTCCACGAACACGCAGGTCAGCTGGTCGCCGATGGCCTTGTGCAGCAGCGCTGCCGTGACCGAGGAATCGACACCGCCGGACAGGCCTAGCAGCACTTTATCATTGCCAACCTGTTCGCGGATTTGTCGAACCGCGTCGTCAACAATCTTGGCCGGCGTCCACAGCGCCTCGCACTGGCAGATGTTCAGCACGAAATGTTCGAGAATGCGCTTGCCCTGCAGGGTGTGAGTCACTTCGGGGTGGAACTGCACGCCGTAGAGATTGCGGTTCAGGTCCTGCATGGCGGCCACCGGTGCGCTTTCGGTAGAAGCCAGCAGCTCGAAGCCTTCAGGCATAGCGACTACCTTATCGCCATGACTCATCCAGACATCCAGCAGAGAATCGCCGGCCGGCGTCAGGTGATCGGTGATGTCCGACAGCAGCGGCCCCTTGGCCCGCACTTTTACCTGGGCATAACCGAATTCACGCTTTTCGGAGCTGGCCACACGGCCGCCAAGCTGCTCGGCCATGGTCTGCATGCCATAGCAGATACCCAGAATGGGAATGCCCCGCTCGAACAAACCGTCAGGCGCGCGCGGGCCACCGAGTTGGGTGACCGATTCCGGGCCACCGGCCAGGATAATCCCCTTGGGATTGAAGGCGGCCAGCTCTTCATCGGTAATATCGAAGGCTTTCACTTCGCAATACACGCCAATCTCGCGCACACGGCGGGCGATCAGCTGGGTGTACTGGGAACCGAAATCGAGAATCAGGATGCGGTGGTCGTGGATATTCTGGGCCATGGAGTTCCTCTGGCTATCAAACAACAAACCCGGCCCTTTTCGGGGCCGGGTCAGATCAGGCGGGGTGATTAACCAACTCGGTAGTTGGGCGCTTCCTTGGTGATGGTGACATCGTGTACGTGGCTTTCACGCATGCCGGCGTTGGTGATGCGAACAAATTCCGGCCTGGTGCGCATTTCTTCCATGGTGGCGCTACCGGTGTAACCCATGGCGGCACGAATACCACCCACCAGCTGGTGCACAATGTTGCGCATCGGACCTTTGCAGGCCACGCGGCCTTCAATGCCTTCCGGCACCAGTTTGTCGACGCCCTTGCTGGCGTCCTGGAAATAACGGTCACTGGAGCCCTGCCCCATGGCGCCAATGGAGCCCATGCCACGGTATGCCTTGTAGCTCCGGCCCTGGAACAGCTCCACTTCGCCGGGGGCTTCGTCGGTGCCGGCCAGCAGGCTGCCGATCATCACACAGTGGGCACCGGCGGCCAGTGCCTTGGCAATATCACCGGAGAAACGGATACCGCCGTCGGCAATCAACGGCACGCCACGGTCTTTCAGGGCAGCAGCCACGTTGGACACAGCCGAAATCTGGGGTACGCCAATACCGGCGACAATACGGGTGGTACAGATGGAACCGGGGCCAATGCCCACTTTCACGGCGTCTGCGCCGGCATCCGCCAGGGCGATAGCCGCATCGGAGGTGGCGATGTTACCACCGATCACCTGTACTTCCGGGAAGTTCTCTTTCACCCAGCGAACGCGGTCGATCACGCCCCTGGAATGGCCGTGGGCGGTGTCGACCACCAGCACATCCACGCCGGCTTCGGCCAGCGCAGTAATACGGGCTTCGGTATCACCACCCGTGGAAACCGCCGCGCCAACACGCAGGCGACCCTGGTCATCTTTACAAGCCAGCGGGTAATCTTTCGCTTTCTGGATGTCTTTAACAGTGATCAGACCACGCAGCTGAAAATTATCGTTGACCACCAGCACTTTCTCGATGCGGTGGCGGTGCAGCAGCTCTTTCACTTCCTCAACGTCCGCGCCTTCTTTCACCGTGACCAGTTTTTCTTTCGGGGTCATGATGTCGCGAACCAGCGTGTCCATGCGGCTTTCAAAGCGAATATCGCGGCCGGTGACAATGCCCACCAGATCATTGCCATCCACCACCGGCAGGCCGGAGATGTTGTTGGCCATGGTGATGTCCACCAGCTCGCGCACGGTGGTGCCGGGGCTGACGGTGATCGGGTCTTTCACCACGCCGCTTTCGAATTTCTTGACCTTGCGCACGGCTGCGGCCTGTTGCTCAACGGTCATGTTCTTATGCATGATGCCAACGCCGCCTTCCTGGGCCATGGCGATGGCCAGCTCTGCTTCGGTCACGGTATCCATGGCTGAAGAGATCAGCGGGATGTTAAGTGTGATGCCCTTGGTGAGCTGGGTTTTCAGCTCAACCTGATGGGGCAAAACTTCAGAATAACCGGGAACGAGCAGAACGTCGTCAAACGTGAGGGCTTCTTCGGCAATACGCAGCATTGGGATCCGCCTTTTGAACGTGCTAAGTTGAGATTTCTGCACTGCACCGGCGCCGGTACAGCAAAGCAAAATCCTTAATCGATCTATTATAAAGTCGTGATCGGCTGCAGTAAACCGCAGGATTTTTGCCATATTATTGCATGTTTTTGAATTTCCTTTATTTTTACCACCCACTTCGGCTATTGCGTACGAATCACTACGGAGTTTGAATCTTGACCACCGCCTACCCGGACAGCCGTCCCCGAGCCCTTACCGTCAGTGAGCTGAATCACCAGGCCAAGCAGATGCTGGAAGCCTCGTTCATGCAGGTGTGGGTGGAAGGTGAGATTTCCGGGTTCGCACGCCCCTCGTCCGGGCACTGGTATTTTTCCCTGAAGGATAAAAAGTGCCAGATCCGCTGCGCCATGTTCCGGGGCGCGAACCAGCGCATCCGAACTCTGCCCAAAGAGGGTGATCAGATCCGCATTCGCGGCAAGGTGACCCTGTATGAAAACCGGGGCGACTTCCAGATCATTGTCGAACATCTGGAGCCAGCGGGCCTGGGCCCACTGCAACAGGCGTTCGACGCCCTTAAAATGAAACTGCAGGCCGAGGGGCTGTTCGACCCGGCCCGCAAGAAGCCCCTGCCGGCCACGCCCCGTCACATTGGCGTGGTCACCTCCCCCACCGGTGCGGCCATCCATGACATTCTGACGGTACTGGCCCGGCGTTGTCCGGCGATCCCGGTCACCCTCTACCCCACCGCCGTTCAGGGCCAGGCGGCCACGGCGGACATTGTCCAGGCTATTGAACGAGCCCAACAGCATAACGTGGCGGACGTGCTGATCATCGGCCGGGGCGGTGGTTCGCTGGAAGATCTGTGGTGCTTCAATGAGGAAGCCGTGGCCCGGGCCATCGCCGCCTGCAGCATTCCCACTGTCAGCGCCGTGGGCCACGAAGTGGATGTCACCATCGCCGACTTTGTCGCCGATTTACGCGCCCCCACACCCTCGGCCGCCGCCGAAAAGATTTCACCGGACCAGCAGGACTGGCTGCGCCGGTTAAACGACCAACAACTGCGCCTGGCTCAATCAGCGCGGCGTCAACTGCAACGCCTGCAAACCCAGTTGGGGCACCTGTCGGCACGGCTACGGGACCCGCGCCGGGAGCTGCAAGAGAAGGCTCAGCGCATGGATGAGCTGGATATCCGACTAAACCGGGTGATCACCCAGAAACTGCAACAGCAACGGGTGCGGGCCGAACACCTGGACCGGCGGCTGGCCGCCCAATCGCCCCGGCAAACCCTGGTCCACGCCAGCGAACAGGTGGGACTGCTTAGGCAACGACTGGACAGCGCGGTACAGCAGAACCTGCGCCAGCAACGGGAGCGGCTGCAGCATTCGGCCCAAAGCCTGCATCTGGTCAGCCCACTGGCCACACTGGAGCGGGGCTACGCCATCGTTCGGGATGATCAGGGCCAGATTATCCGGCAGGCCGACCAGCTGACCCCCGGCCAGCCCATCAGCGCCCGCCTCGGCCGGGGAAGTGTCCGGGCAGAGGTCACCGGGGTGGATAACGAAGATGACAAGATGATGAAAATCAATCACTAACAGGCCGCGTTTTCCGCCTCTTCAGGCGTTTATTTTGTATTGACGCCCTCTGAACCCGGTCTATACTGAAATTGCTGTGATAAACAGCACCCGAAGGTCCCGTGAGGGCAAACGTTTCAGTACCACAGGATAGATCGATGTCTGATACCAAAACCGGCCAGGTCAAATGGTTTAACGAAGCCAAAGGCTTTGGCTTTATTGAACAGGAAGGCGGCAGTGACGTATTCGTTCACTACAGCGCAATCAACGCAGGCGGTTTCCGCACTCTGGCAGAAGGCCAGAAGGTGGAATTCACCGTGACCCAGGGCCCGAAAGGCCCGCAAGCGGAAAACGTAACCCCGCTGTAAACGGTTATGTCATCTGCCGGATGCCCCCTCAAGGGCAAACGGGTGGATAACAGAACTGAAAAAACAAAGGCCGGCAAAATTGCCGGCCTTTGTTTTTGGGTGTGAACTGTTTGGTGTGAGGTTTATGCCGTCAGGCTTCCGCCGTTTCCTCGGCTTTTATACCGGCATTCACGCCGTTGGCCTGTGACACGGCATTGAACAGTGCCTGCAGGGTAGCAGACGTTGTGTCCTCAGCCAGGGCGGCGGCACTGCAGTGCTGGCCGTTGGCGGTCAGGCGGATGCAGGCCAAGGCATTGGCGTTCGTGCCTTCGCCCAGGGCAAACTCGTCGTAGGCCTCAACCGCAATGGCCACGCCAAACTGTTTGTTCAGGGCATCGCTGACCGCCTCCACGGCGCCCAGGCCATGACCTTCCAGCTCGATCACGCCGCCGTCCGGTCCCATGGACACCATGGCGCCCACGCCTTCTTCGTTACGATGCAGGTCGTAGGAGCGCAGCGCCCAGTCGGCGGGCACTTTCAGATAACGCTCCTCAAACAGCCGATGAATGGTATCTGAATCGATTTCACCACCGTTGGTTTCGGCTTCACGCTGCACCACCTTGGCAAACTCGATCTGCAGCCAGCGCGGCAGGGTAATCCGGTAATCCCGCTCCAACACGTAGGCCACGCCGCCCTTGCCGGACTGACTGTTGATGCGCACCACTTCCTCGTAGCGGCGACCCAGATCAGACGGGTCGATGGGCAAATACGCCACATTCCAGATTTCACCCTCTTTACGCCGCGCCAGGCATTTGCGAATCGCATCCTGGTGGCTGCCGGAGAACGCGGTAAACACCAGCTCGCCGGCGTAGGGGTGACGTGGGTGGGTGGAGATCTCGGTACAGGCTTCCACCACCTCGGTGATCTCGGCCATGCCGGACAGATCGACCTCCGGATCCACGCCCTGGGAGTACAGGTTCATGGCCATGGTCACCAAATCCATGTTGCCGGTGCGCTCGCCATTACCCATCAGGGTGCCTTCAATCCGATCGGCGCCGGCCATCACGCCCAGCTCGGCGGCCGCCACCGCACAGCCACGGTCGTTGTGGGTATGCAGGCTGATGCGGATATCCTTGCGGTAGCGGATGTTGTCACAGATCCACTCCACCTGATCGGCGAATACGTTAGGCATGGCCATTTCCACGGTCGCCGGCAGGTTGATGATCACCTTCTGGCCCTGATCCGGACGCCAGACGTCGTTCACCGCATCAATGACCTCTGCCGCGTAATCCAGCTCCGTGCCGGTGAAGCTTTCCGGTGAATACTGGAAGGTCCAGTCGGTATCCGGGTATTTCGCGGCAAAGTCCTGCACCACCTTCGCACCACGGATGGCAATGTCGCGGATGCCGGCACGGTCCATACCGAACACTTGCTCACGCTGCACCGTGGAGGTGGAATTGTAGACGTGCACGATGGCCTGTTTGGCACCTTCCAGCGCTTCATAGGTGCGTTCGATCAGTTCCGGCCGCGCCTGGGTCAGCACCTGGATTTTCACATCATCCGGAATGCGGTTGCCTTCAATCAGCTTACGGCAGAAATCGAAGTCCGGCTGGCTGGCAGCCGGGAAGCCAATCTCGATTTCCTTGAAGCCCAGCTTGACCAGCAGATCAAACATCCGCTGCTTCTGGGCCACTGTCATGGGTTTGACCAGCGCCTGGTTGCCGTCACGCAGGTCCACCGCACACCAGTCCGGTGCCTTATCGATGGTCTGATCCGGCCAGCGACGATCTTTCTTGGCAATCGGCTTGAACGGGGCATATTTACGATGATCAAAAGCCATGGTGAAACCTTCCTTTTTATGAAAACTCTTGTGACACTTTTCATGAAACGTCGACTTACCAACAGTGTAACGCCGCATTCGCGCTATTTGTTTGCTTTTTTGGCCTCCAACCCATAAATTTAAACAGATTATTGTTACCTTAGGCCAAAAAGAGACATTAAATGCCCAAAAAAGAAAGTGCACTGGTAAAAGTAGACAGAACTGACCGAAAAATCCTCGAATGCTTGCAGCAAGACGGTTCAGTCACCAACCAGCAACTGGCGGAAAAAGTAGGCCTGTCCCCCTCCCCTTGCCTGCGGCGGGTGCGAGCGCTGGAAGAAGCCGGCATCATTCTGCGCACCGCCACGATTCTGGATCACAAAAAGCTCGGCCTGTCGCTCACCGCCATCATCCTGATCGGCATGGACAGGCATACCCCCGAACGCTTCGCCGCCTTCGAAGAGCAGGTGTCCGGCTACCCTGAAGTGCAGGAGTGCTACCTGATCACCGGCCAGAGCGCTGACTACATGTTGAAAGTGGTGGTACCGGACATGGACCATTACCACCAATTCCTGCTCAATCACATTACCCGCATTCCCGGGGTCAGTGGTGTGCACTCCAGTTTCGTGCTGCGCCGGGTGCTGGACAGCACCGCCCTGCCCCTGGGCTATCTCTCGTAACCGCCCTTTGTCTGGCTGTACCTGACCGGGCGGGCTCCGTACAATACAAGGCAATTTTTCATCCCACGTTTATTTTTGCAGGAAAGCGGAAAACACCATGCGAGCAAGCCGTTATCTGATTGCCACCCAGAAAGAGACCCCGGCCGACGCCGAAATTATCAGCCACCAGCTGATGCTGCGTGCCGGCATGAGCCGCAAACTGGCCGCCGGCCTTTACACCTGGCTACCCATGGGCCTTCGCACACTGCGCAAGGTGGAGCGGATTGTTCGCGAGGAAATGGACAAGAGCGGCGCCCAGGAAGTGCTGATGCCGGCCGTGCAACCCGCCGAGCTCTGGCAGGAATCCGGTCGCTGGGAACAGTACGGCGGCGAGCTGCTGCGCCTGAACGACCGCCACGGCCGCGACTTCTGCTTCGGCCCCACCCACGAAGAGGTGATCACCGACCTGATCCGCAACGAGCTGAAAAGCTACAAGGAACTGCCGGCCAACTTCTACCAGAGCCAGACCGAGTTCCGGGACGAGCGCCGCCCCCGCTTTGGCGTGATGCGCGCCCGGGAATTCCTGATGAAGGACGCCTACTCGTTCCACATCAACCGGGAATCCCTGGATGAAACCTATCAGCTCATGCACCAGACCTACTGCAACATCTTCGACCGTCTGGGGCTGAACTATCGCCCGGTGCAGGCCGACTCCGGCGCCATTGGTGGCAGTGCTTCCCACGAGTTCCACGTGCTGGCCTCCTCCGGTGAAGACGACATCGTATTCTCCACCGACAGCGATTACGCCGCCAACATCGAGAAAGCCGAGGCTGTGGCCCCGGCCGGTGATCGCCCGGCGCCCTCACAGGCCATGACCGAAGTGCACACCCCTGGCCAGAAAACCATCGCGGCCGTCTCCGAGTTCCTGGGCCTGCCGGCGGAAAACAGCGTGAAAACCCTGCTGGTCCACGGCGAACCCGATGAAGACGGCAAGTCCGGTCTGGTGGCCCTGATCCTGCGCGGTGACCACAACCTGAACGAGATCAAGGCGGAGAAGCTGGACGGCATCGCCGAGCCGCTGACCATGGCCACCGATGAGGAGATCGAGAAAGCAGTCGGCTGCAAGCCCGGCTCCATCGGCCCGGTGGATCTGCCAGTGCCCATGATTGTTGACCGCAGCGCCGCTCACCTGGCGGACTTTGTCTGCGGCGCCAACAGGGACGACTACCACCTGACCGGCGTGAACTGGGAACGCGACGTCGCCCTGGGCCGCGTGGAAGACCTGCGCGATGTGGTGGAAGGCGACCCGAGCCCGGACGGCAAGGGCACCCTCGAAATCCGCCGAGGCATCGAAGTGGGCCACATCTTCAAGCTGGGCAACAAGTACAGCGAGGCCATGAACGCCAACGTGCTGGATGAAAACGGCAAGGCGGTCACTCTGGAGATGGGCTGCTACGGCATTGGTGTATCCCGGATCGTCGCCGCCGCCATTGAACAAAACCACGACGACAGGGGCATCATCTGGCCGGACGCCATTGCCCCGTTCGAGGTGGCCATTGTCACCCTCAACGGCCACAAATCCGAGGCCGTTGCCGAGGCTGGCGAGAAGCTGTACGCACAACTGCGCCAGGCGGGCTACGATGTGCTGCTGGATGACCGGAAGGAACGCCCGGGCGTGAAATTTGCCGATATGGAGCTGATGGGCCTGCCGCACCGCTTTGTGGTGTCCGAGCGCGGACTGGAGGCGGGAACGCTGGAATACAAAGGTCGCCGCGATGCGGACAAGCAGGATGTCCCCCTGGAGGAAGCCCTGTCGTTCCTGGTCAAGGCTTCACCGAAAAACAGCCTGTAAAGGGTAACCAACAGCCATCCCGGGCACTGGACGGGATGGCTGTTGCTGAACGGTTTTACGCCCGGGCGCCCACAATGCCGGGCTCCATCTCCAGCGCCACTCCGAATTTCTCCAGCACCGACGCCTGCACCTGCTCAGCCAGGGCCAGAATATCCGCTCCCGAGCCGCTACCGTGATTCACCAGCACCAGTGCCTGGCGGTCATGCACACCAACCTTCTCGTTACGGAAGCCCTTCCAGCCAGCCTGATCAATCAGCCAGCCGGCGGCCAGCTTCATTCCGTTATCCACCGGATAGGCCACCACACCGGGAAACTGTTGCTGCAGCGCCTGGTATTGCTCGCCGGATACCACCGAATTCTTGAAAAAGCTGCCAGCGTTGGGAAGGGTTGAGGGGTCCGGCAGCTTTTGCTGGCGCAGGGCCATGACCGCGTGGGCCACCTGCAGTGCCGTGAGTTGTTCGTTGTTTTCCGGCTCGCCCAGGGTCTGCTGCAAATCGCCATAGGCCAGTTTGAATGGCGCACGGCGGGACAACCGCAGGCACACTTCCAGAATGATGTACCGCCCTGGCTGGTGCTTGAACAGGCTGTCTCGATAGCCAAAGCAGCAGGCACTGGCATCAAGCGAGCGCACGCGCCCGTCCTGGCGGTCCAGCACCGTCACCGCCTCCAGGGTATCGCACAGTTCAACTCCATAGGCGCCGATGTTCTGCACCGGTGCAGCGCCCGCGGTGCCGGGAATCAGTGCCAGATTTTCAATGCCCCGATAGCCTTGCCGGGCGGCAAACAGCACCGCCTCGTGCCAGTTTTCACCGGCCTGCAGCACCAGCCTGGCGGTGTCATTGTCGATGGGCTCCAGCCTGCGGCCCAGCAGAGCCATATGTACCACCAGCCCGAAATAATCACCGGCAAACACCAGGTTGCTGCCCCCACCCAACAACTGAACCGGCAACTGTCTGGCGCCCGCCCAGTCCAGAGCACGCTTCAGTTCCTCCACTGACTGCACCGCCACGAAATAGCGGGCCCGGGCGGAGATGGCCATGGTGTTGAGCGAGGTCAGATCCACCTGCTCGCGCGGCGCCCACTGTGTAACCGGTTTGGTCAAGCCAGACGCTCCCGAATGTCACGGAGCAGGCCTTCGCTGGCGTCTTCAATCAGATCCAGTACCTGCTCGAAGCCGTCTTCTCCGCCATAGTAGGGATCCGGCACCTCATCGGCCCCGGCCCCGGAATAATCGAGGAACAGCCGGGGCTCGGTGCCGCCGTTCTGCCGCCAAACGTCCCGGATATCCGCCAGATTGGCCCGGTCCATGGTGACGATGTATTCGAAACGATCCAGATCCGACGGCTCGAATTGTCGTGCCCGCAGGCCACTCAAATCAACGCCACGGCGCGCGGCGGCGGCCATTGCACGAGCGTCGGGCTGTTTGCCGATATGCCAGCTTCCGGTGCCGCAGGAATCAATCACCAGCTGATCAAGCAGCCCCGACTGTTCCGCCAGCCGGCGAAACACACCTTCGGCGGTGGGCGAGCGGCAGATATTGCCCAGACACACGAATAGAATGCCGACTTTACCCTCAGCCATGATGCTTTCCTCCCGCCAACAAGGCCCGAACCCGCTCCAGATCCGCCTCGGTATCAACGCCCGGGGCCGGCGGCTGGTCAGCGATATCCACATGTATCAACGCACCGTTGTACAACGCTCGCAATTGCTCCAGGGATTCCACTCGTTCGGTGGGTGCCGGTGGCCACTGGACAAACTCCCGGAGCACGCTGGCGCGGTAACCGTAGATGCCAATATGGCGGAAGTAACCAATGTTGTCGGGCAGATCCAGTTCATCCGGGTGCGCGCCCTCCGGCCAGAAATCCCGGGCCCAGGGAATCGGTGAACGACTGAAATAATGCGCCATGCCCCGCGCATCGCACACCACCTTCACCACGTTCGGGTTGAACACCTGGTGCACATCGTGCAAGCGCTCGCACAGGGTGGCAATGGCGGCCTCCGGGTATTGTTCCAGGTTATCCGCCACCTGATTGATCAACTCGGGAGCAATCAAGGGTTCGTCGCCCTGCACGTTCACTACCCGATGGTCCGGATCCAGATCCAGCTTGCCGGCCACTTCCTCCAGCCGGTCGGTACCGCTGGCATGGTGCGGCGAGGTCATCACCACTTCGGCCCCGAAGCCCCGACAGGCCTGTTCAATGCGCGCATCGTCGGTGGCCACCACCACCCGCTGCGCCCGGCTTTCGGCGGCCCGTTCGCACACATGCTGAATCATCGGTTTGCCGGCAATGTCCGCCAACGGCTTGCCAGGTAGACGGCTCGAGGCGTAGCGGGCGGGAATAACGACGGTAAACGACATAGTTGCTTGTACCCGTGTGCGTTCAGTGTTTATGCAGGCGTTCGTCGGTGCTCAGGGTTCTGGCCTCGCTGGCCAGCATCACCGGAATTCCCTCTCGAATCGGGAATGCCATGGCATCCTGGTAGCAGATCAGTTCACTGCGGTCTTCGGTCAGTTTCAGTTCGCCCTTGCACACCGGGCAGGCCAGCATGGCCAGCAGTTTTTTATCCATGGTCGTGTCTCTGTGTCTGGTCATCGGACGGGGCATTGGCTGGCCGGCCGGCACAATCTGCCAGCCGTTCCAGGAAACGTTGTTCAAAAACTTTCGGCAATGAGGCCTCCACCGTCAACATCCAGGCATTGTCCGGTGCAATGCCTCGGCATTTCACCGCGTCTTTGGCCGTCATTACCAGCCATTCGCCCCGGTGAAACCCCAGGTCTTCGGGGCGAAAATGGTGGTGATCGGGGAATGGTTTTTCCGTTACCCGGGCGCCCAGGCCCCGCAGGGTATCGAAAAAGCGGGACGGATTACCGATGCCGGCCACCGCCCGCACACCGCGATCATACAGCGCCTCGGGGGGCTGCCGCTCGCCGCTGTTCAGATTAACCAACGCCGAGGGTTTCAGCGCCATCGTATGCACTTGCGGATGTGGTACACCGGCATAGCTGACCGAACCGTTCGGTTCAACGGCAGCCGGGCCACCATTGACCACGACAAAATCCACCTCTGACAACCGTTGTACCGGCTCTCTCAAGGGGCCAACAGGAATCAATGCGCCATTGCCAACGCCACGGCGGCCATCAAACACCGCCAACTCGATATCCCGGGGCAGGCGGTAATGCTGCAGGCCATCATCACAAATCAGTACATCGCCCAGTTGGTTGTCGATGGCATGGCGGGCACCGCGCAAACGGTCGGGATCCACCACCACCGGGCAACCGGTGGCCCGCGCCAGCATCAGGGGTTCGTCACCACAGACGCCGGCAGGTGTGGTGTCGGTCACTTGCAGGGGATAGGTTTCGCTTTTACCACCGTAGCCACGGCTAAGAATCACCGGCCGCCAGCCATGGGCTGTCATTAACTGAACCAGGCGCGCGGTCAATGGCGATTTGCCGGTGCCGCCGGCGGTAATGTTACCCACCACAACCACGGGTAAGGCCAAGCGCCCGGGTTGCTCAGCCTGCGCCCGCCGGCGCTTTGATTCCGCCACCGAGCGATACAACCAGCTCAGTGGCAGCAGGGGCCAGAGCGGTCGGTGCCGGCGGTACCAGAGTTTTTCAATCAGATCGCTACTCATGCGTGCTCACTGAACTGGATCTGGTGCAACTGTGCATAGGCGCCCCCTTCAGCCAGCAGGTCTTCATGGCTGCCGGATTCAACAATTCGGCCATTATCCATCACCAGAATACGGTCGGCTTTCTCGATAGTCGACAGCCGGTGGGCGATCACCAGCGTGGTCCGGCCTTCCATTACCGTTTCCAGGGCCTCCTGAATGT
The DNA here is from genome assembly GCA_013393545.1 of Alteromonadaceae bacterium. The sequence continues at coordinate 23,691 of JABXHG010000180.1, read as the reverse complement.
GGCGCTCGGATTCGGTATCCAGCGCCGAGGTGGCCTCGTCAAGAATCAGCACCGGCGCGTCTTTCAGAATGGCCCGGGCAATGGCCAGGCGCTGGCGTTGGCCACCAGACAGCATAAGCCCGTTATCACCGATCAGGGTGTCCATGCCCTCAGGCATGCGGTCAATGAATTCCAGCGCATGGGCCTTTGCCGCTGCCTCGCGAATCTCCTCACGGGTGCAATCTCGCAGCGCGCCATAGGCAATGTTGGCGGCGATGGTGTCGTTGAACAACACCACATTCTGGTTCACCAGGGCAATCTGCGCCCGCAGTGCCGCCAGTGAGAACTCTTTCAGTGAATGACCATCAATGCGGATATCGCCGCCGGTGAATTCATAAAAACGCGGCAACAGGCTCACCATGGTGGACTTGCCGCTACCGGAACGGCCCACCAGCGCAATGCTCTGGCCGGCGGGAATCTCCAGCGTGATGTCTTCCAGCACGTTATCCAGCTGGTCCCGATACCGGAACGACATGCGATCAAACTCAATATGGCCGTCGACCCGTTTGGGGGCGTAGCTGCCTTCATCATGCTCGGGCTCTTCGTCCATGGTCTCGAATACGTCGTAAGCGGCGGCCACACCTTTTTGGATCTTCGAGTGCACAGAGGTGATTTGGCGAATCGGTTTGGCCATGGTGGCTGCAGCGGTGATGAAGGCCACCAGCTGGCCGGTGGTCATTTCGCCCCGAATTTCCGGGGACAGCATGGTCCAAACCAGCGCGGCGATGGCAAACGCAACCAACACCTGGATCACCGGCACACTGATGGCCTGGGTGGAGGCCATTTTCAGGCTTTGTTTGAGATTACGGGCGCTGACATCGCGAAAACGGCCGCGCTCGTAATCCTCGCCACCAAAAGTACGCACCACGCGGTAGCCACTGATGGACTCGGATGCAACGTGGGTAATATCGCCCATGGAACCCTGGATGCGCTGGCTGATCCGGCGAAAGCGCTTGCTGGCGTAATTCACTACCAGACCGATAATCGGCCCCACCACCAGGAACACCAGGGTCAGTTTCCAGTTGGTGTAGATCATAAAGCCCAGCAAACCGACGATGGTCAGGCCCTCACGCAGAGTGATGGTGACCGCGTTGGTAGTGGCCTCGGCCACCTGCTCCACATTGAAAGTCAGCTTGGACACCAGCCGGCCGGCGGCGTTGTCGTCGAAATAGCGGGATGGCAGGGTCATCAGTCGGTCGAACACATCATTACGCAGGGCGTTAATAACATTACGCCCGACATAACTGATGAAATACTGACTGAAAAACGTACCCACACCACGCATGGCAAATACGCCGACAATCAGGCCGGTCAGCAGTAGCCGGTTTTCATCGGTGGGGTTCTCGATGGCGGCGATGACGTACTCCATGGCCGCCGCCATGCCGGTGGACGCGGCGGCGTAAACCACATTGCCGAATATGGCCAGGGCAAACGCCAGCCAAAAAGGCTTCACATATCGAAACAGGCGTTTGTAGGTAGCCCAGCCTGTGGTTGGCGGTGCCTGCAACGGCTCCGGCCTTGCGTTCATCACGGGCTTTCAGCCTCTCGTTCGGTGGTTATGCTCAGTTTTGCGAACCCGAGGCGGCCGGCGACGTCCATGGCTCTGACCACAAACTCGTGCGGGGTACGGGCATCGGCTGTGATGATGAATGGCAGGCTGTTATCCCCGTCTGCCAATTCCCGAACGCCCCGCTCCAGGGTTTCGCGGCGATTATTGACCAGTGTCCTGTCGTTCAGGATGTACTGGCCATCGGCGTTGATGACCACGTCAATCTGCTGCACCTCTGCGGGCGTGGCGGGCTCGCCACTGGCCTCCGGCAACTCAACCTGCAGGTGGCTTTCCCGGGTGAACGTGGTGGACACCATGAAAAAAATCAGCAGCAGGAAGACCACATCAATCAGTGGTGTCAGGTCGACCCCGACTTCCTTGCTTCTCTGGCGTTTGAACTTCACGACGTTCAGGCTCCTTCCACGTCGATTTCACGGTCACCGTGGACCACTTCAACCAGTTTGATGGCTTCCTGTTCCATGTTGACGACCAATTCGTCCACACGACGGATGAAATACCGGTGGGCGATCAGGGCCGGAATGGCGACACTCAGGCCGGCGGCGGTGGTCATCAGGGCCTCGGAAATACCGCCCGCCAGGTTGCCGGCATTACCCACACCCGCCAGCTGGATTTCGGCGAACACCTTGATCATGCCAACCACCGTACCCAGCAGGCCCAGCAACGGGGTAATGGTGGCAATCGTACCCAGTGGGTTGAGGAAACGTTCGAGCTGGTGGATCACCTGGCTGGCTTCCTGCTCGATGCTTTCCTTCATGATTTCCCGGCCGTGCTTGGCGTTCATCAAGCCACCGGCCAGCACCTGCCCCAGTGGGGAAGAGGCCTGGAAGGCCTTCAGTTTCTTGCTGTTAAGGTCCTTCTTTTTGATCGAGCGCCACAACTCATTGACCGTTTGCGGCGGAGCCACCCGGGACGGACGCAATGACCAGAAACGCTCCAGAATAATGGCCAGAGCCAGAACGGAACAGGCAACAATGGGCACCATCAGGATGCCACCGGCTTTCAAAAGCTCGAACACGCTTGATCTCCCTGATTAATAACGAGCGAGCGCTACTTTAGCATAGGTGCAATAGCGAGCCACACCCGCAACCTTACGGTATCTGACATTGATCACGCGCCAGGCCAGTGGCGCCGATCCAGAAGGGCGCGTTGTGTCGCTGTTCGGTAGCAATCAATGGCTCGGCGGCCAGCGCCAGGGTTATCTCACCGGAGCAGGCCGTGTTCATGGCGGTGGCGCCGAAGGTGCGGTATCGGGCGGTCACATCTTCATGGGGATGACCATAACGGTGTTGATAACCGGCGGTATACACAACCCGGTCCGGCATCAGCGCCCGGATCCACTCCAGAGAAGATGAGGTTTTGCTGCCGTGATGAGGCGCCACTACCCATCGCCGGCCTTCCCGGGCGGGGAACCAGCGGTGCACGCCGGCTGCCAGCATTTCACGCTCAACCGCGCGGTTAATATCGCCGGTCAGCCAGACCAGGGTTTGAGTGGGCCGGTGAAATACCTGCACCACGCAGGACGCTGCATTCCCCTCATCCGACTGACTTGAACGCCAGAACCCCAGCTCCAGGCCAGCCCAGTGTTCAATGCCCGGCTCACAGGCTTCCACCCGGCCAGGCGGCAAACCCCGCTCTCCGACTGACAGCTCGGCGGGCTCGCCACTGGTAATCCGGCCCACCGGGAAGCGATCCAGCAGTTCCGCCAGGCCGCCGGCGTGGTCGTTGTCGGCGTGACTGATCACCAGCCGGTCGATTCGTTCAATGCCACGAGCCTGCAGCCCCGGAATCAGCACCGAGTCGGCCGCGGAATAAACACCAGCCACGCCCGGCCCGGTGTCATATACCAATACCTGATCGCCGGAGCGCAGCAGCACGGACAACCCCTGGCCAACATCCCACACTACCAGCTCAGGCGCCTTGATGACCGGATTAACCGGTGGCCCGTTCGGCAGCAGCGCCAGCAGGCTCCACACCAGCAGTACCAGACCGCCGGATAGCCTCAACCCCGGCGCCGGAAAACGCAGCAACACCAGCACGCACAAAGCCAGAATCAGGACAATCGGCCAGGCCGGCTCCGCCAACGCCGGCCAGGGAAAGCTCCCGGCCCGGTCCAGCCAACCCCACAGGATAGCCAGCACAGCGTCAATAATCGGCAGTATCCAGGGCATAACCAGCGGCCCGGCAATCACCGCCAGCAGACCACCGGCGAGGATGACTGGCATCACCACCAGCGACAACCAGGGAATAGCGACAAGATTTGCCAGCATGCCGGCAAGCGGCTGTTGTTGGCCCAGCTGAATTAGAATGGGCCAAAGCCCGGCAAAAATCGCCAGCTGAGCGATGAACAAACCACGCAGCCAGCCCGGCGCCGACAACCGGCCGGCAAACGCCAGTAGCAGAACCCCCACGGCGCCGAACGACAGCCAGAACCCCTGATCCAGCGGCGCAAACGGATCCATCGCCAGCACCACGGCCATGGCCAACAAAAACGGCCGCCAGGGACTGACCTCCCTGGCCATCAAAAGGTACCAGGCGCCGATGGTGACCATCACCAGCGCCCGCCGTGTGGGCACCCCAAAACCGGCCAGCAGCGCGTAAAACCCGCAAACCACTACCAGCCCCATAAACACCAGTTGCCGGATACGCCGTTCCGGCATTCGGGCCGCTGGCACCAGTAACAGGGCCCGGCGTATCAATACCGCCGCCATCATCGCCAGCAACCCCAGATGCAGACCGGAAATCGCCACCAGATGAATCGTGCCGGTGGCTTTCAGTGTTTCCCAGTGATTGTCCGTCAAGCCGTTCCGGTTGCCGATTAGCAGTGATGCCGCCAGCGGGTAGTAATCAGATTTGCCGAACAGCTGGCGCACCCGTTCGGCAGTGTGGCGGTACCAGGCATGGTAACGGCAATGCCAGTGGCAGCGAATCTGCGGTGCCGGCTCCACTGACCGAATGCTGCCCGTGGCCCGGATACCGTGGCGAAACAACCAGTCCTCGTAGCGGAACCCGGCTCGGTTCAGGTCGCCGTGGGGGCGTTTAAGCGCCACCGTCAGCGCCAGGCCCGGTCCAGGCAATTCACGGCCGTCGACCCCGTACCAGGCCAGGCGAAGCTTGTCCGGTTTCTGCCCTCCGCCAGCCAACGAGGAGTTCCAGCCCTGAACGCAAAAATTAAAGCGCAGGCTGTCAAAGCTCCCCCGCTTGGGCAGGCTGCACACATAACCGGTAACCGACAGCGTCTCACCCTGAACGGACTCCGGCAGGCGCTGCTGCAAGCGGTGGTCGGCGTGCCACGCGCTCCAGACCAGCCCCAGCAAAAGACAGCAGATCAGCGCCGGGATACGAGCCAGCGGTGTGGCACGAAGTCGGAACCACACAAGCCCGGCACACAATAAGGCAGCCAGCATCACCACGGTGAAGGCTGGCCACGGCGTCAATCGATACAGTAAGATTGCACCACAGCAGAATGCCAAGAGGTTGGCATTGCTCAATATCCGTATTCGGGGCACCGGTGCGGCGCCGTTTAAGCGGGACATTCCCTGTCCTCCTTGCAGTTGGCAAACCGGCAGCGCGGCTGGCGGTTATCATCCTGACATCAGATCACAGGCCGGACTTCCAATGCCGAAGAAGTTCATGAAGCGGTATTTGCCTACTCCGGAGAAAGTGCGCTCCATGCGTTCGCTGCACTTTCTCGGGGATGTCCTTCATGAACCCAACCTGTGGCACATCAACCGGCACTCCGTGGCCAGGGCCTTTCTGGTAGGGGTCTGGTTCAGCTTTATCCCCATGCCGTTCCAGATGCTGGGCGCAGCCCTCTGCGCAATCTGGCTGAATGCCAACCTGCCGCTGTCCGTTGCCCTGGTCTGGGTCAGTAACCCGCTGACCATGCCTCCGATCTTTTATTTCAATTACCGCCTGGGCGTCTGGATTCTGGACCGGCCTCTGCTCCCGTTCGAATTCGAAGTCTCGCGAGAATGGCTCGGCAGCCGGCTGGTGGATATCGGCATACCGCTGTACCTGGGTTCACTGGTGACCGCGACGGTTATCGCCTGCCTGGCTTACCTGGTTATCCAGTATATCTGGCGGCGTAAAATCCGAACCGACTGGCGCCAGCGTCGCCGCAACCATCTGCCACCCACCGTGAACCACCGTCACGGCTCCTGAACCAGCCTTCCCTGCTCCAGGCGAAGTACCCGCCCCAGGCTCCGGGCCATGGTCATGTCGTGGGTCACCATCACGAATGCCGTGCCGGATTGATCCCGCAATTCCTCGATCAGGGCACGAATGCCTTCACCAGTCTGCTCGTCCAGGTTACCAGTAGGCTCGTCCATCAGCACGCACTGCGGGTCATTGACCAGCGCGCGGGCAATGGCCACCCGCTGGCGCTCACCCCCGGAAAGTTCACCCGGCTTGTGTTTCAAACGCTCGGCCAGCCCGACCCGTGCCAGCAGCGCTTCGGCCTTCTTCGCCGCCTGTGCCGGTTTCATGCCGGCCAGGGCGCACGGCATCATTACATTTTCCAATGCCGAGAATTCCGGCAACAGGTGGTGAAACTGGTAAACAAACCCCAGGTTGCGGCTTCTGAACCGGGCTCTTCCCCCCTCGGAAAGCCGATGAATGTCCTGGCCGCAAATTTGGATATGCCCGGAGGTGGGCCGGTCCAGGCCGCCCAACAAGTTCAGCAGCGTGGTCTTGCCGGCGCCGCTGCTGCCGACAATCGCCACGGTTTCCCCGGGCTGAACCTGCAGGGAGATATCGGAAAAAATGGTCAGCGTCTCCGGCCCCTCGCTGTAGGTTCGGGTCAGCTGGCTGCAATCGATAACCGGCGCGCTGGCCGGTGCGGTAGAATCACTCATAACGCAGGGCCTCTGCCGGTTCAACTCTGGATGCCCGCCAGGCGGGATAAATGGTGGCCAGCAGGCTCATGGCCAACCCGGCGCCACTGATAATCAGCACATCGTTCCACTGCAGCTGCGATGGCAGGTAACTGATGAAATACACATCCGCACTGAGGAACTGTTGCCCCAGGACGCTCTCAACCCAGGCAATCACATCACTGATATAGAGCGCCCCCAGAATCCCAAGGGCGGTGCCAACCAGGGTGCCAAAGACACCGATTACCGCCCCCTGCACAATAAAAATGCGCATGATCTTGCCGGGCGTGGCACCCATGGTGCGCAGAATGGCGATATCCGCCGTTTTGTCGGTCACCACCATGACCAGGGTGGAAACAATATTGAACGCGGCCACCGCGACAATGAACATCAGCAGCAGGCCGATCATGGTTTTTTCCATACGGATGGCCTGGAACAGGTTACCGTGAGTGCGCGTCCAGTCCGAGACGTAATAACGGCCGTCCAGGGTTCGCGCCACCTCATGGGCGACTTTGGGTGCCGCGAAAAGATCGTCCACCAGCAGGCGCACGCCCTCGGCCCTGCCACCGGTGCGCATCAGGCGCGCAGCATCATCCATGTGAACCAGCGCGTAGTTGCCATCCAGCTCAGCGCCAACACTGAAAATACCTTTCACGGTAAAGCGTTTGAGTCGTGGCAGCACCCCCGCCGGCGTAACCGACGCCTCCGGCAACACCACCGTCAGCCGGTCGCCAATACCGAGGCCAAGGCTGTTGGCCATCAAACGACCGATAATAATACCGAACTCGCCGGATTTCAGCGCACCCAGCGAACCCTGCACGAAGTGGTTTTCAATGATCGATACCGTGGCTTCCTGCTCTGGCACCACACCGTTGAGCATGACACCACGAACATTGCCGCCGCCGGTCACCATGCCCTGCCCCTGGATAAACGGCGCTGCCGCCTCCACTCTTGGATGAGCCTGGGCCAGCTGATCGATTCGCTGCCAGTCGTCCAGAGGCCCGTCGGCGCCCTGTACCGTAGCGTGAGGCACCATGCCGAGGATTCGCTGTTTAAGTTCTCGGTCGAAGCCGTTCATGACCGACAACACAATGATCAGAACAGCCACGCCAAGCATGAGGCCGATCATCGACGTCAGGGAAATGAAGGAAATAAAGTGATTTCGGCGCTTGGCGGCGGTGTACCGCAGGCCAATGTAAAACGATAGGGGTCTGAACATAAATTGGGGTGCCTGTTGCTACCTTGGAGTCTGCCGCCTTCGGAAACTGCTAAACTTCTTTCGAATCACTAAACACTTGCCACCCGGAGACAGGATGCCAGGCACAGAACGCAACGCCCCGACCGACCCGTCACCCGGTGAACGCCGGGAGTTTTACCGCATTGACGATCACATTGGCCTGGAAATACGCCGGCTGGACCATGCCGGAAGCGCCGATACCGACGTTTTTGACGACTCGCCGCAAGAGAGCCTGCACGCCGAATTTCGACGGCTGGATCATGATGTCAAAAACCAGCTGGTCACCCTGGCCGAGCGAGACCGGACTCTGGCGGGGCTGCTCAAGTCAATGAACAGCAAGATTGACACGCTGGCCCGCATTATCGCCTTTGAGCAAAATCCGTTGCAACCGGAGGACTGGCAAGACGTCACCCTGAGCGAAGGCGGCCTGTCTTTTACCGACAGCGCCGGCGCCTGGCAAAAAGGCGACATCATGGCTATCCGCATGACGCTGCCACCGGAGCTTTACCAGCCACGCGCCGTTGCCGAAGTGTTCGATCTGGAACAGCCGGAACCAGGCCAGGCGCGGATTCACACCGCATTTACCCACATTGACGACGGCGACCGCCAACAAATTGCCCGGCATGTGATGAGGTGGCAGGTACGCCAGCGTCAAAACCGCTAAACTTTTCTGTGGCGTGCGATTAACCTTGCGCTTTCGCCTGAAATTACGGGATATTACCTTTACTTCACGTCTCGCAAACCCGAACAAACCGGCACACATAAAATGGAGAACAGCATGAACAAAAAAGGAATCCGGCTTGCCTGCCTCGCCCTTACTTTCGGCCTGATGGGTTCCCTTCCCGCCCATGCCGAGCAGCTAACCGTGCCAGTCGGCACCCAGGCCGACCGTAGCCAAATGCAACTACCTGCCAGTGGCAAAAGCCAGGCCGACGTGCGCCAGCAATGGGGCACACCACAAGAGACGCGCGGACCGGTCGGGCAACCACCCATCAGCCAGTGGCACTACGCGGATTTTATCGTGTATTTCGAAGGTGATCGTGTTCTGCACACGGTGGTGAAGCGAAAGCCCTGAATTCCGTGCTCCCGATACCGGTTTTTATCATCCCGGTACCTGACGCCGCCCTGGTGGTCAGATAGAATGATCGCTTTTGAACATCAGGGGGCAAAACCAGTGACTTCCAGACCAGTACTGCCCGCCGAATGGGCACCCCAGAGCGGGATCATGCTGACCTGGCCACACCCGGGTACGGACTGGGTGCGAATGATGGACGACGTGGAACCCGTGTTCCAGGAAATCGCCCAACAGATTCTGCGTTTCGAGCATGTTCTGATCAGTTGCGAATTTGTCTCCCGCCTGCAGAAACTTGGTGAACAGCTCAACCAATGGGCAGAAGCTAACCAGCTGCCTGGCCGGGTGGTGACCGTTCCCGCACCCGCCGACGACACCTGGGCGCGGGATCACGGCCCGATCACGGTAAAAACCGACGACGGCTTTAACGTGCTGGATTTCCAGTTCAATGCCTGGGGCAACAAATTCTCCTGGGAAAAAGATAACGCCCTGAACACTCACTTGGCGGGTGCCGGGGTACTTGGCAAACGCCGGTTGAAGCACGTTGAGATGGTATTGGAAGGCGGCTCCATCGAATCCAACGGCGAAGGCACCCTGATGACCACCAGCGAGTGCCTGCTCACCCCCACTCGCAACCCGGAACTTGACCGCACGGGTGTCGAGAATGCACTGCGCGAGCACCTGGGTGCCGAGCGGGTACTCTGGCTGAACCATGGCTACCTGGCCGGCGATGATACCGACAGTCATATCGATACCCTGGCCCGTTTCTGTGCACCGGATCATATCTGTTACATCGCCTGCCCGGACCCGACCGACGAACACTACGACGCCCTGCAGGCCATGCAGGAGGAACTGCGGGAGTTCCGCCAGGCCAATGGCCAGCCCTATCGGTTGACCCCCCTGCCCTGGCCAGACGCCATATACGACGAGGACGGCCAGCGCCTGCCGGCCACCTACGCCAATTTCCTGATCATCAACGGGGCCGTATTGCTGCCAGTCTACGACGTGCCCCAGGACGAGCAGGCCATTCAGTTGCTGGCAGAGCTGTTTCCGGACCGGGAGATCATTCCGGTCAATTGCCGGGCGCTGATCCACCAGCACGGTAGCCTGCACTGCCTGGCGATGCAGCTCCCCAAGGGAGTACTTGACGTATGAGCCAGGCCACGCCCCGCCGTACCCTCAAAGTCGCCGCCGTCCAGCAAACCTGCTCCACTGACAAACAAGCCAGCCTGGCCACCTCCGAATCCCTGGTTCGCGAGGCGGCAGCCGGTGGGGCTCAGCTGGTGGTTCTGCAGGAACTGCACGCCACTCTGTATTTTTGCCAGACCGAAGACACCGCGGTGTTTGACCTGGCCGAGCCCATTCCCGGCCCGACCAGTGAACGGCTGTCGGCCCTGGCCGCAGAATTGGGCATTGTCCTGGTGGGTTCCATCTTCGAGCGGCGCATGAATGGGGTGTACCACAACACCGCCGTGGTATTCGACACCGACGGCAGTTTGGCGGGCCTGTACCGGAAAATGCACATTCCGGACGACCCCGGATTCTATGAAAAATTCTACTTCACACCGGGCGATGCCACCTTCAATGACGGCGCCAACGGCTTCACTCCCATCGACACATCAATCGGCAAACTGGGCGTTCTTGTGTGCTGGGATCAGTGGTACCCGGAAGCCGCTCGCCTGATGGCGCTGGCCGGAGCGGAGTTGCTGATTTACCCCACAGCCATCGGCTGGGATGTCACCGACGATCCGTGCGAACAGGCCCGCCAGCTGGAAGCCTGGGTCACCGTGCAACGGGGCCATGCAGTGGCCAACAACCTGCCGGTCATCGCGCCCAACCGGGTGGGAACCGAACCAGACCCATCCGGTCACACCGACGGCATTCGTTTCTGGGGCAACAGTTTTATCTGCGGCCCCCAGGGCGAGTTTCTGGCCAGGGCGGACGAACACAGCCCGACCGTGCTGACCGCCAGCCTCGATTACCAACGCACCGAATCCGTCCGGCGCATCTGGCCGTATTTCAGAGATCGGCGCATCGACGCCTACGGCGACATTCTCAAGCGGGTAAGGGATTAACAGCCGCATGCAACAAACCATCGACCAACTGGTCAACGAACTGAACAGCGTACTGCTGGGCAAGGAACCACAGGTTCGCCTGGCCGTTTGCGGGCTGCTGGCCCGCGGCCACCTGCTGATTGAAGACATCCCCGGCATGGGCAAGACCACCCTATCCCATGCCCTGGCGAAAGTGATGGGCCTGAGTTACCGGCGCATTCAGTTCACCAATGACCTGCTGCCGGCGGACTTGCTGGGCTACGCCATGTTCGACAAACAGGCCGGAGATCTGGTGTTCCATCCTGGGCCCATTTTCTCCCAGGTGGTTCTGGCGGATGAAATCAACCGCGCCTCGCCCCGCACCCAGAGCGCTTTGCTCGAGGCCATGGAAGAACGGCAGGTGTCCATCGAAGGCGAAACCCGGCCACTGCCCTCGCCATTTTTCGTGATCGCCACCCAGAACCCCATCGAACAGGGTGGCACTTTCCCACTGCCGGAATCCCAGCTGGATCGCTTTTTGATGCGTCTGCGACTCGGCTACCCGGACCCCAGGGCCGAACGGGAGCTGCTGGAGGGCGAAGACCGGAAATCCGTTACCGAACGCCTGCCCACACTGCTACCGCGCGAACAGCTGCAGACCCTACAGGAAGCGGTGGACAAGGTAACCGCCAGCCCGGCACTACTGGATTACCTGCAGCGGCTGCTGGCCGAAAGCCGACGCCTGCCGGGGCTGATGTACGGGCTGTCGCCCCGGGCCGGCCTTGGCCTGCTAAGGGCCTCCAAGGCCTGGGCGCTGATGAACGGCCGTAAACATGTATTGCCGGATGATCTGCAAGCCGTGTTCCCCGCCATCGCCGAACACCGGCTGGAACAGGGAGAAACCGGCAAAAGCACCGAACGGGTCCGCCACCTGCTGACCACGGTTTCCGTGCTTGAATAACGGCCAACTGACCTTATAGCACAACTTTATAAAAGGCATTGCCGCAAACAAATGGCAGCCATGGCCATTCGTGGTAGCCTTTTCGACAATTTTTCTGGCTGGAGACACCCATGAACGAAACCAAACACTCCCGACTGATCATTCTGGGCTCCGGGCCCGCCGGCTACACCGCTGCAGTGTATGCGGCCCGCGCCAACCTGAAACCGACCCTGATCACCGGCATTGAAGTGGGCGGCCAGCTAACCACCACCACCGACGTGGACAACTGGCCAGGCGACAACGACGGTGTACAGGGCCCGGAATTGATGCAGCGCATGCAACAGCACGCGGAGCGCTTTGAAACCGAGATCGTTTACGACACCATCAACGAAACCGACCTTAACCAGCGCCCGTTTGTACTAAAAGGCGACAGCGGCACTTACACCTGCGACTCGCTGATCATCGCCACTGGCGCATCGGCCATGTACCTGGGCCTGGAGTCCGAAGAAAAATTCAAGGGCCAGGGCGTCTCCGCCTGCGCCACCTGTGACGGCTTCTTCTACAAGAAGCAGAAGGTTGCAGTAATCGGCGGCGGCAACACAGCGGTGGAAGAAGCCCTTTACCTGTCCAACATCGCCGACGAAGTGACGCTGGTACACCGCCGTGACAGCCTGCGGGCAGAGAAGATCCTGCAGGACAAGCTGTTCGAAAAGGCCGAAAACGGCAACATCAACATCATCTGGGACCACACCCTGGATGAAGTGCTGGGCGACGGCACCGGCGTGACCGGCATGCGCATCAAGAGCACCAAAGACGACAGCACCCGGGAACTGGCGCTGGCAGGCGTGTTCATCGCCATCGGCCACAAGCCCAACACCGGGCTGTTCGAAGGCCAGCTGGACATGAATAACGGCTACATCAAGATCCGCTCCGGCCTGGACGGAATGGCCACGGAAACCAGCATCCCGGGTGTATTCGCCGCTGGCGACGTGGCCGATCACGTCTACCGCCAAGCGGTGACTTCCGCCGGTTTTGGCTGCATGGCCGCGCTGGATGCGGAAAAATTTCTGGACCAGAACTAAAACCGGCCCGTTATGACGTCGCTACCCTGGCTTGACGCGAACCAGCTCTGGTTCCCCCCGGTCGAAGAAGCGCTGGACGACCCGGACGGTCTGCTGGTGCTGGGTGGCGACCTGCACCCGCAACGGCTGTTGCTGGCTTACCGCAACGGCATTTTTCCCTGGTTCAGCGACGACCAGCCAATTCTCTGGTGGTCGCCCAACCCGCGCTGCATTCTTCCGCCCGCCGAAGTCCACGTATCCCGCAGCCTGCGGCGAACGCTTAATCAGCAGCGGTTTCGCATTACCGCCGACCAGACCTTTGGCCGGGTTATCCGCCTGTGTGCCAACACCCGCGCCGAAGGCACCTGGATTACCGACGACATGATCGCCGCCTACACCGAGCTGCACCGGCTGGGGCATGCCCACTCCATCGAAGCCTGGAACCGCCAGGGTGAGCTGGTAGGCGGCATGTACGGGCTGGCCATTGGCCGGTGTTTTTTCGGTGAATCCATGTTTTCCCTGGAGACCAATGCCTCCAAGGTCCTGATGGTTCACCTGACCCGTCAGCTGATCGAATGGGGTTACCGGCTGATGGATTGCCAGGTGGAAAGCGATCACCTGCTGTCCATGGGGGCACGCTCCATTCCACGGGCTGAATTTCTGTCTATACTCAGGGCAAGCGTGGATCAGCCGCCATCCGTGCCGGAATGGAACTTCACCTGGCAGTGGCCAGGCCCGGAGGTTTGAATGAGCAACCTCAGAACACTGGTATTCTTTGCAACGCCGCCGCACGAGTGCAGTTATTTACCGGACCGTGACGCCACCACCATGTTTGTGGACCCACGGGCCGAAGTGGATAAAAGACTCTACAGCCAGCTCACCGCCCTGGGTTTTCGGCGTAGCGGCTCCCATTATTACCGCCCCCACTGCGAGCACTGCAACGCCTGTGTGCCGGTTCGCCTGAAGGTCAACGAATTCCGGCCCGACCGCAGCCAGCGCCGGGTATTGCGTAAAAACCGTGACATCCAGTGTCGGCTGGTTCCCGCTGAGTTCAACGAGCGTTACTACCAGCTTTATGCGCACTATATCGAGGAACGACACTGGGACGGCGATATGTACCCACCCTCCCGGGACCAGTTCAGCTCGTTTCTGGTAGAAGGCGCCACCGATTCCTGGTTTCTGGAGATGACTCTGGATGGCGAACTGATCGGCCTGGCGGCACTGGACCTGCTGGACGACGGCCTGTCTGCCATCTACACCGTGTTCTGCCCGGAAATGGAGCACCGCAGCCTGGGCACCTTTGCCATACTCTGGCAGATCGAAGAAGCGCAGAGACGTGGCCTTCCTCACCTGTACCTGGGCTACTGGATCAGCGAGTGCCGAAAGATGAATTACAAAACCCGTTTCCGGCCCATCGAAGCCCTGCGCGATGGCCACTGGCGCGAAATGATCACGGACTGAACTTTGCCAAACGGTAAGAATTCAGGCAGAATTGCGCCATTTAAAATCACACGAAAGTATACCAAAGAGGTTTCTACTGAATGGCGAAGTCAGATGCTATTGAAATGGAAGGCGTTATTATCGACACCGTTCCGAATACCATGTTCCGTGTCGAGCTCTCCAACGGCCACGTTGTGACAGCACACATCTCCGGCAAGATGCGCAAAAACTACATCCGTATCCTGACCGGCGACAAGGTTAAGGTTGAGCTGACCCCGTACGACCTGAGCAAGGGCCGCATTGTGTACCGCGCCCGTTAATCAGCGCAGCGGCATCTGAGCATAAAAAAGCCCCGCAAATGCGGGGCTTTTTTTGTGGCGAAGCGATTGTTACACCGCTTCGGCCGGCTCGTCCTCGTATTCGAAAACCAGCTCGTCGTCCCGCAGGTGCACGAACACATCGCCGCCGTGGTCCGACAGGCTTCCGAACAGGATCTGCTCGGCCAGCGGCCGCTTGATCTTGTCCTGAATCAGACGAGCCATGGGCCGGGCGCCCATGGTCACATCGTAACCGCGTTCGGCCAGCCACACTTTGGCGTCTTCGTCCACGTGCAGCACCACATGCTTTTCGTCCAGCTGGGCCTGAAGCTCGGTCAGGAACTTGTCCACCACGTGGGTGATGGTGCCCTTCTCCAGATCCCGGAACTGGATGATGCCGTCCAGACGGTTGCGGAATTCCGGCGTGAAGGTTTTGGTGATCACCTCCATGCCATCGGTGCTGTGATCCTGCTCACTGAAGCCAATGGAGCGCCGCGCCATGCTTTCGGCGCCGGCGTTCGTGGTCATCACCAGAATGACATGGCGGAAGTCGGCCTTGCGGCCGTTATTGTCGGTCAGCGTGCCGTGGTCCATCACCTGCAGTAGCAGGTTGAACACTTCCGGATGCGCCTTCTCGATCTCGTCCAGCAGCAGCACACAGTTCGGCTGCTTGCTCACCGCCTCGGTCAACAGACCACCCTGATCAGAGCCGACATAGCCCGGGGGCGCGCCGATCAACCGTGAAACCGTATGCCGCTCCATGTACTCGGACATGTCGAAGCGCACCAGCTCGATGCCCAACACCTTGGCCAGCTGTTTGGTGACCTCGGTCTTGCCCACCCCTGTGGGGCCGGCAAACAGGAAGGCACCTTCCGGTTTCTCCGGCGCTTTCAGGCCGGCGCGGGCCAGCTTGATGGCGGTGGACAGGGATTCGATCGCCGGATCCTGGCCGAACACCACCATTTTCAAGTCCCGCTCCAGATTGCGCAGCAGATCCTTGTCGCTGGTGGACACATTCTTCGGAGGAATGCGGGCAATGTTGGCCACCACATCCTCGATTTCCGACACATCGATCAGTTTTTTGCGCTTGTCTTCCGGCTGCAGGCGTTGGCGGGCACCCGCCTCGTCAATGACATCAATGGCCTTGTCCGGCAGGTGCCGGTCGGTAATGTACCGGTCCGACAGCTCGGAGGCCACTCGCAGGGCCTGATCGGTGTATTCCAGATCGTGGTGCTTCTCGAAGCTACTCTTCAGCCCTTTGAGGATCTGATAGGTGTCTTCAACACTGGGCTCGTTCACATCGATTTTCTGGAAACGGCGCGCCAGGGCGCTGTCTTTCTCGAAGATGCCCCGGAATTCCTGGAAGGTGGTGGAACCAATGCAACGTAGCTCGCCGGAACTCAGCATGGGCTTGAGCAGGTTGGAGGCATCCATCACGCCACCGGAAGCTGAACCGGCACCAATGATCGTATGAATTTCATCGATGAACAGGATCGCGTGATTCTGTTTTTTCAGATCCGCCAGCAGACCCTTCAGGCGTTTTTCAAAGTCGCCCCGGTATTTTGTGCCTGCCAGCAACGCACCCATGTCCAGCGAGTAGACCACCGCATCGGAGATCACTTCCGGCACCTGACCATCAACAATGCGCTTGGCCAGACCTTCGGCGATGGCGGTTTTACCAACACCGGCCTCGCCCACCAGCAGGGGGTTGTTCTTGCGCCGGCGCACCAGAATCTGCACTACCCGCTCAACCTCGTGCTCACGGCCAATCAGCGGGTCAATGCGGCCCTGGCGGGCCTGTTCGTTCAGGTTGGTGGCGTAGTTGTCCAGAGGGCGCGATTGCGCGCCTTCCTCGCCCATTTCTTCCTGCGCTGCGTGGTCGACGCCTTCTTCATCTTCCGCACCCTGCACCCGGGAAATACCGTGGGAGACGAAGTTCACCACGTCAATGCGGTTGATGTTCTGTTTTTTAAGCAGGTAAACCGCCTGGCTTTCCTGCTCGCTGTAAATAGCCACCAGCACATTGGCGCCGGTCACTTCCTTCTTGCCGGACGACTGCACATGGAAAACCGCGCGCTGCAGCACGCGCTGGAAGCCCAGGGTCGGCTGGGTTTCCCGCTCGCTATCGGTACTGGGAATCAGCGGCGTGGTGGAATCCACAAATTCGATCAGCTCGTCTTCCAGACCGTTCAGGTCGGCACCACAGGCTTTGAGCACGCCCACAGCCGAGTCGTTATCGAGCAGGGCCAACAACAAATGCTCCACGGTCATGAATTCATGACGCTTGTCGCGGGCATTTTTAAAGGCCATATTCAGCGTAATTTCAAGCTCTTTGCTCAGCATGGGCACCCCAACGTCTGTCAGTCCGCAAGTTCAATCACACAAAGGAGCGGGTGATCGCATTCCGAGTAATACTCCTTCACCTGTGCCGCCTTCGTTTCCGCGATGTCACGGGTATATACCCCACATACGGCTTTTCCTTGCGTATGGACGAGCAGCATCACCTGCGTCGCCTTTTCTTCGTTCATTGCGAAGAACGTCATTAACACCTCTACCACAAAATCCATGGGTGTGTAATCGTCGTTGAGTAATACGACACGGTAGCGTGCCGGCCGCTTCAAAGCAGGCTTTTCGGGTGCAACACTCACGCCGTCGTGGCGCTCGGGCTGATCGTCCTCCCCCTGATTGAATACTAGTAGAGAATTGTCGATTGTCCGCATGGTTCTATTAGCCGGTTTGTCTCTTGCCTGAGTGAAATGTGGTTGCCCGTTGCCGGGTTTTCAAGCGCCGGTGTTGGCAGACATACCGGCGCGCTCGTGAATTCATCATACCGTGTATGGCCCCGGCTCAACCACTCGAATCCGAAACGGGCCGCCCATAAGCAGTCGATTTCTTGACAGCCCAACCATCTTGAACAACATTTGTCGTTGCACCATTAAAACAACAAAAAGGGAGTCAATCATGCCGCGAGGAAAGGTTAAATGGTTCAACAACGCCAAAGGTTACGGTTTTATCATTGAAGACGGCTGTAGTGATGATTTGTTCGCCCATTTTTCATCGGTTCAGATGGAAGGCTATAAAACACTGAAAGCCGGACAACCGGTTACTTTCGAGAAAAAGCCGAGCGACCGGGGCATTCATGCGGTGAACATCATTCCGGAATCCCCGCAACCGTCGCCACATCCCTGATAGCCCATCATTCCTGACCGGGCGGTACAAACGTCCAGTTTGCCAAATCTTCTGCCGGCATGGGCCTTGCGATAGCGTACCCCTGTCCCAGGTCGCAACCGAGCTCCAGTAATGCCTTGCAGTGCGCCCGTGTTTCGACGCCCTCGGCGATAACATCTCTGCGAAAGGCTCCCGCCAGCCGGATAACCCCGTCAAGGATAGCGAGGTCATCAGGGTCATCCAGCATGTCACGAACGAAGCTTTGATCAATCTTCAGCAGTTGGGCAGGAAGCCGCTTAAGGTAAGTCAGTGACGAGTAGCCGGTACCGAAGTCATCCAGAGCGAACCCCACACCCAGGTGGCCACAGGCGGTAATCAGGCCGGACACATGCACAACATCCTCGAGTGCGGCAGTCTCGAGAATTTCCAGCTCCAGATCCCCGGGCTCAATAGCAGGACGATAGTTCATCTCTCGAGTCAGCCATTCGAGGAAGTCCGGGTGCTGCAGATGGATGGCATCAATGTTGATGCTCACAGGCAAGCGTAATCCAGCCTGTTTCCAGCGCACAATCTGATCCATGGCCGCTCGCATGACCCAGTTCCCCAGATCCACCGCCACCGAGGTGTTTTCAATCACCGGCAGGAAGTGGGCAGGCGACAACAGCCCTCGCTCCGGGTGCTGCCAGCGCACCAACGCTTCGGCACCAACCACTTCACCCGTGCGCATGTTCACCTTGGGTTGGTAGTGCAGTACCAGCTCGTCCTGGTTCAGCGCCTCCCGGATACGCTGAAGGCTTTCGTGCTGGTCACGCACAGCACGTTCACGCTCCTCGTCAAACAGACAATAGCGATTTTTGCCGGCCTGTTTGGCCTGGTACATGGCCTGATCGGCCTGACGCAACAGCTGGTCCGGGTCCAGGGACTCGCGTTGGGGATAAAAACTGACACCGATGCTTGCAGAGACTGACAACTCCAGCCCATCAAAGACCATGGGCCTGGACGCGGCTTCAAGGAGACGATCGATCACCTCAATACTGTCTTCCGGTGTGGTCAGATCCAGCAACACAGCAACAAACTCGTCGCCTCCCAGGCGTGCGAGGGTGTCCTCATCACGCATGACTTCCCGCATGTGCCGGGCAACCTGCACCAGCAGCTGGTCGCCCACTGCGTGACTGTGGGTGTCATTAATCAGCTTAAAGCCATCGAGATCGATAAACAGAACGGCAATACTGGTCTCACGGCGTAAACACTGAGCCATGGCCTGCTGCAAACGATCAGATAACTGCGTGCGGTTGGGCAGGCCAGTCAGCGGGTCAAAATGGGCAATGCGCTCCAGCTGGTTCTGCTGACTCTGCAGGGTGCTGGCATATCTACGCAGCTCACTTTCACTGTGGCGCAGGGCCTCCGTCGCCTGCTTGCGCTCGGCTTCAAGCTGCCGGCGCCGACGGATATTCAGTACCAACAGCCCGATCACCAGCGCCTGGGCCAGCAATACTGCGGATAATACCCAGATCTGTTGTAAACGCGTGCGCTCAAGCTCAGCAACCTGAGCATCCACCATGTCTTCCAGACGACTCTGGTAATGCCACAGATCCTGGGACTCGTGCCGACCCGGGGTGATGTCGTTGATGATTGAAAATAAAAGTTTCTGACCATCAAAGGTGTAGGGCCGGGAATACACCTCCACGGTCCGGATATCACCGCCCGCCAGCTCGTGTCGGAAAATAAAATAATTGCGCCCCTGTTTCCGAGCCAACTCCCGCTCTTCCGCCACCTGTTCCTCGGTGAAGGTGTTGATTTGCTGGATGCTCATCTGCTCAAGGCCGGGCGCTGAATAGCCGTAAAAAGCTTCTGCAGCGGCGTTGGCCTCAACAATCCGACCACTCTCCGGCTCGATCAGGACCATGGGAATGCCGAAATCCGCAAATACCTGCTCAAAGGCCGGCCCCCGGGCCACCACCGAAGCGATGCTGCTGAACACGGCCGCAAATGCCAACGCGACGGCGATCAGCGCAAAGCGTAAACGTCGCAATGGCGGGAACCTGTCAAACACCATGAGCATCCGGAAAAGTAAAAGACATGTCGCGAAACTACCCAATATCCAACGGAACAACAAGACACAAAAGGTGCAAGTGCAAACGAATTGATTCAGATCTTGTCCGGGGGTTGGCTGGCTTGACGGATTTTCAGGTACCATCGGCCCAATAAGCACAGGAACCGATATGGCGCGTTTACTCGTTTTCAACAAACCCTTTCAGGTACTGAGTCAGTTCACCGACGACCGGTCCGGCACCCCCAGGGCAACCCTGGCGGACTGGATTGACCAGCCCGGCTTTTATCCCGCCGGGCGGCTCGATTACGATTCCGAGGGTCTGCTGCTGCTGACCAACGAAGGCGCCCTGCAACATCGCATTGCCTCGCCCCGCAATAAAATGCCAAAAACCTATTGGGTGCAGGTGGAGGGGGAGATCTCCGACGATGCCATCAACCAGTTGAGCCAGGGCGTTGAACTCAAAGACGGCCCTTCCCGGCCGGCCAACGTGCGACGAATCACCGAGCCGGATCTGTGGCCGCGCCATCCGCCGGTACGTCACCGGGAATCGGTGCCCACCTGCTGGCTGGAACTGACGATCACCGAAGGGCGAAACCGCCAGGTCCGGCGAATGACCGCCGCCGTGGGCCACCCCACCCTGCGCCTGGTACGTTATCGCATTGGCGAGTGGAGCCTGGACAACCTGAGCCCCGGCGAATACCGGCTGGAAACCGTGCACCTGCCACAACCTGCTAACCACCGCCGCAAACCCGCCGGTAAACACCGCCACTCCCGTCGCCAACCCCGCCAAAGGAGGCCCGCACAGACATGACCTGGACACCCCACGCGACCGTTGCCGTGATTGTTGAAGATTCCGAAGGCCGATTTTTACTGGTGGAAGAAGTCAGCCGGGGCAAGGTAGTGTTCAACCAGCCGGCCGGTCACATTGAAGAAGACGAGGCGATATTGAGCGCTGTGCACCGGGAAACCCTGGAAGAAACCGGCTGGACCATCGAGCCCACACATTTCATCGGCATGTACACCTACAAGGCGCCCGCCAATGGCGTGACTTACTACCGCTTCTGCTACGCCGCCCGGGCGGTTGAACAGGTGACCACCGAACTGGACAACGAAATCATTGCCCCACACTGGTTGAGCATTGAAGAGGTGCGCGCCCTGGGCGACAAACTGCGTAGCCCCATGGTGCTGCAGTGCATCGAGGATTACCGCAACGGCCGGCAATTCCCGCTGGATGTTGTGGTCGACGCGCAGACGTGAGGGCGGCAAGCTGTTAAAATCCCCGCTCCACTTTGGCCAACCAACACCCAGAGACCCATGACCCAGACACCTGAAACCCAAGCTCCGCAAAATACCCGCGTGATCGTCGGCATGTCCGGCGGTGTGGACTCCTCCGTTGCCGCCTGGCTGCTGAAGGACCAGGGCTACCAGGTGGAAGGCCTGTTCATGAAAAACTGGGATGAAGACGACGGCACCGAATCCTGCACCGCCATGGACGACCTGGCCGATGCCCAGGCGGTGGCGGATGCCATCGGCAGTACCCTGCACACCGCCAGCGTCGCCGCCGAGTACTGGGACCGGGTATTTGAACATTTCCTGGCCGAATACAGCGCCGGGCGCACCCCCAACCCGGACATCCTGTGCAACAAGGAAGTAAAATTCCGCGCGTTTCTGGATTACGCCATTACCCTGGGTGCCGACTACATCGCCACCGGCCATTACGCCCGCCAGCGCCCGTTGAACGATGGTAGCGGCAAGGCGCATTTGCTCAAGGGCCTGGACCCGAACAAGGACCAGAGCTACTTCCTGCACGCAGTTTCCGGTGAGCGCATTGCCCGCACCCTGTTCCCTGTAGGCGAACTCGAGAAGCCTGAAGTCCGTCGCATTGCTGAAGAGCAGGGGTTTGTCACTCACGACAAGAAAGACTCTACCGGCATCTGCTTCATCGGCGAGCGCAAGTTCCGGGATTTCCTCAAGCAATACCTGCCGGCCCAGCCCGGTGACATTGAAACACCCGACGGCCAGGTGATCGGCAAACACCAGGGCCTGATGTACCACACCATCGGCCAGCGCCAGGGTCTGGGCATTGGGGGCCTGAGCGAATTCGGTGACGAGCCCTGGTACGTTGCAGAAAAAGATCTGACCCGTAACGTTCTGATTGCAGTTCAGGGCAAACAGCATCCACTGCTGTTCTCCCGAGGCCTGGTGTCCGGCCCCATTGACTGGATCGCCGGCGAGGCACCCTCCGGCCAATTCCGCTGCAAGGCAAAAACCCGCTACCGCCAGCCGGACCAGGGTTGCAAAGTAACGGTGATCGACGGCGGGGTAAAAGTGGTCTTCGACGACGCCCAGCGGGCCGTCACCCCCGGGCAATCCGTAGTATTTTACATCGATGACGTCTGCCTGGGCGGCGGCGTCATTGAGCAGACCTGGCGCGACGGCGAACCCCTGCCGGCGCGCATTAATCCGGAAATGGAAGCCTGATTATGAGTCGCTCCCTGAACGACCAGACCCTGGCCCTGGCTGGTGTCTTCCAGGCCGCCTCTCTGGTGCACCAGATTGCCCACCGGGGCATGTGTGACCAGGCTTCTCTGGAAAGCAGCCTGCGCTCTCTGTTCGCCACTGATCCAGACACCACCCTGGATGTCTACGGCGGCGAAATCAGCGACCTTCGCGAAGGACTGCAGGCCCTGTCTACTTCCCTGGCCCAGCAGTCCCGGCCCCAGGACATGGAAATCCTGCGTTACGTATTGAACCTGATCAATCTGGAATCCAAGCTCAAGAGCCGCAAGGACATGCTGGATGTCATCGGCAGCCGTATCGAGCAGGCGCGGCACACCGCCGCCCATTTTGGTTACACCCATCCGAATCTGGTTGGCAATCTGGCGTCTATCTATACCGACACCATCAGCACCTTCCGGTTGCGCATTCAGGTCAGTGGCAACCCGCAAATACTGCAGCGTGAGGAAAACGCCGAAAAAGTCCGGGCGTTGCTGCTGGCAGGCATTCGCTCGGCGGTGCTCTGGCGCCAGAGCGGCGGCCAACGCTGGCAGCTGATCTTTACCCGCAAAAAAGTGATTCACCACGCCCGGGAATTGCTGCGCTGATTCGCGCTGCTCGCTGATGTATCATACGCACCTTCAATTTTACCGATCCGCATCTTTGAACAACTGAGAGGTTTTCGATGGAACTCACCGCCCTGACCGCTATTTCCCCGGTCGATGGCCGCTACGGCAGCAAAGTCAGCGTATTTCGCAGCATCTTCAGTGAATACGGCCTGATCCGTAACCGGGTAACCGTCGAAATCCGCTGGTTGCAGAAATTGGCCAACCACCCGGCCATTACCGAGGTTCCGGCCTTCTCAGCCGAAGCCAACGCGATTCTGGACAAACTGGTCAGCGAGTTCAGCCTGGAAGACGCCCAGCGCATCAAGGACATCGAACGCACCACCAATCACGACGTGAAAGCGGTTGAGTACTTCATCAAGGAAAAAATTGCCGACGTGCCCGAACTGCACGCGGTCACCGAATTTGTCCACTTCGCCTGCACCTCCGAGGACATCAACAACCTGTCCCACGGCCTGATGCTGCGCGAAGGTCTGGACCACGGTCTGCTGCCGGGCATGGAAAAAATTATCGAGAAGCTGGGTGAACTGGCCAAGGAACACGCCGAACAACCCATGCTGTCGCGCACCCTCGGCCAGACCGCCTCCCCCACCACCGTGGGCAAGGAACTGGCTAACGTGGGCTACCGCCTGCGCCGCCAGCGGATGCAGAACCTCGAAGTGGAAATCATGGGCAAGGTCAACGGCGCGGTGGGCAACTGCAACGCCCACCTGGCCCCATCCCCCGAACTGGATTGGGCCGCCACTGCCGAGGGATTCAACGAAAGCC
>JABXHG010000018.1 GCA_013393545.1 Alteromonadaceae bacterium | reverse complement strand
AAAAGGCGGGGGCTGCGAAGTCGGAGGCACGGAAAAAGGGACTTGTGTGCACATGGTTTACAGTGCGAGGCTTTGGGGAAAAAGGGCTCAGACATAAATCCAGTGTTTGGGTAGCGCGCCATGGTTTTGGCTGCAACCGGACAGTCAGGGACGAGAGGGTTGTTTTTGTTATTTTCAAAGGCATCACAGGGCCCTCCTTGTTAGTGCTTGTTGTATCGGTTGATTGCGGCCCGAATAGAAGAACTATGCCAGATAAGTTAAGCTTATTTAGGCACACGCCATTGTAACCATCCCGTAATATCGGTGCATGTGTAATCAGAGTTCTCCGGACAGCAACGCTGTAGACGAAGAGGATATATGAAGACTCTTTTGTTAAACGCCGACATGGGCGAAAGTTTTGGTCAATGGATAATGGGTATGGATGAGCACGTCATGCCCCACGTCGACCTCGCCAACGTGGCCTGCGGCTTCCACGCTTCCGACCCGCACGTTATCCGGCGCACCGTGCGCCTGGCAAAGACGCACCGGGTTAAAGTGGGTGCACACCCGTCTTATCCGGACCTGGTCGGTTTTGGCAGACGTTCCATGGCCTGCTCGCCGGATGAGGTGGAAGACCTGGTGCTGTATCAGATTGGTGCCTTGTCCGGGGTCTGTCAGGCTGAAGGCATGCGGATCCATTACGTGAAACCTCACGGCGCACTCTATAACGATATGATCCGCAACCACGACCTGTTTGAGGCTGTGGTAAAAGCCATCAAGAGCTTCGATGGCTCATTACCTTTGATGACCATGGCGGCCTGCGACACGTCGATGGCCCGGGAAATTGCTGATCGGTACGGTATTACGCTGTGGTTTGAAGCCTTTGCTGACCGCGCCTATGACGCCAGGGGCCATTTGGTCTCCCGGCAGACCCGGGGGGCTGTCCATGATGATCCTGACACGATTCTGGAACAGGCCGTTAAGATTGCCAAAGGCGAACCTCTGACCGCCAGCGACGGCAGCAGGATCGTGTTAAACGCCGACACCTTGTGTGTGCATGGGGACAACAAGGAATCTATTGCTGCCATCCAGTCTATCCGTGAAGTCATTCTGGCACTGGGAAGCCGGGCTTCGGATGGAAAAGCGCCCTGAACAACCGGTATTGCCTGAGTGCGATGCCACTGCCGCTGGCGGCCAGTTTTACTTCGTCCCTCGGTAAACACTGAGCCAGGCGCGACGCCGATAAGGGAGTCAGAGAGCCCAGCCGGGGGTATCCGCCAATGGTTTGCCGGTCGTTAAGCAACACGATGGGTTGCCCATCAGGCGGGACCTGTACGCCGCCCAGGTTGATCCCCTCGGAAACCAGTGAGCTTATTTTGCAGTAGAGTTTGGGGCCAGTGAGTCGCACCCCCATGCGATCGGCACGGTCATCCACCCGCCATAGAGTATTGAATGCATCGAACAGGCTGCGGCCGGTAAAGTGCCCAATCTGTGCTCCTGGTAAAAAATCCAGAACCGCCGGCGAACGAAAGTCAGATACGGCTTCGTCGGGTGCTTTATGGGGCGTTTGGTCGTCAGTATTCGTTTTGTAATTAACGATCAGCTCATCCCCTTCTGCTAGCTTGTCGCCAAACCCACCGAAACCGCCGAGTTCCTCCCGGGGTACACAGGCAACACTGCCCAACACCGGCTCTGCCATAAAGCCGCCAGCAACGGCCAGATACGCCCGGAGCCCACTTCTCGGTGCGTCGAAGGTCAGTATCTCCCCTTCTTTCCAGGTTATCCGTTGCCACAAAGGCACCGGCTTATGCTCGATGGTGGCCCCCAGGTCTGCACCGGTAAGTGCAATATTCAGATCCCGACCGGCGACCAGCTGCAAACCGCCAAAGGTCACTTCCACATTAGCGGTACCCCAGGGGTTGCCTGTCAGGTGATTGGCCCAGGCCCAGGAATACAGGTCCGCCGGGCCGCCCTGAGTAACGCCAAGGTGACGTACCCCGAAGCGTCCAGCATCCTGCAACAGCGCCAGGGGGCCTGCCCGCAGAACTTTGATGCAGGCTGTTGTGTTGTTTGCCTGCCTCATGCCTCTGGCTCCGCTGGCGTGGTATCCCCGCCTTCCCGTTCAAACTGTTCCTGACTTACCGGCACAAACCGCACCTGATCCCCTACCCGCAAGAGGCTGAAGCCTTCCCGCGCCCGGTCGAACAAGCGGGCGCTGGTGCGCCCCAGAAGATTCCAGCCGCCGGGGGTTGCAACGGGGTACGCGGCAGTCTGTCGCCCCGCCAGGGCCACGCTGTTAGGGGGCACCCACAGGCGAGGGGTGTCCAGCCTGCCGCACTCCAGGCGCGGGTCGACCAGCCCCATAAAGGCAAAACCGGGAGAGAATCCAAGGGCGAATACGCGATAAACCTGCTGACTGTGCAGTTCGATAACCTTATCCACAGTTTCGCCGGAGAGTTCAGCCACGCGCGCCAACTCCGGGCCAACGCTGGGGTGGTACCAGGTGGGAAGCTCATGTACCTGCCCCTGTCCGATGTTTTCCTCTGGCTCTAAATCCGCCAGTATCCCACAAATGATAGCTCGTGCCTGTGAGGGCGATAGCGCAAACGGGTCGAAAACAATGAGCAGTGTGGTGTAGGACGGCACCAGATCCACCAGGGCTTCGCCAAACGCGTGCTCACAACGGTGCGAGAGGGCAGAGAGCCAAAGCAAATTATGCTCTTCAATGGTGTCAAACAGCCGCACAATCCAGCCGTCCAGTCCGGCAGACTCAAGTTTGGCATTATTCCGAACCACGCCCTGGCTCATTGGTGCTCCTCAACACTATTGAATAGCAGGTTGTTGATTTTATGGACCAGCCTAACGTATCTCGGTTCCGGACTCCTGAGCAAAGGTTCGCCGGTTCAGCCATTGGCTGCTCATGAAAAGTGCAGCACTGACCGCTAAGGATACAAGCAACGCTGCTATGAAGACGATCATCGGTGACAACTTGTCAGCCGTAAGTGCGACCATAACACCGAATGCGACCAGGCTTAACATGCCCTTTTGCGCAATAATCACAGTAGCCCTGGCTACCTGCGAGCCATATCGCTCATGGAGCGTCCAGCCAATGGTAAACAGTCCGACCGGGAAGCCCACCAACAGACCCGATAATAAAGGGCCTGATTTGGTTGCAACAGTGGTGGCCACACTGACCAGCACGCCGGCTAAAAGACCCCGTAACAGCAGGTCAAACCAGCCGGATCTGGCAATCACCACGGGCTGCCCAAGTTTGAGCACCCGTCGTACAACGTCCGCTATCAGCAAAACCAGACAATATAGCGCGACCGCGCCCCATACCCCTCCGGGAGTGTAAGAGAACACCAGTGTGGATGGTATCCAGCACAGGGTAGCCAATCCCAGACTG
The DNA here is from genome assembly GCA_013393545.1 of Alteromonadaceae bacterium. The sequence goes on along the minus strand of JABXHG010000018.1, from coordinate 7,296 downwards.
GCAAGCGCACGCATGCGTCCGGCCGTGATCACGAAACAGATGCTGAACACCAGAGTGGCAACCAGTGCGTGCAGCGTGGACAAAGCTGCCGATTGGATGAACTCCACGGGTCGCTCCTGCAGCATGAAAAAGTAACCGGGGCCCAGAATAATCGGTGTTCCTGCAATAATACCCCCGAGCCTGGGTCCCAGTTTACTAACCGCAATCGATACCCCAATAACTACCGAGGCAGTTGCGATTAGTTTGAAGGCAAGAACACCAAGCATCAGAACCTGAGTGCCTGTTCCATGGCCCGGGATATGCCAAGCAAATGGCTGTCTGAGTCCGTACGTCCCATCAGCATCAGCCCGCTGGGCAATTCATCAGAGCTGTGATTGGGCAAGGTAATCGCGCACAAGTCGAGCAAGTTTGCGACCGTTGGATTACGCAAGATCAGCAGGTTCAGGCGAGCATAGTCATCATCGGCATCAAGCTCTTCCACCTTAGGGGGTGCAATGGGAACCGTGGGCGCAAGAAGGCCGTCGAAGGCAGCAAGCCACTCGTCCGCCTGCCTCTTGCGTTCTGTCCGGCACCGAAGCAGTTCAAGGTAATCAGTGGCGCTCAGGCTAGCTCCGCGCTCAATGCGCGTGCGCACACGGGGATCATAATTATCACCGTGCTGTTGTAGCCAGTCACGGTGCAGATGGTAGCTTTCAGCTGCTGTAAACCCGCCACCTTCCATGAGTTCGGGTACAGCATCCAGGACCGGCACAGTCACTTCCGTTATCTTTGCCCCAGCCTCTTGTAAACTGCGTAGGCTCCGTGAAAAGGCATTGGCAATATCCGACGATACGCCATCCATCATGTAATTTTTCGGGACTGCAAAGCGATGCCCGCGCAGATCAGCGGGGTGATGGAGCGGCCTGTGCTCACCCGAAAGAACCGAATCAATCCGATCACAACAGTCAACGCTGCGCGCAATGGGGCCTATTACGTCGAGGCTGTCAGAAAGCGGAAACATCCCATTACGAGGTACGCGTTTCTGAGTCGGTTTGAAACCTACCAGGCCACAAAACGCTGCAGGAATACGCACAGAGCCACCGGTATCTGTACCTATGGCGGCAGCAGCCATACCTTGAGCCACTGCAGCGGCGGCGCCGGAGGACGACCCGCCGGAAAGGCGCCCGGGGGCCAGCGGATTTGCCGGTGTGCCATAGTGAGGATTCAGCCCCACCCCCGAGTAGGCAAATTCCGTCATATTGGTGTGTCCGGTGATCACCGCCCCTGCCCGGCGCAGGCGTGACACAATCAGAGCATCTTTCTGTGCCTGCGTTGTCCACCACTTGGAACCTGAGTGCGTTACTTCACCGGCCACATCAAACAGAACCTTGAGCGCAATGGGCAATCCGGCAAGCTCGCCCAAGGGCACATGACCTTTGTGGAGCACATCCGTAGCCTCGGCTTCGGCTATGGCTGTTTGGCGAAACACAGAGGTGTACACCTGGTTAGCGCGGTCGTCATAACGGCCAATATTGTCAAAACAGGCATCAAGCAGTACTCTGGCCTGCAAGGTGCCTTGATGAAGGCCTTGCAGCAGCGACGAAAGTGTTGCTTTTGACTGATCCAGCGGGGTCAGGTTCGACGTTTTCTTCATTTCACCACCAACAAAGTCTCTATGCGATACTTATGCTCAAGTGTCCGCCCCGTTACCGGGTCTTCAAGAACCAGCCGGAAGGCCTCGGAAGGCCGCACGCCACCCGCCACAGGCAAGGTGCCACAGAGCATAGCCTGACCGGGCTGGAGGCGGGCTTCGGTCAGCCCGAAACGTTGCAGCAGATCCTGTGGGTGCAGCAAGCCGGTTACTCCACCCTCCTGATACAACATCTCCTGACCATCAAAGGTTGCGTAAGAGGACATTTTCAGCGAATCCCAGTGATCAATTACGCTTTCCAGTTTCCACAATTGCGGGCCAACCGGCTTAGCACAAACCTGCTTTGAATGAGCAACCGACCACGCCTCTGCTTCCCGGTCTGTGTGATCGGAGCCAATGCCCACATAGGTGCCCTGCTCTGTTCCTATCAGAACAACCTCTACTTCACCGCTGGATTCCTCTCCCAGTACCTGAATGGTCTCTGCGGTCGTGAGTTGGTCTGCCGCTACACGATAAAAAAGCGGCGTGCTCGAGGGTGGCGTAACACCGATAGCTTTGAGTTCTTCAATATGCTCGTCGATTCCTGCCTGTTCACGGCCCGCCCAGCCAGCAATAATGAGTTCCCGGATATCAATATCAAGAGCGTCGTTGGAGTCAGCCAGATAAAACCTAGTCATGAAATAACCCTGTTGTTGCTGTTCATGGATGAATAATCAATTCAGTACCTCTGGTAAGTACAAAGCCAGAGAAGGGAATACAATCAGCAGTGCTGCCATGACTAGCATAAACCCGACATAGGGCATGGCCCCCTTCATCACATCGTTGAACGAACCGTTTTTCCGGACACTTTGCACCACGTACAGGTTCAGCCCTACAGGCGGTGTTATCAGCGCCATCTCAATCAGAAGAATCAACAAAATGCCAAACCAGACCGGGTCGAAACCAAGCGCTACTACAATGGGCGCCACAATGGGGATGGTGATCACCATCAGAGACAGAGTCTCGATGAAAAAGCCCAGTATGAGATACATGGCAACGATCATCAGCAACGTTGTGTAAGGCCCTAACCCGGCCGAGTCCAGAAATGCACTCAGCTCCCGCGTAATGCCCGCCGAAGCCAACACGAAGTTGAGGAAATACGAAGCGGTGATAATCAATACAATCATACCGGTTGTGCGCATAGTGCCTTCCAATGCTTCAACCACCACCCGCACGCTGAGCTTGCGCAGGAACAGCGCAATCAGAAGAGCGCCAATAACCCCCAGCGATGCGGCCTCTGTGGGTGTTGCCAGGCCGGCGTATATTGAACCCACAACCACGCCGAACAAGGCCAGCACCGGTATCAGACTGGTCAGGCCAGTAATACGCTCGCGCCAGCTGTGATGGGTACTGGGCCCACCCATGGAAGGACGCCAGAGGCAGATGAGCGCCGTACCGACTACAAACAACAGCGCCAGCAGCAGCCCGGGTACCAGACCAGCTGCGAACAACTTGGGAATGGAGGTCTCCGTCAAAAACCCGTACACAATCAGATTGATTGAAGGCGGAATCATGATGCCCAGAGTGCCGCCAGCGGCAATAGAACCCGTGAACAGTTTGGGATCGTATTTCATTGCGTTGCCCTGGGGAATGGCAACGGTGCCTATGGTCGCGGCGGTCGCCACGCTGGAGCCAGATGTAGCAGAAAACAGGGTTGCCGTGGCAACGTTGGCATGGAGCAAACCGCCGGGCAGCCACGAGAGCCAGCTTTCAAGGGCACGGTAGGTGCTTTTGGCTACACCTGTTCGCACCAGTATCTCCCCCAGCAGGATGAACAGCGGAATAGCGATTAACAGGAAGCTGTCAGATGCGGACCAGAGCACGTCCCCGATCGCGTTAATTAACGGAAACGGCGAAAAGAACTCATCAAGAAACAGAGCCAACACAATCAAAGTGGCGGCGACCGGCACGCTGAGCACGAGTAGCACCAGCAATATAACAAGTGAAAACAGAATCATCAGGCAGTTTCCTTTTGTTCTTCAGCGACCTGATCGTCCAGAGTTGGACTGCCAGCGACTCTTTGAACGTCTTCAATATCGCCGCTCAGCAGACCAAAAAGAACGCGAAGCGAAACCACTACCACCGCAATGCTGAACCAGGTCAACCCAATGAGCCAGAGCAGCTGCGGAATCCACACAGGCGTGCCCAGGGGCGTATTGGCGGTTGCTCCACCGGTGTAAGAAAGCTTGGTTACTTCAAATGCGGCTCCCACAACCAACACACAAAAAAGTGCAAGAGACAGTATGGCAATCAGATCCAGCACACCGCGCAGGGTTATGGGCAATTTAAGATAAAGTGCGTCGATGCGAATATGCGCTTTGCGCATCAGCGTGTATGCAAACGCCCAACTGGAGCTGATGGCCATAACATAGCCAGTAAGCTCAGTGGCATGGACACCCGACCGGCCAAAAACCTGCCGGGAAAATATCTCGGTTGTTACCAGACCCACCGTCAGCAAGATCAGCAAGCCTCCGGCACGAGCCATCCATAACGAGCCGATATCCACACCGACAAGTATTTTGTCCAGAGTACGATTAACTTTTTGAATCACGGGTGTCTCCATGATGATTCCGGGCCGGATCAACCAGCCCGGGCTGCCTGAAACGACCGGATTGTTATTTGGTCGCGGTGAGGCCAGTCACCTCGCCAATGGTTTCATTCCAACGATTAACCCACTTCTGATCAACGCGGTCGGCCCAATTAGGCAGCAACGTTTCTTCCAGGTGCCGTGAAACCTGTTCGAAGTCTTTATCGGTGGCCTCAACCAGCACCATATCCCCGGCTTTGCCGCGCTTACACTCACCTTCACCTGTAAGACACGCAATGCCTTCACGGGTTTCCTCCACAGCAGACTCCCAGACAGGCTCCTCGTAGTTGGTTTTGATTTCGTTCTGCAACCACTCCTGGGTCTCACCTGACAGCGAATCCCACTTCTTGCCGTTCATCGCGGTCAGCACCTGATCCCAGCCACCCATGGGCAGTGGATATAGATGCGTTGCCACCTCGTGCCAACCGGAACTGTATCCTGAAAGAGATCCGGTCACTGCGCAGTCAACAACGCCACGCTGCAAGGCCCCTGGTACTTCACTATAGTTCAGGGTAATCCCTTCCGCGCCGATCGCCTGCAAAAACTCAGCAGTTGTACGCCCACTGGCGCGGACTTTTTTGCCTTTCAGGTCCTCCAGCCCGCCAATGTCGGTGTTACAGAAAACGACCTGGGAAGGATAGGGAACCACAGCAAGCAGCTTCGCTCCGTTGTAACGCTCAACAAATGCATCGGCGAGCACGGGCCGGTAGGCCTCGGCTACGTTGCGGGCAGTTTCCACATCCGGTGCGATCATGGGCATGTCCAGGCCTTCCAGCTCTGGTGCGTCCGACACCGCGTAATCGGCCACTGTGGAGCCCACTTCAATCACATTACGTGCCATCAAACGATAGACTTCGCCACCGCCAAGGCCCATCTGATCAAAGGTGGTCACTGTTGTTGATATTTGCCCGTCTGAGGCCTCTGGCAAATGTTCCTGCCAGAAGGGTTTTTCAAAATTCTTGTACAAAGAGAGGCTACTCCAGCTTCCCACATACGAGAAACTGGTATCGTCCAGCTCCTGAGCTGACGCCGGTATGGCAGTAATTAACATGGACGCCGCTACAGCGGTTGCAAGGTATGTTTTTGTCGTCATTGTAATATTCCTCTTTTCGTTGTTTTGGTGTTACAACAAAGCTACCTGGCTTTCAGGTATATCCGTAACCAGCATATGGCCCGGTGTATGCGTAATTGCAAACTCAATCCCGGAATCCATCAGAACCTGCTGCGGGGTAACGCCGCAGGCCCAGAAAACGGGGATCTCATCCCGGCCCACGGAAACCGCATCGCCGTAGTCCGGTACAGCAAGATCATCAATACCAATCAGTGCGGGATCACCCAGATGGACCGGAGCTCCATGGGTCTGTGGGAAACGCGTGGTTATCTGAATCGCCCGGATAGCAAACTCTGCGAGGAAAGGGCGCATAGACACGACCATATTGCCGCTGAAGCCGCCCGCCGGTTGCAGCGGAATCGAGGTTTTGTACATTGGCACATTCCGCTTCTCCTCAATATGACGCACCGGCAAACCGTTTTGCATAAGCGCATGCTCGAAGCTGAATGAACAGCCCAGCGCGAAGGTCACCAGATCATCACGCCACACACCGGCAACATCACTCAGAGTGTCTGCCAGTTTACCGTTGCGATAAACCCGGTAGGAAGGCGCATCCCGGGCAATATCAAGATCATCACCCAGCATCGCACACTGCCTTTCGCCGGGTTCACTGACTGCTAAAACAGGACAGGATTTGGGGTTTGCCTGGCAGAAACGCAGAAATCCATTGGCTTGTTCCTCCGGCAGTATCACCAGATTCACCTGGACAAAACCATTCGCTATTCCAGACGTCGCACCCGTCAACAAACCGGCCCGGGCTGCTTGCCTGACCTCTGCGGGTGTTTCAAAAGAATGGGAATACGTCGTCGAAACCATGATTCTGCCTCGATAAGCTTTCCAATAAAGTTAGCGCAGAATCAATGATTAATTCAAATCGAATTTAAGAATCAACTTTGATTGAAAAAGTTGATTAGATAACAATATCAACTTTTAGTGAGTCTTGCTTCACCACTTTCAGACAAAGCTCAGCGACGGCGCGCACAACATTGGCACCCGGCGCAGCGCAGTAGGCCATATTGAAAACCAGGTCCGGAATGGTTGCCTCCACTTCGAATTGCCGCAGTTGGCCCGCTGCCAGTTCCCGGATCACAATTTCCTCAGGCAGGGCACTTACGCCAATCCCGTCAAGCGCCATACGGATAATGGTGGATAACGATGAACTGGAGTGAATCTGAGTGGAATTTCCGGTTTGATTGATAAGTGTGCGAATGTTTGCATGAGGTTCACTCATTCGCGGGTAAGTAATGATCGGAATCTTTGCCAACTCGGCGAGAGTCAGGGTATCCGATGGCAGGATCAGTTTAGGGCTGACCACCCAGGTTAGTGAATAGCTGTAAAAATGGGCATTTAAAAACCCTTCCTGCCGCACCTGGCCAATCAGAAACGCTATATCAATTTCCCGTTTCAGCAGCTTTTCTGAAAGATTGATAGAGATATCAACATCGAGTTCCAGATTTATCGCCGGATAGGTTTCATTTATCCGCTCTATCAGCTTCGGCAGCCAAGTATAGGCAATGGTTTCCGCCACTCCCAAACGAATTGTTCCCTGAATAGCCTCAGGGCTGGCAACTGTATCCAGTAATTCAGCGTGCAGTTGGAGGATTTTTTCAGCATAGGAGAGCACCTGACGGCCTTTAGCAGTGAGCACTGCGCTGCGGCCGGACCGATCAAATAACTCGATGCCCAGCTCATCCTCCAGCCCGGCAATCCGGGCAGAAATGGTGGGTTGCGATGCATAAAGCTTTTTCGCCGCAGCCCGGAAGCTGCCAAGCCTGGCTATCCAGAAAAAGGTTTCCAACGATCTGGTATTCATGCCAAATACCTTTGTGTAGGATCGGAATAAAGTTGGTAAAAAAAAGCCCTTCCTAGCTCCATTTTACAATAATTAAACAACCAAAAAAATAAATAAAATTGGTAACTTTCCAAGGA
>JABXHG010000179.1 GCA_013393545.1 Alteromonadaceae bacterium | reverse complement strand
AACCAGGGTCTGCCACTGTTCTGGAGTACGGTGCTTTCTCATGGGGGTAACCTCGTATCGGGAAATGTGAGGTTACTGTAGAGCGAATCTCAGCGGGGTGGCAGAACGTCGCGGAATGAACGCTTACTTTGTGCCCACGGCCACCGAGTCCCCAAGGACGCGGACTTTGCCGCCGTCCCGCGTGGTACCGATGCTGGTCCCGTCGCTGTTTACGGCTGCGATCGTGACCGTGTACCTGGTACGCTGCGGGAGCAGACGCCGGAATCGAAGGAACTTGTTAACAGTGGTCATTTTTTGCCTCGTTTTTAAGTCTAAAAATCAACATCGGTTAGTAGTGGTGCCGCTCGAGCTTCAGAATCTGTACCGCGCGGCCCGATCCGGGCTTTGCTACTTTGACGCTGGTCGACAGGTTCAGGGCCCGCCATGAGTTTTCGGGCGTGCGTGTATCCTGCACTTCGCCCCACTGGCCGGGGATCACCAGCCCGGGGGCTCCTGACGTTGGGATCGGGATCTCCAGCGTCATGATTTCCTGATTGCCGCCCTGGCCGAGTATTGAGATTGCCTTGCCCCGGCACTGCTGCGTAGTCAGGTTCAGGGCGTGGTAATCGTCTGGAGCAGGCACGTCTCCGGCGGTGCCGAATTTTGTGTTGACCACCGAAACGCCGTCGGAAATGCCCGAGACATAGACCCCGTTATAGTCCGGGTTGGGCTCCCACTGACTCGACAGCCCGAGGATTGTCGAGTCCGCAATCTGGAAATCCAGACGGGCTGGGTCGACCTGGTCCCAATACCACGGCGCGCCCTCCCGATACCGGTGGTATGCGCGGATCTCGGACAGGCTCAGAGTTGGAACGAGGATTCCGCCGGCAGCTTTTACCAGCTCGTCGATAACTTCGATGGGAGATTTGCTCTCATACCCCCACGCTCCGGCCGGAATGGTGTAGTCCGGAAGGGATGGATCCCACACGATAGAGAATCCCGTCAGTTCCAGCACGTCCTGCGCCACTTGCAGGGCATTGGTGGGGGTCTCGATCTGGGCGGATTCTTTCGGGCTGTACGGATGCGCCAGTAGCTGGGTCAGGCTTGAGCCGTTGACCCTGTAGGTCTCGCGCGGGAACTTCTGCTCGCGGCTGTACCGCTCGACCATGAAACGCCAGGTTTTGTTGTTGACCGTGGCCTCGACTTCGACCGGGCCGGCTGGCCCCGGGCGGATCTGATCCATGCTCTCCGGGTTCAGGATCCGGACGGAGAGCGCCCACGAAAACGAGTCGATATCGAGGTCTATATTCAGGTCCTCGAAGTCGAGCGGGATACCCTCCGGCAATTTCTTCAGGCTGGAGCTGTTCATGAAAAAGTAACCCTCTTTTATTTCAGGATCTGGCGCCGGCGGCTTATCTGGCAATGGCGGGTCCTGGTCGTAATCGAAATCGACCTCTGTCCCTTTCCGTGGTTTGTCATCCCACGGATGCCGCTCGCGGTGGTCCTGCGGTTTGTTTGTGGCCCAGCCCTGCAGGTCGCGGCCGCTGAAAAGCGGGCGGGTGGGCACGACGATCTCGACGACGGCCGAGGGTGGCTGTAGGTCGAAATCCACGGTGGAGGCCGCTGGCACGGTGTACGGGCTGGCTGACAGATTGAAATCTGTGGTCGGTATGTAGCCCGCGTTTTTTTGCTCGGGCGGGCGCTCCCAGTATTTAGCAATGTCCGCGTGCGGGTGGCGGTCGGTTTCGTCTTTTAGGGGCGGGACGTTGTAGCCCTGGCCGGCCCGGCCGTCGAGCGGGCGGATTGAGCTATCCCACGCCTGAGACGGGCCGCCGCGCGATTCGTCTTTCACCGGCACGCGATCCCAGCCGGAGCCGGTGGCCCGGGGCTCCAGTTTTGCCGCTGTGCCCCAGGGCTGGACGCCTTCCGGCGTTGGCTCGTCTTTTACCGGCACTTTATCCCACTGCCCGGGCGCGCGCTGGTTGAAATTTCGGGACGCATCCGGGGCGCTCAGCACCTGCCGGACCTGCTTTTGTGCCGGTGTCATGGAGTAACCCACACCGGCGCTGCCCACCGGGGCGCTGCTGGTCAGGGTGACCGACAGCGTGGACGTGACCATGATCCCGGGCGGGATCGGGTAGACGATGCCGGGGTCGGTGCCTGCCAGATCAAAATCAACTGCCGTGGCCCCGGGGATGATGTACGGGGCCTCGGTCAGGTTGAAATCGACGGCGTTTGGGCTGGTGGGCGGGGTGTAGGTCATGGCTCTGGATCAGGCTCTACCACTTGCGGTGTCAGCGGCCCGTGAACCAGCGGCCGCCAGAACTTCACGGCGATCATCGAGGCGGTGCCGTAGAGTTGGGCGGTTTCGGTGTCCTGCGCCCAGGCCGGTTCTTCTGCTGGTAGGGTTCCCGCGCCGATACATTCATATACATACCCGTTTGGGGTGGTCGGGTGAATGCGATCACCTACGGACACTGCCAGATCGGGCGCGAAATCGGCGCCGTAGTCGTCGAATGCGACCACAAAAACCGGCTCAGAATATCCGCCCAGCAGGTCGATGGTGTACGCGCCGGTTTCCGGGTCGCTGGTGGCTTGGCCCAGGCTTTTGCTCTGGCTGACTGTGCTGCCGTCGATGTCGTGGTCGGTGGGGTAATAGCCGAAGGCTCGCACGGTGCGCTGGGCTGGGGCGCTGTCTATCTGGACTACGCCGGAAGCGACAGATGTTTGCCCTGGCGCGCCAATTTCGACCAGCGTTCCCGGTAGCGGCCGGGAAGTCAACCGAGGGAGTCCGTCCACTATTTCCCACGTCTTCCCCTGAAAATTAAATTCAACTGGGTAGTTGCTTGGATTGTTAAGCTGGCTGACTGTCAGGTTTATTGCGTATGCGCCCCCGGTACCGCTGTCGGTGGTTATCTCGCTAGAGTAAACGCCTGCCCTATCATTAAATCCAACGTCGCCATCAAGTGCATAGATCGATCCAGAGCGGCTACCCCCAGAAACGATTTTCACCAGAACAGCACACTCAAACAAATACCCTCTCCAGTTTGCGTACCCAGCAATACCGCCGCCCCTGTCGCCACCGTGATATATCTCACCTGCGACCATAACCCGTTCAATCCGGGCCACATCGTTGAGAGTCCCGCAGATCACCCCCCCGTACTTTGAGGACGACCCTCTAATGTGAGTCCTGCCAGTTATGACATTAAGATCATGGACATACCCCCGACCACTGAGGCGCGAAAAAAGGCCGTAGTGGTCGCTCCCGTCCGTCTTATCAACCTCGAGACCCGTTATCGTGTGTCCTCGGCCATCAAGTTCCCCGCTAAAGTCAAACGGCTCCCACAAAGTCCCAATTTCTACATCACGGACCAGCACATAATGGGCGCCCGGATCGGAGCGCATTGCGTCCAGCGTCACAAAATCCCTAATGATATAAGGGTCGTCAGCCGTTCCTGCTCCGTCACCGAGCCAGTCAAGATCATACTCATACTCCGCCATCAGTCTGCATCCCCCCGGTTTTGTGTGGCGAATGAATCCTCGGTCGCTGTTGCCGGCCCTGAAAGAATGGTCCTGGCGATCCAGAACGGTGCTTGTGCCCCGTCGGTGTTGAACCGTAGGCAGTTGCCGGCGTTCCAGCCGCTGCCCCAGCCGCCGGCGCGGATGGTGAAATAGGGCGCCCCGGTGGCGGGGTTGGCGATAGCCACGTCTGCCGAACTGTTGCCGGTGCCGATCACGCCCACGGTTTCGCCAACGACCTCAAAGCTGGTCGAGCTGGTGAAACGGATCAGCCAGCGCTCTTTTATCGAGCCCTGGTTAGTGATCTCCAGCGGGTACGCGACGTTGTTGTATTTCGCGGTGGTGTCGTCACCGATGCGGTCGTCGGACCATTCCCCGGTCCAGCTGGCCTGGTGAAACAGGTTGTATACACGCGCCCTCAGATCGCCGTGGAGCACGGCCGATGACAGGGTCGCCTCGCCGGCCGGGTACTCCTGCGAAAGCTGGGCGTTGAAACCGACGAGGCCCGAAACCTGCGCGTCGATGAGTAGTACCATGTCCTCCACGCGGTCATACACCGTCAGTGGGGTGGTGACGGCTTGCCCCTCGCCGTCCTCAAGCACGAGCGGGTCGGCCCACGTGAGGGTGCCGGCTTCGCGGTTGAGCGTGTACGCGGCGGGATCGAGGATCAGGTCGTTTGCGCCCTTGACCCAGACCTCGGCCTGGTGGTCGCGGGTAAATGTGAGAGATGCGCCGGCGGTCGGGCTGGCGACCTCGGTTTCAAAGGTGTGGCTGAACACCCCGACATCGCCCGGCAGGAATATAGGCACGCGGCCGTCGCTGGGCAGGCGCGTGGGGTCCAGGCCCAGCAGGTCGGGGTCGAGCGGCAAGTAGCTGTAGGCAACCGCCGAATACCGAACGCTTGACGGGATTATTGGCTCTGCCCATTCGATGGACACGATGCCGGTCTCGGTGTCTACGCTGCCCTCGGTGATGGCTGGGTCGGTGATTGAGCCGTCTGGGTCGGCCTGTACCGAGATCTCGGTGCCATCGAGGGTGACGGCGTTGACGATCAGCGAACCCTGGCGCAGTGGGGCGCCTGCCGTGCGGAACTTGCTGTAGCCGGTGGCCCGTTCGCCGTAGGTGGTCAGGCACGATATCAGGGTGACGGTTTCGCTGGTGGCGTCCAGCCCGCCGGGGTAGTATGCCAGGGTGACTACGCCGGTGCTGTAGTCGATGCTGCCGACGTTCACCCCTGCATCTGTTGCCGAGTCAAAGTTGGTGACGATTGAGCCGGCGCGATCCCGGTACCGCTTGCCCGCGAACTCGAAAATCACCGATCCGGGCACGACGGCGATATACACCGTGGGCACCAGTGATAGCTTGATAGGCGGCGGCGGGGTGGCTTTGGTTTCGGAGACCACGGGTTCGCTGGCTCCGACGTATTCAACCTCGAAATCGCCGACGTATTGCTCTGTTAACGTGACTTCTTCCCAGTCGTAATAAAAGCCGACTCCTGATGCTACGCCTCCGGCCATAACGCTTACTCCCTATAGAAATTTGGTTGTCTGGTTGGTGCTGGTGAATGTGCCTCTGATGTCCGAGACGGTCACCGCGCCGGTTGAATAATCGACCGAACCAACGGTTTGGCCGTTCAGCACCAGATTTCCCGCGCCGTCGTCCAGAATCACGACGGTGTACTGTTTGGTGTTGCTCTTTTTGATTGAGATCTGGACCGAGCCGGGGGCAACGGGGGCCGATAACAGCGAAAACGTCGTGGCTCCGCTTTCGTTTGGGGTTTGCGCTTGGGTCTGTTTGGCGCCGCCGTCCCACCGGTCGAACGTCCATTCGATGCCGCCGTCTTCCGGCGCTGGGGCTGGGTTCGGGCGCGCCCGGACTTTGCCGCTGGCGTATTCGACGGTGCCGGTGCCGTCTCCGGAGAGCTGGCCACTGCCGGTGTCGGTCAGGGTGTAAGTGGTGTCGTTGATGACCCAGGTGCCGACCACGGAAGTGGGGACAATGGGCTTTCTGGATTCTGCGACTTGCTCTGTGCTCATGGTGCCACCGTTTCTGTCAGTGAAAATTCAAGCTCTGGCGCGGCCGGGGTTACGTTGCCGACTTCGATTTGAAACGACTGGTCATCGCCCCACGAATAGATGATCTCGGAGCCGACGTCTGGCAGCGCGGAAAGGGTGACTTCCAGGGTGCCCGTGGCGTAGTTGATCCGGCCGGTGCCGTTACCCTCGACAACGCCGGTGCCGCGATCTGTCAGCACGTTCCAGCGGCCGAGGGCCATGTACTCGATCCGGAGCGTGCCCGGGGCCGGGATGGGTCGGAGTTGCGATACGTAGGTGAGGGACCGGTTTTGCAGCTCGATGGCGACGGAGCTTGTGTACGCCTGCTGGGGTACCGGGGCGCCGGGTAAAAACGTGAGCGTGATGGGGTTGTAGTTGTCTGACGATCCGGTCCAGCGGATGCGCACTACGCCCTGGGCGTAGTCGATCTCGGAGGCGTCCAGCCGGTCCGAACCGCCGGTGTGTTTGATTTTGCCGCCGTCGTCTTGATACGAGCCGTTGGAGCCGCCGATTGTGAGGGTTCCTGGCACGATGCCCCGGCCGGTGTAATACACCGAATAGCCGTCCCCGTCCTTGTTGACGTTGTCTGCGTTGACCGTAATGGCGCTTTCAGAGCTGGCAACTACGGGGATTCTGGCGGGGCCACCGGTTCTGTCGGTGAGGGCGGTTTCGCTTTGAGCGCTGGGCACGAGGTGGTTGTAGATTGAGTCCAGTTGCGCGGTCAGGTCTCCGGGCGATGCGGTAACCGCCAGCGTTTTTGCGCCGTAGTAGCGGGCGGCGTCGGCCACCTGGGTTTCGAGGATCTTGTCGGCACTGGATTCGCGGCCGGTGGGGTACGGGTCTGAGCCCTCGAAATCGGTTTCGAGGTTGTTGGCCATTTTGATCTGCAGGGTTTGTAGGTCGAAATCCTTAAGCTGGCCGCCAATCATGGCCGTGAACGTTTGCACCGCTACATCCACCTCGGTTACGCGGAAATACTGCTCTCGGCTGCCGTCCTCCGAAGTCAGCACATAAACCTCGCCGGTTTCTGGTGGCGTGCCGTCTACGCGCTGCAGTGCGGCAATGGCCCGCTGGCCCTCGAGCTGGTCACCCCACAACCAGAACTGCGCCTCGGTTGCTTTGACCACGTAGGACTCGATCCGGTCGCGCGCCGCGTCCCGGCGGTCGGTATGGCTGCCGGTCTGGAATAGGGTGACGGCCACGCGCGGATCGATGGGGTTTCTCAACACACAGGTATGGGCGCCCAGATAGGTGTCCTGGTTGGTTGAGCGGACGGACAGAAACAGCTTTCGCATGTTCACGCGGCCGTAAACGCGATCAAGCCGCGATACGTCTGGCATGGTGTTGTTTACCGCGCCTTCTTCGACGACGTTGCCGGACATGCGGCCGCCGCCGTCCTCGGTGTCTGCCATGACCTGGCTTTCGGCCAGGACAATGTGGGTGTTATCAATGGTCATGCTGCTACCTCGAAGCCTTTTATTTCGATGGTGTAACGGTGAGTCTGGTCTTGCTCGCCAATCGCCAGACGGCGGACTTCGCTAACTTTCAACCCGCCGGGGCGCTCAAACTGAAATGGATAGGACGTGCCGTTGATAGTCAGAGTCAGGGTGCTGGTTTGGTTATAAAGCGCGTACAGCGCTTCGACGTCAGGCTTGTAGACCCAGACACCGCCATTGCTGGCCAGCGTGAACGGCCGGCCTGCTTGCTTTACGCCTTGCTGCACAACCAATGCACCGGTCAAACTGTATTCCGCAGACTGCTCAACGGCTGACCAACTGAACTGATCGGTCCACTGCAAATCGCGAGGCAAGTTGATTGTTGTTTGCCCGTCCGAAATGCTGATGCTCATACGCCGTTACTCCGATATCCGAGGTCTTCCAGGACATCCAGAAGGTCGCCCTCCTGATCTCCGGTCACTTGCACACTGGCCTGCCCGCCGCCCGGGCCTTGCAGGACGATTGTTCGGGATGGGTTGCTCTGCTGTTGGGTGGTGTTGGTTTGGTTGGGTTCGCGCTGGGAACGCTGGCGCTCCAGTTCAGCGAGTTCTTGCTCGCGGGCGCGGTCAGCGGCGGCTTTTTCGCGTTCGTTTTGTTCTTCCCGGCGGTTGCGCTGTTCGATTTGGTAGATCTTTTCAAGCTGTTCCAAAGCCTGGGCATAGTCAGC
This sequence comes from Alteromonadaceae bacterium, assembly GCA_013393545.1. The sequence continues at coordinate 47,380 of JABXHG010000179.1, read as the reverse complement.
AGCGGCGGCTTCTGCGCCAGCATCGCGGGCCTGCGCTTCTCGCTCCTGCAGGCGTTTTTTCTCGGCTTCATACTGCAAGCGCTGCGCCTCTTCGGTATCTCCGGAGATGTCCGCGAGCCGCTGGCTCAGGCTGTTCAGGGTGGATTCGGCAGAGCTGTTGAGGCTGTCGATTTTGCTGCGGGCGTTGTCGATGGCTTGTTGCAGTCCGTTGAGGCGCTGATCATCTAGCAGGCTGAAGTTACGGCTGGCCGTCTGGCTCAGGCGGTTGAGTTCGGCCATTGAGTAGGAGCCAGCATCTATTTTTTCACGGAGCTCTTCGGTCGCTGCTGCCTGCTGGTAAAAGGCTTGCTGGGCTTCCAGCGAGGCCTGTTTTGTTTCCAGTGCCCAGCGGGTAAAGCCAGAGCCTGTCACTGTCCAGCTATCGGTGCGCACGCGGTGGATGCTTTTGCTCACCGCTCCCAGCTGCTGATTGACCTTATCCAGCGCCTCTTTCGCGGTGCCGGCGTCCTTTGCAATCTGGTTGCCGCCGATTTTCCGCTCGAACAAGTTGCGAGCCGCCACACTGAGAGCCGATACAGACTCCCTGGCGTTGGTCATGGTGGCGGAGAAGAAATCACCGAAAGACGATGTAAATTTCTCCCCCGCCTCTTCTGCGGAGTCGCCGGCATCATCTGCATCTTCGCCGACTTCTTCAATGGGGCCGCCGCCGTCTTGCAGCTGCTGGATTTCTTTCAGCCGCTGCTGGACTTCCTGAAGCTCGTCCCCGACATCTTTACCCGCTGACGCTGCTGCCAGCAGCTGGATGTGGAGTTGTTTAAGAGCCTTCTCGTCAGAGGCTGACTTGATGGCTTTTTGAAACGACTCCTGAATGGTTTCGCCGGCTTTCTTTCCGGCTTCTCCTGCAGCTTCGGCTTGGCCCTTCACTTCCTTGAGCGCTTCGCTTAAATCAAGACTGGCCGCCTCCGTTTCGAGGGTCTTGATCCGGGCTTTGTCGCCAGTGGCAATGATGGCCTGGGCATAGGCCTGAAAGGATTGTTTCAGCTCCCGCTCTGTGGCTTCGCTGCTGTCCTTTATGGCCTGAAAGTGCTTTTCGGCCTCATTGGCCGCTTTTTCCAATTCAGCCTGGCTGGTTACGCCAAGCCCTTTGTAAGCATCTTCCAGATCGGCAACTTTATCGGCCGACTTTTCGGTTTTTTCGCCGGCCTGTTCTGCCTTGTCTCCCAGACCGAGCAAGTCATCGCCGGTTTTTTTGGCTTGATCAGATGTCTCTTCCAGTTTCTTTTCTGCGGAGTCGAACGCATCGACAACACCCTTGCCGGCTTCCTCGGCTTTTTCTGCGTAATCAGCAGTCTTGTTCGCGAGGTCTACAGTGACAGCGCGAGCCGCTTCGGCTTTCGCTTTGATGCTGTTGTAGGCCTCATCGCTCACCACGCCGATCTTGTTCAGCACAAACGTCAGGCCTTGCGCTGCGCTCATCAAGCCGGAGAAGCCGACAGACATTCCGGTGACAAAGGCACTGACAGCGGTTTGCAGGAAACGGAACGCTGCAGTGGCGCCACTGGTCAGCGATTTGATTGTTTTCCAGAGGGTGTCAAAACCGGCCGTGATGCTGTCAGCGTTACTGACCAGATGGGTAGCCATGTCAGAGCCCCACGCGATCAGGCTTTTGAACATGCCGATGAGCTTTTCGCCAGCTTCATTCTGCTCAAACAGACCGACAACCTTGTCTGTCGCATCCGCCACCACAGGTGCCAGCTCTGCGCCAATGCGGGCAGTCAGGCCCCTGATTTTCAGGTCGATATCGTTGTAGATGTCGTTGGCGCGGGTGAGCTTATTCAGCTCTTCCTCTGAGTAGATGGCCCCTTCCTGTTGGGCCTGATCAAAAATGGCTCGCAGGCCGGCAGCGTTGTCCTCGAGCAGGGGCTGCAGCTGGCTGGCATCGCTGGCCAGCTTTTCCAGCAGAGCCACCTGTTCGGACTTGCTGCCGATTTCGCCAATGGCTTGCCCCAGTTTCAGCATTTGCTCATCGGGGCTGAGGTTTCGGAATTCCTCAATTTTGAGGTTCAGGGTGTCCATGACATCGGCGGCTTCGCCACCACCGGTGCGGGAAAACTCACCCAAGCGCTCTGTGACGTTCCGGAGAATGTCCGCCACTTTCTCGCCAGACAGGCCGACGCGATCACCGGCAATGCGCCAGAGCTGCAGCTGCTCGCGGTTTACGCCAATGGCGTTGCTGGTGTTGGTGAGCTCGTCAGCCAGTTTTGCCTGATTTTTACTGAAGATGCTCAAGGTTGCGGCTGATGCGCCGGCCGCTGCCACAAAACCGGTGACGGCCAGAGCTGCGGTTTTCAGGCCTTTGCCTACTTTGCCGAGTAGCGGGTTCAGGCCCTTCAGGCGTTCGCGGAAGGTGCCAACTTTCTTGCCGGATGATTCAACGTCGTCTCCCAGTTCCCGGGAGCCCTTGGCCGCGCCTTTGGCCTGGTCGCGCATCTGCGTGAGTTCACGGGTGACGCTGCCAACCTCGTCATCCACACCGGCGATTTCACGCTTGATGCGCTGCTGCTCGCTGGCCAGATCCCGTGTGCTGATGCCGGCTTCACCCAGAGAGTCCCGCAGGCTATTGAGCTGGATCTGATTGTCTTGCCATGCGGCCTCAGTCTGCCGGGCTACCTTTTTTGGCTTTTTCGAATTCGTTACGTTGGGCCCGGGTGGGCTTTTCGGTTTGGGCGAGCGCGCGACCCAGTTCCGTGGCACGGTCTTTTGCCTTGGCCTGTTGGTCCGCCAGCTCTTTCGTTTGGCCCTTCAGGTCGGCGAACTGACGCACCAGTTTCTGTTGGCCGCGCAGTTCATCCAGAGCACCGGCAAGGCCTTCCAGTTTCTCGCTGGCTTCGCTGGTGTCTTCTCCCAACGACTCCAGCTCTTTCACCAGCTGGCCCAGGGATTTCAGGCCCTCGGTACCGGCTTTAATCAGCAGTTCAACTTCTTGCTTCTGGTTGGCCATGGGTGCTCCAAAAACGAAAAACCCCGCCGGAGCGGGGTGCAGTTCTTACAGTTTGCGGTCAGATCAAATCACTTCCCGCCGCTTCAGGCGCTCTGCCTGGGCTTTTGTGACTTCGATAGTTTCACCTGCCGGATAATCCTTACCCTTGTGGCGGTGGTCTTTCTTCAGTTCGACTTCAACCAGCTCCGGAGCTGCCTGCGTTGGTTTGGTCATGGTTTTCTCCGGATGTTCAGTGGTGGAGTGTTGGGCGGCCAAAGCCGCCCGTTGGGGATTAATCGTACATCAAGGCTTCGTAGGGGCTGGTCTTGCCAGATGGCGTTGTCATGGTGCCTTCCAGGGTGCCGGTGATCATTTCACGGGCCATCAGGTCCAGCGCTTGAGTGGCACTGAAGCTGGCACTGTGAATGGTCACGTGAGCTTTCTTGCCGGTTACCAGGTTTACGCCATCCATGATGATCTGGCGGCTCTTGGAGATTTCGGTTGCACCCAGAATGCGCTGGCCGCTGGCCTGCAGGGTGTCGAAATCGACAGTCACGGCTACGGCACCGGTTTCATTAAGGGCGCGGATCAGGCCACTGACTGGCTCCACGTCATAATCGGTACCGCGCACCAGCTCGGTGGTGCCGTCTGAATCCAGCGTTACCGAGATGGTGTTTTCATCCACGTTGGGGTACGGCAGCTTTTTCCAGAGCCCCTGCTTCAGGGTGACCGCCTCACCGGTTACGGTTTGGACGGTGGCGCTGTAGGCTTCGCTGGTACCGGCCAGTGCATCCGCCAGCAGGCCAGATGGCAGGGAGTCAAAGTCCATGGCCATGCGTGGGGCTTCGCCCGGCAGGTTTACGGAGTCCAGCACCTGGCCGTAGGTGTCGCGCTGGTAGCTGGTGCGGTTTACTGACTCCGGCTGCGGCGGCGTCATTTCCAGCCGGGAAACGTTAATGGGGCCCGCAAATTCACCGGGCACGCCATCCACAATCTCACTCATGTAGATGTTGCCGGCGAAGATGAGGCCAGTGTCTTGATATTGGTCCATGGGTTATCTCCAGTTCAGGGTGTTGTACGTGATGGTGATCGGCAGGTAGATCGGCAGGATCTTTGTGCCGAGTTCCACGTCGTCGAGCTGAGCCTCGCCGGCTTCGATCTCGACAGCCAGGCCGTTGAACTTGATGCTCTCTGGCCTGAACAGGGTTCGGTAGATGTCTTGCAGCAGGTGGTCCTGCGTGGCGCGGGCGCCCTGTTCACGGGCCACGTAGGCCACGATTTCTACCGTTCGTGTCTGATTGGTTGAGGTGCTGCCTTTGGTGGCCAGGCGGTCTGACAAGTTGCGGATGCCCAGGCAAGGCAGCTGTGTGTGCTGGTCGAAGTACAGCGCCGGATCATCATCCTGCACAGGCGCAGGGAGATCGGTTGCAAAACCGTTGGAATGGCTGATCTCATTCAGGCGGCGAATCAACTCATCCACCACTTGTGTGGCTTTGGCTTTCTCGGTCATTTCTTCAGCTCTTCATTGAAGTACTTGATGAACCGGCTTTGCAGGTCATCACCAACACGCCCCCGGTAGCGGTCATCCGCAGCGGCCTGGAAGTGCAACTTGATGCTGTGGCCAGCTGCTTCCTTCACGATGTTTTCACCCGCTTTGCGCCGCCGGGTAAGCACCTTCCGTTTCCTGGAATGTGGGTTCACAAACCCCCACACGCGCATGAGCTCCCCGCCCTTGCGTATCCACACACTGGCGCGGGTTCCCGTGCTGTCGGTGACTTTGGTTGTGGTTCTCCAGAACCGGTAAGGAATGCGCCGGCTGGTGGGAGCCAGCACGGCAACCGGGTTCTTGTTGGTGGCGCGGTTGATCCTGATTTGCCCGCCGGCCTTGGCACGGGATATCCCGCCATCGGCAGCGATGATCTGGGACAGCTCTCGCTTGCTCTCCCGCGCCTGGTCATTGAGAGAGCGCCGGGTGGCGCGCCGAATGGCTGCCGGCATTTGCTCTGTTTGCTCAGCAAAATTAGCCAGCTTGTCGACATCGAATTGAATTCGCGGGCCTCGCCTTGGCATTACACAGTCCCCATTACCCGGAGCGTGATCCCGTCATCACTACCTTCAACCACGCCATCGACGGCATAGGTGGCACCGTTCAGGGTTACCGTGTCGCCACGGCGGCTCCACGGGTAAGGCAGCTGGGGCTGGAATAGCTCTATCTGGTGGCGGGGCTCATTCATGGGCCCCACGTAGAGGTTCTCCCGGGTCAGGAACGCTAGCACTGGGACATCTTCAGCGCCGTCTCTCTGACGGAAAGTGGCACCCTGGCCAATGATGCGGCGGGCTGAGATGATCAACTCACTGCGGCTTTGCCCCGGCTCCACCGATTCGATGATGTACCAATCCCCATCCCGCTGGATAAGCTGGCCATGGCTGACGCCGGGACGGTAACGCATCCGCACGAACGTGCTGTCACTGGCGCGAATGCCGGTTTGTTCTGCCCGGCCGGCGCTTTTGGGTTCCGCGAACGCAGCCCAGGCTTTGCCCACTTCCGGCCAGGTTGGCGGATTGGTGCCGGTGCGGGGGCTGTACAGGGTTACTCGGTCTTTTAATTTACCAGCTTGCATCACCCTACCCTCACGATTCGATGGGGCTGCACCAGGTATTCAACGGCCATCGGCACGGCGCTCGGCGCGGCCCCAACAACCACCGCCTCCCGGTGTTCATACAGGTGCCCCACCAAAAGCAGGGCGGCCCGTTTGAGATCCTCCGGCAGAGCGTCCATGCCTACCTTAACCTTCACCTCAATCACCTCATGGCCATCAATCACTTCTGGCCACGCTTCGCCAAAGGCCGGCCGAAGCTTTGCCGGGTACTTCCGTGTATCCAACGCATAGCTGCTCAGCGTCTGGGAATTGCCCACCGGGTCCACGTAGGTGATGTCGACAACGGAACGCACCGGCCACCATGGCAACACTATGGTGGTGGGCCAGCGGTCCAGCACCCGCGTCTCCTCCCGCAGCCGCAGGGCGCGCCCCGTCTCGTGCTCCAGGTTCAGCACGGCGGCATCTACCAAAGACTGAACAAGGGCATCTTCCTCCGTAAAATCCTGCTCCATTCGCAGGTGGGCTTTAGCTTCGGCCAGAGTGATCATCAGTCGTTATCCTCAATGACCTGATCACCGCCAGCCGCGCCGGACCGGTTCGCCTTTCCACGAGCAACAGCCGCTTCAGCCGTGTCGACAATGCCCTGCTTTTCCAGCCGTGCGGCCTGAGAGGCCGGCATCGTGGCCACGGTGGCGCACTTCAAGCCAAGCGGGTTGTGGTCTACAAGCACGAACACTTCCTGATCGGCATCGCTGTCCTGGTCGTCATCACCTGGATCAGGTGCGGGTGCTGGATCTGGGTTCGAGGCCTGCGAATCACCGCCCTGCTCTGCAGATCCGTTACCGGTAGCAGGCTTGGCTTCAGAGGCCTGCCCCTGATTCTCGTGCTGCTGATCACCCTGCCCCAGCTCCTGCTGTTGCGGCGTATCAGACTTCTGAGGATCAGAGTCCTGGCTTTGCTGGTTCTGTTTCTTGGCTGCCATGTCGGGCCTCCCTTTATGGCTCGTTCATGAAGTACCGAAAGATCAGGGAGGCCGCAGCCTCCCGATCATCAGGAAGCTGCAGTAGCGAAGTGCTTCACCGCGCCGCCAACGTCCATCAGTCCACCGCCGGAGCGCATGAAGGCAAGGAAGCCCACCTGGCCTTTCTCGGTGTACTTGGAGTCGGTCATGCGGAACAGCATGAACTGCATAACATCGCGGATGATGTACTTGCTGAAATCGCCGTACAGCAGCGCCTTGGAGTCGGCCGCCAGCTCCGGCATGTGCTGGTTGATCACGTAGCCAGAGCCATCAATGGTGTCCGGCTCACCGATGGCGACACCCGGAACCCACAGCGGACGGTTCTGGCTGTCTTTCATCATCTTGAGGTGTTTCAGGGTCTGGTCATGGAACATGAACCGGGCATCATTGCGATAGGCCGGGTCCACGCTGTGCTTCAGGTGCAGCAGGTCTTCCCAGGTGATGGTGTCGGTCTGGCCGGAGGGAGCAACGCGGCCAGCGCCGGAAGCACCCACTACGCCACCAGGCTGGCCGGTACCGGTACCAGTGGTGAACATGCGGTTGGTCACCCGGCCAAGGCGCTGCTGCAGACGGGCGATGATGTGAGCTTCCAGATCAATGGCGCTGTCCTGCAGCAGCTCGAACGGTACCGCGATCGCCTTGGAGCTGAACTTGAAGGCGCCCAGGGATTTGGTACCGAAGGTGGCGTCCTGCCGGGAAACCGCACCGTTCTCACCAACAATTTCGCCCTCTTCCGAGGTGGCGTTTGTGGTCGGCCAGTCCATGCCTGCACCGGAGTTGGTGCGGATGATGTTGGCCACTTCACGCATGCCGCCGAAGTCTTTCAGGGCTTCGAGCATCATGGTGGAGAATTCGCGGGGCACCAGATAACCGCCCTCGGAGCCGGTACCGGTGGACATGTCACCGCGCACCTGGCGGGCCTTGGCCAGCACCTGCTGGCGCTGATCCATGCTCAGGGCATCCATGCCACCACGCATGTAGGTGTTGAAGATTTCCTTTTCCTGATGCGCCTGGTGTTCAGCCTCATCGGTGGAGATGCCGTTGGTGTCGGCACGGTCCTGAATGGACTGTTTGTTGGCCGCCTCGATATCGAGCTGTTTCTGGTGGCGGTTGATCTGGCCGTCCAGGTTTTCAATGTTGGCAACCAGCTTGTCGTATTCGGCGTTGTGCTCGCTGCCCCACTTTTCGGGCTCGACATCATCGAGCAGCTTGCGGGCATCAGCCGCCAGTTTGGTACGCTCTTCGCGCATGGCCTGAATGGACCGGTTCATAGTCGTGCTCCTGTTTTTCACGCATAAAAAAAGCCGCCCGTGGGCGGCTGTTCAGGTGCTTAACGGTGCCCGCTAAGCGCCAACCAGTTGCAGGCGCCGTTCAAGGTGCGCCCGGTATGCCTGATGGTCTGGCTCAGGCGGTTCAATTTTCGGTGCCTTGCTGTAGGCGTTGAGGTTGAAACGGCTCATGTTCTGGGCTGCGCTGCCTTTGGTTACCTCATCCACAGCATCGATAAACCCGCGCTCTTTCGCTTCGGCCGCAGACATCCAGGTTTCATCTGCCATCCAGGCAATAATGCTGTCTTCTGACTGGCCGGAACGGGTGGCGTAGGTGCGGGCAATGCTCTCGTCTACCTGATCCAGCAGGCCGGCGATTTTGCGCATGTCGTCGGCATTGCCGAGTTCCATGGTCCAACCCTTGTGGATCATGTAGAAGCCGCCATCTGTCATGCGGATCTCATCAGCCGCCGTGGTTACGAACGTGGCCGCACTGGCTGACAACCCATCAATGTGGGCAATCACCCGCGCCGGGTGTTGCGCCAGTGCGGTCTGAATCGCACGGCCGGCAAACACGTCACCACCCGGGCTATTCACTCGCAAGTGAATGGTGGAGACATCCAGATCGGCCAGCTCACGGGCTACCATCTCGGCAGAGATGCCCCAAAGGTCATCAATAACGTCATACAGGTAGAGGGTCGCTTCTGCGCCCTCGCTGCGAACTCGGAAATCCCGCTTTTCCTGCAGGTTATCCTTGATCAGATTCATCAGCTTGTTGCGCACTGGGCTGTCCTCCGGTTACTGGTTTGTAGAGTTCGTTGCCGCCCTCAATCGGCGGCAGGTTTTCCAGGGCCCGGACCTCGTTAACGGTCATGTAGCCCACCTGCTGGTTACCACCCAGCGCGATTTTGTAGGCCTCGTTTCGGCCCTTGATATCGCCACGCATCAACCCCGCCACGTTGAACTCTGCAAAGTACTCATCAGAGCGGAACAGCTTTCGGTTCACTTCCTGCTCAATGCGGGTTAAATGGGGCTTGAGGGTGTACTGAACAAAGCCGATGGACTGCTGCTCAATGCCGGTGCCCCAGCTGCTGGAAGATTCGGTATCGCCAATCATGTGCGGCGGCACACCGAAGATGCGGGCGATGTCTTTCACCTGAAACTTGCGGGTCTCAATCAGCTGAGAATCTTCAGCCGACATTTCGATTTCCTTGAACTCGCCACCGTCCGGAATGAAGGCCGGCAGGTGCTTGTTGCTGATTCCCTGATGTTTCTCGAACCAGTAATCGCGGATCACCTGCGCCTGGTCATCGGTCAGCTTTTTGCCATCCGGAAAGCGGATATAGCCACGCGGGGTGGAATCGTTGGCGAAGAACTTGCCGCTGTACTCATCGGCCGCCAGCGCGGTACCAATGCTGTTTTGCCCAACGCTGCGAATAACCGACAGACCACGGCGACCATCCCAGCCCACACCCGGAATGTGCAGAATGTCGTCCTGGTCATAGGCCGCCCATCGGCCATCATCGAAGTACACGAAATAAAGCAGCCGGCCATTACGCTCTTCTACTTCAACCCGGCTGGGCTTCAGCGGAGTGAGCCCCAATGGCTGGCCGCCCCGGTTGCGCGCGATGAGGCTGAAGTGGTTACCAGCCAGCAGGATGTGCATCACCACAGTTTCCCAGAACACCACCGCCGACACCTGTGGGTTCGGTTCAGTGCGAATCACCCGGTACAGCGGGTGCTGGTTAAAGCGTTCACGGTGGTTCTCGGTGTTGCGATACACCTGAAACGGCAGGCTGCCAATAGCGCCAGCGATTACCCGCACACAGGCATAGACAGCAGATACCCGCATGGCGGTGTTGTCATCCACGTGGGTGCCGGCCACGTTTGCTTGGGCTGCAAACAGATCCTGCAGGGCCTCATAGCCAGAGCCCCAGCTTTGGGTCTGGTTGCTCACAGTGGCCAAATCCCGCCTGGTGTTTTCCAGCTCAGCCTCCAGGCGCAACAGCTCCATGCTCGGCTCCTGTGTTGCCGGTGCTCGCTTGCGTGAAAATAGTCCCATCAGAGAAGCCCTAAGAATGAAGTGTCCACATACTGCGATTCAGGTTCTTGTTGGCGAATAGCCCGCCCCAGAGCCATGATCAGCGCCACGACTCCATCAATCTTGTTTTCCGGAAATTCCTTACGGGGGTAGATGTTGTCCTTGGCGTCCAGGTGAGCCACCACGTTCGACATCATCCAGGTCAGCACCGGGTCACCGTTGTGGCGTAGCTTTTTGTCCAGCGTGAGCGCTTCCAGAGTTTTCATCGGCTCACTCATGTTGGCGACCGTTTGCCGGTACTCCACCATGGGCATGCCCTCTTCCTGCATGCGGGTGGCCAGGTACGTGGCCTGCCAGGGATCAAAAGCCACATCCTGAATATCGAAGCGGCTGGCGAACTCCCGCAGATCCTGCTCAATGAAGGCGAAATCGGTAACACAGCCCGGCGTTAGAGTGATCAGCCCTTGCCGATCCCAACCGGCGTAATGCTGATTCCTGCCCTCTTCCGCAGCCTCTTCAGGAATGTAATACCGGCCAAAGATGGTCCAACCGTCGCCATCCTCGAAGAGCAACACCAGGGCGGCCACGTCGATCTTGCTGGCCAGATCCAGCCCGATCCAGCACTTGCGCCCTTCGAACTGGTCCAGCGTTACAGCAGGATCACCGCATTTCTCCCATGCCTGCAGATCCATCCAAGCTGTATCCGCGTTCACCCACACGTTCAGGTGTTTGGTCAGGAAGTTGTTGGTGGCCGCCGCCATGGTCATGGCCTTGCGGGCCTTGCGCTCGATGTCCTCCGGGTTCACCGATACGCCCCAGTTAGGGTTGGCCTTTTCCCAGCTGCTGGGGTCGGTCCAGTCGTCGTCATCATCAATGGTGTAGATGATGCCGAAGTAGCTTTCGTCCTGAACCACGCCCTCCAGAATCTTCGTTACATAAGCACGCTGCTCGTAGCAGATCCCGGCACGGTTAAAGCCAGCGGTGGTGATCAGCCAGAGCAAAGGCTGTTTGCGGGCACCGGTACCTGTCTCGATAACGTCGAAGATTTCCCGGGTCTTGTGAGCGTGCAGCTCATCAATCAAGCCGCCATGCACGTTAAGGCCGTCGTGGTTGCCGCCCTGGTCACGGCTCAGCGGCCGGAACACGCTGTTGGTGCTCTCAACAAACACGTTGTTTGAACTGGCCGCCACGCCGAAGCGAGCCTGAAAGGCCGGCGTGCGCTGCACCATCTGCTTGGCGTCCTTCCAGGTAATCTGCGCCTGCTCACGATTGGTGGCGGCGCTGTACACCTCAGCACCCGGCTCACCGTCGGCCGTCAGCAGGTAAAGCCCAACGCCGGAAGTCTCCGACGACTTGCCCTGCTTTCGCGGCATCTCGTTATAGGCAGTCTTAAACCGGCGGTACCCTTCCTCATTGATCCAGCCAAACACCGTTGTCAGCCGGAAGATCTGCCAGGGCGAAAGCTCCAACCGCTTGCGGTGCCGTGCCCACTCCCCTTTCACGTGGGGCAGCAGCTCAATGAACTGGCACACCCGGTTCGCCAGCTGCGGCTCCCACCAATACGGGAAGTCGTCGGTACCCTCCCGGGCCAGGTCATTCAACTGGCGCTGGCATGCCAGGCGCACCCACTTACAGGCCGGGATGTCACCATTCAGGACCGCGTTCGCGTAGTCCAGTGCAATGCCTACATAATCCCGAGCCATCAGATATCCTCAAACCCGCCAAGGTCCAACTGGCCCTGCTGCTGAGCCTTCACCTTGCTGGCGCCCGCCGGGCTCAAGCCGAATTCGCTGGCACTCTTCATCACCTGGTCCCACAGCTTGTTGCGGATCTGGAAGTACACCGACTGCACCGCGTAGTTCTGCGGGGTGTAATCAATCATGTCCTCCAGCCGCTTCAGCTTTTTGGTGATCTCTTCAAACTTGCCGTAGGAATCGCAGTGCGCCGCGAACGCCGCCTGATCCAGCAGCGAAATCAGCCCAGCCTGCTCCAGCTGGGGCCCGACCTCGTTCCAGTACTTTTTGGCAGCCCGGGGCATCCACTTCGGACACTCCGGCAGACCAATCGGGCGCTGCTCATTGGCGCCATGGCTGTGGCGATCCTTCCGGAAATTACCCTGAAGAACTTTGAGTTGTGCTGGTTCTGGTCTGCGACCCATAACAAAAAGGGGCACCCTTTCGGATACCCCCCCTACTTGAATTTTGCCATCAAAAAAAATCACCGACGGACAGCGGTCGACACCTTTTGCCCCTCAGACTTTTGACCCCGCCCCCGGGCTCGAAGAGATTCCTGCTGGGTTTTCAGTTTGTGACAGCGCTTACAAATGGCCTGAAGGTTTTCATCTGCATCGGTACCGCCTTCAGCCTTCGGGGTTATGTGGTCAACAGCCACTGCCGGCATCACCTTGCCTTCCGCCTGGCATGGCTGGCACAGGCCCTTGTCCCGCTCCATGATGCGAGCACGAATGCGCTTCCACCGGCCACCATAACCACGCTGGGCACTGGTACCACGGCTCTGATTCATCCAGCCACTGGCTTTGGCCTGGTGAGCCTCACAGTACCCATTACGGTTGGTGGTCACTTCCGGGCACGTTAAAGCCCTGCAGGGCGTTGGAATGGCAGAAGGCATCAGTTGGCCTCCACGGCATCCACCAATCCGTTATGCCGGGTGGCGCAATCCTGATACACAGAGGCCACTTCCTTAATCACCAGCACCATCTCCCCGCCCTTCCCGTTGCGCAGCTGGGCTGGCACCTTCGGGCATTTGGTCAGCAGGTTCTGTTGATCCGGCGTCAGGTTCACCCCGGAGGGCTGCGTTGAGCATGCGGACAACAGCAGGCTCAGCACACACACGCTGATAAATCGGCCTCTGGATCTCACGGATAATCCCCCGGTCGATAACACGTTCATTGGCCTGCAACTCACCAAGGCGCTGTTCCACGCTCTTGGCAATGCCAGAGACATCACCCCGAATTTGCTCTGCCAGTTCCTGCCGGTCTTCAACCACAGCCAGGCGCTTGGCATCCTCAAACCAGCCACGGGAAGCCCAGCCGGTAACCACCAGGCCAGCCGCAACCACACCCATAACGATCAGCCGGGTTTTCATTTGAACTTCCTGGTGAAGAACGTGATCAGCAGCTTCTTAACCTGATCAGCGCCCGTGTACGAGACGATCCCGCTGCAAGCCAGAGACAGGCCAGGCGTCCACTGAAACAGATCCACACACACGATGTAGATAAACGGGGTCAAGAACCCTGCAGACGAGGTAGCAAGCAGAAAGGCAGTCAGATCCCACTGGAGCTTGCCGTGCTTAACGTCACTCAGGAACGCCAGCGCACCGCCCACCAGGCCAACAACAACAGCGATCAGTGCTTCCTTGTACTTGAGCAGGCCCTGCATGAGCTCCGGGATCAGTCGTTCAGGCATTCTCTTATCCATAATCAGTCGTTTGCGATCAGGCCTTAGAGCGCTTTGCCCCGGCGCATAAGGTCGGCCAGCTCAACAGCACGAGCACCCACCTGCCGGGCCCATTTGCTATTCAGCATCTCTTCCGCAGCGCGATCCCAGTCCTGCTCACCCAAGGCACCCAACATCCGGCTGAAAGTGAGCAGTGTTGGCATGCCCATGTTGAAAGCCATGTTCGCCAGCACAGTCTGACGAACAGGATTGAGGGCCAGGTAAAGCGGCATCCGCTCCAGCTCAGCCACTACCAGATCAATGTCGTTATCCAGCATGAATTCAGCCTCATCCTGGCTGATGCCACGGTCATCCAGGTTGCGGCCATAGCCAACAATCAGCTTGCCCACGGTGTCGTGGTAGGGCTTCAGGCGAAGGCCCTCATGGCGCTGGAGCTGTTCGAGAAGTAGTGCGCGATTCATCGTTTGCCTCATGAAAATCGAACGTAAATCAATAGCGCCGTATACTGCATCAAGCTCTGAAATATCGGAGATACACATAACAACGCCCATACAAGAAAGCCTGATCCGAAGACCAGGCCCGCAAGTGACACGAATGAAAGAAACCAGAAGAGCGCAACACTTGCGCATACTCCAACATGGCCACCGAGATACATCGGAGGATTACCGAGAGGTTCAATACCTCAAGGACAAAGGCCTACTGAGTGCTGAAATTCAAATCTCGTATCGGAAAGAAGATTACGCCCAACCGATCGACGCCTTATGGATAGGGCCCACAGCTGAAGGCCGCGATTATCTGGACCAGCTGTTAGAAGAAAACGCCTCGCATGAACACGTAGACAAGCTGGCCAATGGTGACACCCAGCAGCATCTCCCAGGGGGCGATCTCAACTCGGGTAACCAGCAGGCGCCAGAGACAACCAACAAACTTCGAAGAGCCTTTAATCAAACGAGCACCGCAGGCCGGTTTCTCTGGATTACAGCCATCGGCGCTGTGGTTGGAGGGCTCTCTTTTGACATTGTCTCCAGGCTGCTGGCGCTTCATTTCGAATTCTTCCAGTAGATATAAAAAAACCCGGCACACGGCCGGGCTAAAGGAGTATCAAGGTGAGCTGTCAGCACCTCAGATGCACTTTCTGCACCTTACGGGAAACAGAGTAGTTTTCTGCATGCAGCATGTCAACAATACTAATCACCGATATGCGTTACGCTGCCTGTAGAGCGCAATCAATCCACGCCTCAGCAGACCCCAGCAGGTACCGCGCCTTCTCCCGGCTGCCCACACCAGACTCCCTGGCAATGCGGGCCAGGCTGTACTGGCCCAGGTAGGCCATGGTCAGAATCTGGCCCATCAGGCGGTCCCGCTGCTTCAGCCGGGCAATGGCGCGGTCTACGCTCATGGCATCGTCATCCGGGCACACCGGCATGGCCACGCTGCTGCCCACGGCCAGATTCACGCCTTTCACGCCAAGATCCACCCCACCGGCACGCACCCAGTGCCCCCAAGCGGTCAGGCGGTCCTGCGTATCACTCAGCATGGCGCCCTCCCATCATCTGCCAGATCTTGCCCATGTGGCGCTGGCCAGCGGCCTTGCGGGCGGCCTTCACCTCTTCGGTTACCGGCAGGCCGGGCTTGAACGGCTTGTGGGCCGGTGACCGGTTATCCAGCCCCAGAGCCAGAATGCGCCCCACATCCGGCCAGTAGTAATCCGGATCGCCCTCTGTCAGCTTTGCTTTGGTTGCATCCAGCGCTTTCTGCAGCTGCTCCCAGGTGAGGCGGTCAATCTCCACCGCCCATTCACGCCGCGCCCGCCGCATGGTGACCTCATCCGGCCACTGAACGGTGAACCGGTGCCCGTAAATCAACTGCAACCGGCTGAAGAACGCCACGGCCTTTTGCTTTTGCTCCCGGGTGAAGCTCTCATCACCAGTGCTGCATGGCGTAGTCGGGGTCTGAGAGCTGCCTGCGGACTGCAGCCCGCTCGTCACGTTCTGAGCGATGCGGTGAATGTTCACTGCCTCTGCCATGGGTACCTCGATGCTGTTGGTTCCGGATTTCCTGCTGCTGCCTGTCGCGCTCCACCCAGTAGCTCTCTGCAAAGCGCGCGTAGTATTCAGGGCCATCGGGCACACGCCCCAGCGTGGCCTCTGCACTGCCGATGATGTGGCGCATATCGCCAATGGTGAGCTGGTGAGCAACCCAGCGCTGGTAGGTGATAATCAGTTTTGGGCGGGCCACGCGGTGGTATGCCCAGTGCCGCTCACGGCCAAGAAACGAACCCCATTCTTCTGGTTTTTGGGGCACGTAGTCTTCCGACCAGGCACCTGCTTCGCGCGCGCCCGCGTCAGTAGAGTTAAGTACAGTGGTAGTTACCTGATGCGTGTTGTTCCTTGCGTTGCTCCCTGTGTTGTTCCCCGCGTTGTTCCCCTCCCTTTCAATGGGCATTAATTCCTGCTTTTTCGGGAGGTTAACCACGTTACCGCTGTGCGGCTTCCTGTGTTGTTCCTTGTGTTGCTCCCAGTGTTGTTCCTTTTCTGAACGGACTAATCCAACATCCGCCAGGGGCAGTTTAAAAACAAGGCCTTTGCGCCGGCAGGAGCCGTGGTTGACCACCAGCCCGGCCCGCTCCAGCTCCGCCACCCGGGCGCGCACACGGCCAAGGGTTGGTGAATCCCCACGCCGCCGCTGGCTGCCCCAGTCCGGCTCAACCGAGATCAGCTCACCCAGGGCCTTGTAAGAAAGCTTGCGCGCAGGCCCACCGGCCACACCCGTGGCGTAATTCATGTAACGCCGGAACCCGCGCAGGTAAATCACCTGGGCTTCCGGCGAAAGCCCCTGCAGGGCGCCGTCTTCGGCATCATTCCACTGTGAACGCATCTTCAGCGCCACCCCAGCTCTCCCGGATTTTCCGAGCCGTCTCACCAACGATTCGCTCTGCCATCTCGGGAGTTAGATCAGAAAAGACCTTCTCAGCCTTATCGGCAGCGCCCTCGCTCTCATCGTCAATGAACCCCAGATACGTTGAGCACACCCCAAGCCCTTCTACACCAGGCCAGAACTGGAACGTGATCAGGGCATCTGCTTTCTCGTCACCACTTGTATCTAGCGTCGCCAAAACTTGCCCTAGATCCACAAAGCGGTAGAGCTTGGCAAATTCCCGGCACTCTATATCCTGCTCGGAAGAAGAACCCTGTTTAGCCTCCCGAGGCATGCGCTGGAGCTTCGCCAGAAGCGACGAAACCTCTGGCCAACCAGACGTTGGGTATTGGTCTCCACAATAGCGGTGCGACCTCAGAACCGACTTAATCTCCGGCAGGTAACCCCTGAGCAACTCCAACACCTCATGCTCAGCGCGCCCGGCCTGCCACCGACGCAAAGCCCCAACGGTCAAATCCGGATAGTGATCTGCCACATCCGCCGGCCAGGTCGGTATAACCTCGTCATCACTCATGCCGTTGCTATCCGCCACGGTCAACGCGGCCTCTATCCATTCCTGCAATGATGCGCTCATACATTCCCCATCCATCTGGTCAGTTATGCCACCGAGGCTGGCTCGGTAGTCTGTGGAGACTGGCCGTAAATATCCGGCCGCATGGAGTAGCGATCAATGTCACCACCCTTCTCTTTAATCGCAGCCTCAAGGGCCAACACATGATGAGCAGGAATTCTTGTCCAGCCTTGAAGCGTGGGCGGCCTGATGCCGCACACGCGAGCGACCTCAACTTTCGTCCCCAGGCACTCAACAACCTGGTCAAAAACACAATTAGTCATACGCATCCTCCGAATGAGCTTTAGTAGAGTAGCGTCATCCTAACTCTTGATCAAGTTTGTTTGTCTTACTTGGGAAGTAGTAAAAGGCTAATATTGCGTTATGAATGAACGAGACTTTGATGCCAGAGCTGCAAGAATCCGGGAAGCCATCGATAACGGCCCTCTCGCAATGAGCGAGATTGCTGACACGATGAAAGTGGCCCGCACATCTGTGCTGAACTGGAAAAAGAAAGGAAACATTAACCTGGACAACCTTCGCGGTTTTGCCCAGCTAACCGGTTATCGTTTTTGGTGGCTTGCTTTCGGAGAAGGCCCGAAAACCTATTCCAGCACGGAAGGTAGCGCAGAACTCGACAATCCATTAATGAGCATTTCAAAATGCTCGCCAGAGCATGCCCGCTTTGCAGAGTGCATCTCGCACCTAACACATGCCGGCATACTGACCCCCGCTGCTGCCGAGGGGCTTACACAGACACTGAATGCATTTGCGACGATCAGAAAGGACGAATGACAGACCCAAATACCATGGATGGACGAGCAACACGCCTAACTGAAGCCATTGAAAATGGGCCTCTCAAGGCTCATGAGATAGCCAGCTTGCTATCTGCATCCCGCACATCGGTACTCAACTGGAAAAAACGCGGAGCCATAACGGTAGACAACCTTAAAGGCCTTGCGGACATCACCGGCTACCGGTATTGGTGGCTAGCCTTTGGTGAAGGGCCCAAGCGCTCGAAAGATGATACCGCCCCGTGCCAGCACGCGATCTCGTCCGATCACGTTGCCACAGCATCTAACGAACATGCTGCACTGATTGAGATCCTGACACAGAGCACCCAAGCGGGAATCCTGACCGCTGACATGGCAAGACATCTTACTCAGTTCCTTGAAGGCACCATACAAAGAACCATCGAGAGACCTGCCCATGGCCGATAAATCCGAGCCAACGCTAACCAGAGCCCAGAGAATTCAAGAGGCCATCAAAATATCCGGCGTCCCCATGAGTCGGATTGCTGACAAAATTGGCGTTGCCAGAACTTCCGTCCTGAACTGGACTAGACGCGGCGGCATTCAGATTGATCACATCAGGGAACTATCAGCGATCACCGGATTCAATTTCTGGTGGCTGGCATTTGGAGAGGGTCCAAAGCTCGGCAATGATAACACCAGCCTCGAACGCTCAGTGCTGGCAATGATTCAAGCATCACCAACACACGCAGACTTGATTCATCGACAAAGCCAAATGACAGAATCCGGCCAGTTGACTCCGGAGCTTGCTTCAGCATTAACGCAAATGCTTGAAGCCATGCCCAAAAACTGACATCAACCATGCGAAATCACCCATTGCAGTCAATGTAAGGCGCAAGGCGATAACGAATGCAAAAAATTCCTAACATTTTCTGGTATACACTCAGCTTTTGCATGTTTGCAGCCACGGTTGCGATTATAGGCTTCGCAAGCCAGGCGTCGAGCATATCCCTAGGATATGACAAATATAAACTCGAACTGAAGTCTGCTGTGATCGATACCAAAGCAGCCCAACAACAACTAGAAATCAAGCGCAGGAGATTGGCCGAGGCCGAGTCATTGATCAATGCCCAGTTAGACAATCTGAAGCGCATCTCAGACCAACTAGCAGCCACGGAGTGCGCTCCAAACCTCCCCTCTGCGGAAGATCGAAACAAGCTCCAGTCCACTATCGCGGACTTTCTGATAGACGACGATATTCAGCTCGAATCATTGCAAGAAGCCATGAAAACGCTAGAAAAGCTTGACCCGAGTTCTGCTCCTTAGGCCAGATACTTCCTCGACCCACCAAAGCCCCGCAGGCCAACGCCTCCGGGGCTTTTTTTGTGCCCAAATCACCACCACTCCCAAGCGCCCTTTCCCCTGAATCCTCCACAAAAAGCAAAAAATAACACCACTTTTCTTGACTGCTGATTAGTATAACGCCACCTTTCGCAATATCACTAAACGTAATCGCGGATATGCGTATGACTACTTGCAGCGGATCAGAATTCGAAATCCAAGACCCAGACAACACCCTCACCCCGCGCCAGCGGCAGGTTCTGTTGTGGGTTGTGGAAGGCAAGGAGAACGACTCCATTGCCCTGCTGCTGGGTATCACGCTGGGCACGGTGAAGTTCCACATGGCGCGGCTGTTCCGCGATTTCGACGCGCCCAACCGGCAGCTGCTCGTCAGCCGTGCCTGGAAGAAAGGGCTGGTGAAAGCACGGCAGCTGGCCATTGGCCTGCTGATTCTCGGCAACGCCATGCCCGGCACGGGCGATCAGCCCGCCACCATCCGCACACCGCGAATTGCCCGGGTGCGGGTTAGCAACCGTCGAGACTCCGAAGACCACCCAATCATTCAGCTCAACAACCTTGCAGATCTCCGCACCGGAGACAGGGAGGCCGCATGATTCCGGAAACCATCACCCTCCAGGAAGCCGCCAAGCTGCTGAACCTGGGCCCTCGCAAAATGATCCGCGCCCTGAAGGAACGAGGGATTATCGACCACCAGCGCCTGGCCAACTGGCGCTACACCCAGCGCGGGCTGTTCAAGGTGGAAACCAAATCTTTCAACCACCCCGTGCGTGGCCTGCAGCACAGCGCCAAAACGCTGGTTACGCCGGCGGGCGTGGAGTTCCTGCGCCATGAGTTCGCAGAGCAGATCGACATGGAGAAAGCATCGTGAAACAGATTTCCACGTTTTTCGCCCTGATGGCCGAGTTCGGTACCGCTGAGATTCCGCTGGAAGACATCTGCGAAAAGTTCTTCGCCCTGCAGCCAGACATGGCCAAGAAACGCGCCGCCCGCCGGCAGCTGCCAGTGCCCGCTTACCGGGGCGGCACACAGAAGAGCCCGTGGCTGATCAGCGCGCAGGATCTGGCGGACTACATCGACAAACAACGCGCCAAAGCCAAACACGAGTGGGACCAGGTGAACGCCGCCTGAGCATAGAGGAGCCCAAACCATGGACGTGAAAACCATCTGCAACACCCTGCGGCCGCTGTTCGATCTCACTGCGGAGGTGCACGAAACCAACGCCCACTACCAGCAGCTGTTGGCCGAGCAGATTCTGGAGGCCGGCAAGGCGCTTGATGACATGACTCTGGCCGAAGTGCGCCAGCTGATTGAACGAGCCAACGCGGATTTTGAGGAGCAAGCATGAAGTCCATAGAAGAAATAGAACTGCTGAGCTGGAAGGCCATCTGGCTTGCGGTGCAAACCGGCAAGCAGCGCCTGGTGCACAAGGCCATCAACGACCACGTGGAGCGCTTCCCGGTACCGGAGCAAGACATGGTTCGCCTGCGCACCATCCACATTGTGCGCCACACGCAGCGCCAGCCAGATGAAGTGCACAGCCGCATTCAGCGGGTTTCGCGCACCATTCGCAAGCTGCAGCGGGGCCACTTCAACCCAAACACCACGGAGGCATGCCATGCGTCTTGATCTACCCAAAAGCACCCGCGTGATTGATCTGGTTCGCTTCGCCAATGCCCAGGGCAAACGCCTGGTGTGGAGGCAGGAAGGGTTTCGGTACCGGCCACACATGGAGAAAGCCGCCAATGATAGTCGACCTAATGTTGTTCGCCTGCGCCCTCGGTTGCGTGTGGTGGATAGTCAACACTAACGAGGACCACATCATGATCACTCTGAAAGCCAGCGCCAACGATATTGAACAAGCCCTGCACGACCTGCACCGCCTGGCCACCACCCACACAGACAGCGATGCCCGCAACGCCGGCCGCTTTCTGCTGGCCTTGTGGGATGGCGACCTGAACCCGCTGAACGTGCAGGAATTCCAGTACCTGGACCCGCACCACATGCGCCGGGCACTGCAGCTGTTCACCTTCCTGATGACCACGGGCACCAGCCTGCAGAAGTTCATGAGCGAGGAAGCCATCGGCCAGGTAGTTGAAAACCTGGGCATCGAAAGCAGCGTTCAAGCTGCCTGAAGTCACCAAAAATAGAACCAACGGGAGTATCACCATGAGTGCACCAGCACCCACACACCGGGATACCGATGTAACCCAGTTCATCGCCGATCTGGACGGCGGCGTGTTCATGCAGAAGCTTGCCCGCGCGCTCAGCGAAGTGGCCGGCGGCGTTGTCGACAACAACGACAAGGGCCGAATTGATATTCAGCTGAACCTGAAGCGAATCGGCCAGAGCTACCAGGTGAACATCGGCCACACCCTGAAATACACCGTGCCCACGCTGCGCGGCAAGATCTCCGAGGAAGACACCACCGAAACGCCCATGCACGTGAACACCGGCGGCCGGCTGAGCATCTTCCCCGAGAACCAGAACCAGCTGTTTACCCGCACTGGTGACCCTGAAACCAACCGCGAAGAGAAGGACTGAATCCCATGGAAAAGCAAGCACTGGAATACCTGTCAGCAGTACTGAAAGGCAACGGAGCACTGGAGGCAGTACTCGATGAAACCGCCCATACCGCCCTGCCACTGCCTGATGGAGTGGAAGTTAAAAGCCTGGAACGCTTCATGCCCCTGCGCCGCCGGTACCGGGGCAACATGAACACCACCCAGATTGACCAGTTCGCTGAGTACACCAACTGCACGGCCGGCGAAGTGATCTCAATTGCAGAGCAGGACGCGCTGAGCGTTCCCTGTTTTGTGGACCCGGAAAACATGACCGCCAAGGTATTTTTTGACCTGGGCACCGTTCACCAACCCGGCCACGCCGATTACACCGCCGGCCTGAAGCTGCCGAAAACCGCAGCCTTCGAAGAGCTGCTGGGCAAAGACGGCCGCCCGATGGAGCAGAAAGAACTGGCCGAATGGCTGGAAGACTGGGCACCGCAACTGAAAGTGACCAGCGAGACCGGCGAAACGCTGAACCTTCCAGCCGCCGTAGGTGCTGTGCGCCGAATCACGATTGGCGCCACCTCTGAAAGCACCAGCGAGGAACAGACCTTCGGTGGCCGCCGCAGCGCCATGAGTGAGATCGAGGCGAAAAACAAAGACACCCTGCCCGCGTTCATCGAGTTCAAATGCGAGCCCTACCACGGCCTTGATGAACGGGTTTTCCGGCTGCGAGTGAGCCTGATCACCGGCGAAAAGCCTCGCCTGGTTCTGCGCATTGTTCGACTGGAACACCACCAAGAAGAAATGGCCAAGGAATTCCGCGAGCACCTGGAGCATGCGCTGGACGGCAACCTGGTGGATACGTTCGTGGGCACCTTCAACCCGAACTAAACACAACGCGCCCCACGGGGCGCATCCGAGAGGGCTTTCAGCGAGAGCCCTGCCGGATGCACTGATCAACGAAAGGAGAAGCCGCGTGATCACCACCAGGCTGAACAAACTCATCGCCGCCTACCGCGCCGCCCGCAAACTCATTGGCGACGCCAACCGAGGCAAAGCCATACCCGCCGTGGCCTTCCGCTTGTGCCACCGCATTCGCCAGGCCATTCGGGTAGAGATCCAGGTGGTGGAAGCGGTAGTGCGGCCGCAGCGGCTTTTGCAAAATCGACCGCAAATTATTCCGGGAAATATTCCCAGCCCCACACCGGCAAGCGCAGGGCTGGCGTAATGGAGGGGTTACGCGTGCTGGAGGTTGGAATCTTTAGAGGGCCGTGGCTTTGCTGCTTTCCCTCCGCCCTGCTTTGCCTGCGGGCGGGTTGCAATGCCCACTTGCGCAGTTTTCTGCCCTACCGGCTCAGCGCGAAGGCTAACGCCGAGGCCTCTCAGAACTCGGCTAACTGTGTCGAATCGAGGCTTTGCTCCTGGCGCCAGAGCTTTATACATACTTTCTCGCCCAAGCCCGGTGTCTTCAGCAAGCTTGCTCATGCCTTTGGCTCTGGCAACTTCGCCAAGCGCTTCCAGCAACTCATCCATATCGCCTTCTGCCAAAATTTCGGACAGGTATGCAACGATCATTTCGTCGCTATCCAGATACTCAGCCACATCAAACGGCCGAACACCATATTTTTCAACCGCTTCTTGATTAATAGCCATTTTCATCACCTCTCACGGTTTTGTTCCGTGAATACCAGAAGCCATTTTCCTGGCTTTCTCTATGTCTTTCTCTTGCGTGGACTTATCGCCACCTATCAGAAGCCAATACACCTGCTTGTCTATCATCGTGTAATAAAGCCTGTACCCGGGACCGTTGAACAGCCGCATTTCCGATACGTTGCCGCCAACCGATTCATGGTCACCGAAGTTGCCCTCTCTGGCTCTTTTAATTCGGCGAAGAATGCTGACCTTTCCAACTGGATCCTTCAGCTTTCGCAGCCATTCGCTGAAGACTTCCGTTTCAAGAATTTCGTTCATGCTCAAAGTGTATCCAACCGAATACAGAAAAACAAATCAGGAATGGTACGAAATATCACGCATTCGGCCTGCGCCACCTCAGCCATTCAGGTAATCAAAGAAACGCTCTTCCGGGATAATGGCAATGCTGGAACCGCTATCGCGCAAATCAATGGCTTTTTCGATCTTGCGGCCAAAGGTACTGTGAGCCCAATCACGACTGCCCACTTCACCCACCACCAGGAAGGCAGTCTTCTTGCAGGGCGTCTTCTTTACCTTTCCACCGCGCTGAATAACGGCCTCCTCAACCTCTCGCCGGGGACCACAAGCAAAGGTACCCGTCAAACAGAAGATCTCTCCAGCAAAGGCCACCCGAGGTGCGGGATCGTCGAAAGGAAGGGTAGTGCTGGCGCTGGCGCCTGTAGCATTCACCTTCGGACTGCCTGTGATACCCATCAACAAAGTAAGCAACTCTTGCTCCTCATCATCATCCAGCACGCCGTCTGCCAGCATGGCGCGAATACGAGGATAGATCACCCTGGCAGGCCACTTATCCGCCGACTGCTGGTTCGACTCCAGCCAGTTAAGCAAGAACTCGGCTTCGCCCTGAGTGACCTGACCATCAGCCAGCACACCCTTGCACAAGCCAATAACCTCATCCACCTGACGATCCGCCACGCGCGACCAACACAGCGCTGGGTTGAGCGGCTGGCCATTGTCATCAAGAGGAATTTCACGGCGAGGAAAAACAGCCATAGCGCATCTCCTTTGCAAGAAAACAGTACGAGAAAGAGAAAAAATAACACCAGAACAATAGCGTTCCCGTTGACTCAGGGCAAATGCCGGGGCCATACTTACTCTGTCGCTGCAAAATCAGCGACCGGGTTTAGCAGCCTGCAACTACAGGAGAGCACACCGCATCTCCATTCGAGTCAGCGGTTTTTTTGTGCTCAGCGCATGGCGCGCCAGTTTATGGGCGGGCCGTGCGGGAGGCCTTCGGGCCTGCCGGTTCCTGTAGCCGGTCTGCTAACCCGCACGGTTCCGTCCACCCTGATTAGCAGCGGGGCGACGGATTCCTTAACCGATACAGGAATCTATGCCATGCATAATCACGCCCAAGGTGCGTCCGCACCATCCGGATATCTGGTGTTTGAAGGCACCGAACTCACTATCATTGATCACAATGGCCAGCCGTGGCTCTCAGCTACCGATCTTGCCCGGGCTTTGGGCTATTCCCGCGCCGATAAAATTAGCAGCTTGTATCGCAACAACTCTGACGAATTCACGGCCGGAATGACCGAGCTAATCACCGTCAGAAGTAACCCAACTACCGGGAACACAGATTCGGGGTTCTCGGGGAACCTAACCAAAACCGTCCGCATTTTCTCCCCTCGGGGCTGCCACCTTCTCGCCATGTTCGCCCGCACGGAAAAGGCCAAAGACTTCCGCAAGTGGGTGTTGGACGTTCTCGATAAGGTACAGATGAGCCCAACAGCTGATCGCGCACCCTACCAACTGCGCGAACAGCTGGCCGCCACCATCCGTTCTGTCTGCGTTGGCTTTGGTGGCAAGGGTGCGTCCTACGCCATCAACGAACGCATCCGAAACCGCTTTGGTGTCCGCCGGGTGGAAGACCTCACCACCCAGCAGGCCAAAGACGCCATTCTCATGGTGGAGCACCTGCGGCCCATCGCCCACCGCTGGATTCGCGCCATGAACAAGGCCGAAAAAGATTTCGTCCGCCAGGTGCTGAGAGACGAATCCGGCCCGATGATCAGCGCGCCCACGCTGGTGTGCCTGGACATTGACGCCCAGGGCATCACCACCCCACTGCACCACCCCGAACTGAAAAAGCTGCAAAAGGCCAACCGCGGCATGCACGACATGCTGGCCCTGTTCCAGAGCGAGGAGGAATGATCATGACCCAGCCAACCCAACCTCAATCCGCCGAACAAATGACCGAGTGGCTGTACGGCCGCGCGGAAGAGATTTTTCTGTTGTGCTGCATCCTCAGCCGCCGGGGCCTGGCCCATGCGTTCTGTGACCTTTCCGGCCACGTGGGCGCGGTTAGCTCACGAGTGTTGCCGGTGGATACCTGCTATGAAGTCGGCCGGTCAACCAACCCGATTGTGGAGCTGCGCATCGACATGAAGCTGGACTATCTGCTGCACCCAGAGCGGATGTTTAACGAGGACCTGCAGAAGATGGATGAGTACATTGACTGGCTGGAGGCAGTGATCGAGAAGGGCGAAGCACTGACCACTCCAGAACAGGCAGCGTAACCATGGCAGAGGAAAGCACTCCAAAGGGCGGCTTTCTGGCACGGAACGCCGCCCTGCTCTGCCAGAACAGCAGTTTTCGGCTATATCTGGACAGGCGCCGGGCGGCACTCACACAGAGGATGACGCCCGAGACTTCCTATTGCAGGCCTGCGGCATCAGCTCCAGGGCGGAGCTGGATCATAACCCGCAGGCTGCAACGGTTTACCGGCAGATCAGGTGCCGTCACCAGAGGTGGGAGGCTCGGCAGCTGCGGCGCGCGACAACTCCAGAATAGCCGCCATTATCTCGTGGAACATGGCGAGCACCCGCTCAGTAATCACACCTGCCAAGGCCAGATCATGCAGCGAGTGCCCAACCTTTGCCAGGTCGCCAATCAATGCCAACCGATCATCGATAGAAATCTTATCCATTTGAAAACTCTCCGTGAAAAATACGTTTGTGCGTGGCCACGGAGAAACCATATGGGTACGGGGAAAAGTGCGCAATGGCTTAATTTTCAGTCAGTTACAATTCTAACCCAATAGAAAATCGCAACCTTCGTATGAACTATATCCTGAGATAGGGATCTTCGTATGACCTATATGACGATGTAATATTTTTCCAATTCGAAGCGTAAACCGATTCCTGCAGTTCCACCGAAAACAAAAGTACGGTTACAAAAAACTACACTCTGTCACCGTTCAATCAAAGTTGAATTCAGAGCGCATCATGTAGCTAAAATCAACGTCACTAAACGCCAAACTACTACATATTGTATTTTCCGAACAAGGGAGGCACGACATATGGTTGACACAACAAGATTAAAATGTAGTATCGGAAGGTAGCGAAACTTAATAAAGATTCGCTGATTCAAAAGGCAAGAACTGCTGTGTCGAGGCGGCAACCTCAACACAGCAAAGCGGGCCACTAACTAATTAAGCTCAGCAGCCGCCACCGATATGGGAATCGGGCCAACGATGTTATTGCACATCAAACAGACTTTCAACGTCTGGGCCTGGCTGTTCTTCTGCTGAGCTTTCATATGAGGTAGTCAGCATGACCAACTCCAAAAAACCAGGTCAAAACACCCGTCGTGATGGAGGCATCTATCGAGAAACAGGGCCTCGTGGAGGCGCCACGAAGAATTGGACGACTGTGCCCGACAATAGGCCAATGCCTCCAACCTCGAAGCCAGGCAACGTTTGGCAGAGAGTAAAGCGCACGCCTGACAGCACGCGATAACCTTCGAAACGTAATAAAGGCGGCCGAGCGCCGCCTTTCAAGCCTTCTTTTTAGGCCTGTATCTCCACCCATCGTACTTATCGTGAGGCTCCTGCCTGCTCAGGTGGGTATATTTCTGCAACGTTGACCAGGTAGTGTGCCCACTCACAGCGGCCACCCTCGGAATATCCCAGCCCCGCTCAAACAGCCAGCTGATGCACTCATGCCGGAGATCATGGAAGCGCAGGTCTTCAACGCCCAGGAATGCGCACCACTCCCTGAACCTGGTGCTAATGCTTTTGCTATTGCTGGGGAAAATCCGCTCTTCGCCCTCTCGCCTTGGCTGGCGCTGAATAATCGCCAGAGCCTCATCGGTTAAATGCACGCGACGGTGGTTGCCTTTCTTCTCGGTGGGGTGCTTCATGTCGGAGACGATGATGGCCTGGTTCTTTTCATCCAGCCCATCCCAGCGGATGCGAGTAATCTCTTCCTGGCGCCTGCCGGAGAACAACGCAAACAGAATGATTTCATCCATGGGGATAATGCGCTTGCCGCCTGGCCGTGTGGCGTACTCCATTAGCTTGTTGAGCTCCTCCAGCGACGGCCGACGCTCTCGGGAGTCAGGTTTGGACACCAACCGCTCACGCTTGCAGGTTTCCGCCGCATCGTTAATTGCGTTGATATCCACGGGAATGTTCCAGGCGGTGCGGGCAACTTTGAATACAGACCTGAGCCAGATGATGTCGTTATTAACGGTTTGAGGCTTCACCGCCTTCAGCCGGTGTACAACATGGGAAACGATATCGCTCGGCTTGAGCTCCAGCGCATCCAGATCGGCCAGGTCAAAGGTGCGCATGTATTCCAGGTGCGCGTATTTGCTCCGCCCAAAGTTGGAGCCGAACTCATCCAGGTACCGTTTGATCAGATCCCCAATAGACACCCCTCGATGTTTCACTCTATCCAGGGCTCCATGTTCCTGAAGCTCCAGTTCTCTTCGGGTTGCCCAGTCTTTCGCCAAGGCCTTACGGTCGAAGGTCCGGCTTTCACGATATACTATCTGGCCTTTACGCTTGATGCGGATAGCAGCCCGGTACGATTTGGTACCATCGGCACGGGTTCTCACAGTAATGGTAGGCACGGTGCTCCACGCTCCCTGTTTGCGGTGCTCCAAACCAAATTTTGGAGCACTTTTGGAGCACCGATACTACAAAAATGGGTATAAACGGGCAAGAAATGGGCAATATTGAACTGGTAAAAACTGCAGAAAAAACAGCTACAAGTAGCGTGAACACTGGCGCGGAGCTGTCTCGACGGTTCAGCGTTGCCCCGATGATGGACTGGACAACCCCCCATTTCAGGTACCTGGCGCGCATCCTCAGCCGCCATGCTCTGCTCTATACCGAAATGGTCACCACCGGCGCACTGATTCACGGCGACACGGAGCGCTTTTTGCGTTATCACGACTCGGAACACCCATTGGCACTGCAGCTGGGCGGTGGTGACCCGGGCGAACTGGCGCACTGCGCCAAGCTGGCCGAACAGTTCGGGTTTGATGAAGTGAACCTGAACGTGGGCTGCCCGAGCGATCGAGTGCAAAACAACCTGATCGGTGCCTGCCTGATGGCCTATCCTGAAAAAGTGGCTGCCGGGGTGGCGGCCATGAAGGAAGCCACGTCACTACCGGTGACCGTCAAACACCGGATCGGCATTGATGGGCGGGAATCGTGGGGCGAGCTGTGTGAATTTATTGAAACGGTGGCAGAAGCCGGCTGCGAGACCTTTATCGTGCACGCCCGCATCGCCGTTCTGGAAGGGCTGAGCCCGAAGGAAAACCGGGACATTCCGCCGCTGAAATACGATTGGGTGTACCGCCTGAAGGAGAAATACCCGCACCTTGAAATCATCATTAACGGCGGCATTAAAACTTTTGATGAATGCCATCAGCACCTGCAACACACAGACGGTGTTATGCTCGGTAGAGAGGCGTACCACAACCCGTGGTTGCTGGCTGCTGTGGATACCGAGTTTTTCGGTAAACCGGCTACGGTTACCAGCCGGCACGAGGCTCTGAGAGCCATGCTGCCTTTCATTCAGCAGGAGCTGGATAGGGGCGTGTACCTCACCCACATGTCGCGCCACGTGATGGGGCTGTTTCACGGCATGCCCGGCGGCCGTCAGTTCCGCCGGCACATCAGCGAGAACGCCCACAAACCCGGCAGCGGTCTGGAAGTCATTGAAGACGCCCTGGCCAAAGTACGCGAATCCTGACAGCACGGAGAACCGCCTGCATGATCGAGCGCCTGAAGCAACTGTTCGCCGCCCCCGAAGCCGAACCGGCCAAACCGGATGACCATCAGCTGGCCGTGGCCGCCACGGCTTTGATGGTGCAGCTTTCTGGTGTCGACAACGACCGCGACGAACGCGAGCTGCAAACCATCGTCGATTGCGCCGTCAAGGCGCACCAGATTACCCGCGAGGAAGCGCAGGAAATCCTGGACGACGCCCTGGCCCACGCAGACGACGCCGTGTCGCTGTACGAGTTCACCGGCCAGATCAACGAAGTACTGGACCATGCCGAGAAGCACGCACTGCTGGTGAGCATCTGGCGGGTCGCCTTCGCGGACGGGCGTATCGACAAATACGAAGAACACCTTATTCGCCGCATCGCCGACCTGCTGCATCTTAATCACCGGGAATACATGCAGGCCAGGCACGAGGCAGAAAACGCCGCCGGGTAATCCGAGGAGACGCCATGTTAGCCATTCTTCACCCCAACACACCACTGGACAGCGATGCCTATCGCCAGACCATGCATTACCTGGAGAACCTGCCGGGCGTGAGCCTGCGGGTGCATGAGGTTCAGGGCGCCAGCCAGCGGCTGACGGAGATTTATCTGCTGGGCGACACCAAACCGCTGGACAAGGAAGAGATTGAAGCCCTGCCGGCGGTAGAGCGGGCCATCCGCATTTCCGAGGATTACCGCATTCTGGGCCGTCACAAGGACGATAACCGCCAGAGCTGCTTTACCTACAACGGCGTGGAATTCAGCCAGAACAACCTGAATATTTTCGCCGGCCTGTGTGCGGTGGACGTGCCCGAGCACGTGGAAATGATGATGCAGGCGCTGGAAGACAATGGCGAGATCTGCACCCGCATGGGCGCCTACAAACCGCGCACCAACCCCTATTCGTTCCAGGGTCACGGTAAGGGCTGTTTGCCCTGGGTGTTCGAGAAAGCCGGTAAACATGGCATCAAGGTGATCGCCATGGAGATCACCCACGAGAGCCACATCGAGGAAATCGACACCTGCCTCGAAAAACTCGGTCGCCCCACCGGGGTGATGTTGCAGGTAGGCACCCGCAACACCCAGAACTTCGAATTGCTGAAGGCCATTGGCCGCCAGACCGAGTACCCGGTGCTGCTGAAACGCGGTTTCGGTATTACCCTGAACGAGTCGCTGAACGCCGCCGAATACCTGGCCAGCGAGGGTAATGCCAACGTGATTTTCTGCCTACGGGGCATGAAAACCGAGGCTGGCGAGCCTCACCGGAACATGGTGGAGTTTGTCCACGTGCCAACCGTTAAACGACTGACCCGCATGCCCGTGTGCGTGGATCCGTCCCACTCGGTGGGCAGCCGTGAACAATCCCCCGACGGCATTCTGGATGTCATGCACGCCACCGCTCAGGGCGTGATTGCCGGCGCCAACATGGTACTGGTGGACTTTCATCCAAAGCCGGAAAAAGCCCTGGTAGACGGCCCACAGGCTCTGCTGATGAACGAACTGCCAGCCTACCTGGAAGACATTCGCCTGTGCCATGAAACCTGGAAACAACGTCAGGATATTTACCAACGCCTGAGGAGCAGTACCGCAGAATGATCATTTATGGTCACCGGGGGGCCAAGGGAGAAGCCCCTGAGAACACCCTGCCGGGCTTCGCACATGCCTACCGGCAGGGCATTCGTCATTTCGAGCTGGATCTGGTGCTGTCCAAAGACGGCATCCCGGTGCTGGTGCACGACCTGACGGTCGACCGTACCACCAGCCACAAGGGCAACGTGGCCAACTACACAGTCGCGGAACTGGCGGAGATGGACGCCCGGCGCAATGTCACCGAATGGCCAGTGAAAACCGGCATTCCTTCGCTGGAAGCCTTGCTCGACCAGTTCCCGGACATTGAACATCTGCAGCTGGAGGTGAAAAAAGACACGGGCTCGCGCCTGAACATTCTGTGCAACCGGTTGACGGAGATCATCCAGCGCCGGGACCTGTACCAGACCGTGGCGGTTACCTCATCCGACCCTCGCTTTCTCCGCGAAATACGCCGGCGGAATCGCAGAATCCGCATTGGCCTGGTGGCCGAACGCCGCTTTCCCCGTCCACTGAACCTGGCCAAGCGGCTGGGTTGCAACTACTTCTGCGCGAAATGGAAAATTGTCAGCCGAAACCTGGTTGAACAGGCCCACCGGCTGGACATGCACGTGTCAGTCTGGACCGTGAACCGTATTCACGACATGCTCAAGCTTGAAGACATGGGCGTGGATAGCATTATTACCGATTATCCCACCAGCACCCGTATGTATTTCGAGAATCGGGCCCGGGCGGCGCTTACGCTGCCAAGAGAAGAGGAAAGACAAACCCCGGAGCCGGCCTGATGCCGACTACCCCGGGGCCGGCCCAAATCAGAAGATCCGGTTCAGGCCATTGAGTGCGGCTACCCGGTAGGCTTCTGCCATGGTCGGATAGTTAAACGTGGTGTTCAGGAAGTAATCCAGGGTATTGCCCTCACCTTCCTGGTTCATGATCGCCTGACCGATATGAACGATCTCGGCGGCCTGGTCACCAAAGCAGTGAATCCCGAGGATGGCCTTGGTTTCCGGGTGGAACAGAATTTTCAGCATACCCACGGATTCGCCGGTAATCTGTGCCCGGGCCAGGTGTTTGAAAAACGCCTTGCCAATCTCATAAGGCACCTTGGCTTCCGTCAGCTCCTGCTCGGTTTTACCCACTGAACTGATTTCCGGGATCGTATAGATACCCGTAGGCACATCGTTTACAAAGCGGAAATATTCGTCCTGGGCAATGTCTGAAGCTGCCGACCGGCCCTGGTCATAGGCGGCACTAGCCAGGCTTGGCCAACCGATCACATCACCCACCGCGTAGATATTGTCGACATCGGTCCGATAATGCTCATCCACTGCCAGCTGGCCGCGTTTGTTCGGCTCCAGGCCAATGTTTTCCAGGCCCAGATTATCGGTGTTGCCACTGCGACCGGCAGCCCACAGGAAGGCATCGGCGCGGATGCGCTTGCCGGATTTCAGCGACAGCACCACGCCATGGTCGTCACCTTCGACTGACTCGTACATTTCATTGTGTCGAATCAGCACACCGTTACTGCGAAGATGGTAACTCAGCGCATCGGAGATTTCGTCATCCAGAAATGACAGAATGCGGCTGCCCGGGTTGATCAGGTCGACCTTTACGCCCAGACCGGCAAAAATCGACGCGTATTCGGAGCCGATAACGCCGGCGCCGAAAATAATCAGGGTTCGCGGCGTGTGGGACAGATTCAGAATGGAATCGGAGTTGTAAATGCGGTGATGGCGGAAATCCACATCGGGCGGTAGAAACGGGCGCGAGCCGGTGGCCACGATGGCCTGCTTGAAGTTCAGCACTTCCACCGATTTATTGCCGCGCACTTCAATGCGGTTTTTATCCAGGAATGAGGCTCGGCCGTTGATCAAATCAACCCGGTTACGGGCATAAAAACCGGTTCTCAGTTTGACCTGCTTACCAATCACCTTCTGGGCGTTTTGCAGTACGCGGGGAAACGAGAACCAGCGTGGCTCGCCGATGTCACGGAACATCTGGTTGGTGTTGAAGGTAATAATCTGTTTGACCGAATGCCGCAGCGCCTTGGAGGGGATGGTGCCCCAGTGGGTACAGTTACCGCCCACCTGCGGCTTGTCCTCGATGATCGCAACCCGTTTGTTATGCTTGGTCGCGTTCATGGCCGCACCCTCGCCGGCCGGGCCGGATCCGATGACGACAACGTCGTAATGATGTTCTGCCATCTGCGCAGTCACTCCTTATGCACGTTGTAAGAATTGTATTGCCAGACCCCTGACAGGGATTATTTATCTGTTCGGGTCGCGTCGTAGGCCAGGTCCTCGGCCGGGGCGGCACCGGATTTTTCCTCCCGGCTTTCTTCGCATTTCTGGGTGTTACCACCACAAATATCACAGGATGTACTAATACCCAGCGCACCCATGCCGCCACATGAACCACTAATTGGCTTGCGCCCGAAAATAACGCCAACCGACATGGCTGCTACTAGCAGTACGACAATACCCAGTACAAGAAGAAAGGTACCCATTGCGCCCTCCTTTACTGAACGCGGTACGAACCGAAAGCCGGGGTTTGCAGGCTTTCAAAGCCACCGCTGTCGGTTCGCACAATAAAGTAGGCGGGAATATTCTCCCGCGTTGCCAGGGCCATCGCCTGTTCATGGCCCATTACGTTAAACGCCGTAGCCAGGCCGTCGGCGGTCATGCAATCATCCGCAATCACCGTAACCGAGGCCAGCCGGTGCTGTATCGGCTTACCCGTTTCAGGGTCTATTGTATGAGAGTAGCGCCGGCCCTGTGATTCGTAGTAGTTACGATAGTCGCCGGAGGTGGCCATGGCCTGACCGTCCAGCGCGACAATGCGGTTTACCTGTCGGCCGTTTTCCACCGGCTGTTCCACTGCCAGCTTCCAGGCGCTGCCATCCGGCTTACGGCCGCTTGTGCGGACCTCACCTCCCACTTCCACAAGGTACGCTGCCACGCCCTGCTTGTCGAGATAGCGGGCCACTGCATCCACGCCGTAACCCTTGGCGATGGCTGAAAGGTCGAGATACAGGGGAATATCCGAGCGAATCGCCCGGTCTTGCTCATCAAGCTGCAAATACTGCCAGCCGGTAGCCGCGAGCTTACGTGCCAATTCTTTATCGCCAGGCACCGTATCCGGTCGGGCATTCGGTCCGAATCCCCACAGGTTCACCACCGGACCAATGGTGATGTCCAGCGCTCCACCGGTCATTTCAGCGATACGAGTGGCCTCGGACAGCACTTTAAACAAGGGCCCGGACACCTCCGTCCATTCACTTTGATCCGCTTTCTGGTTAAACCGGGAGAGTTCAGAGTCGTCTTTCCAGGTGGACATGCTGGCGTCTACTGCCTGCAACTGCTCCTGAATGCCATTGGCGAGAGTTTGCAGGCGCTCTTCGTCTTCGGGCAACACCAGATTGATATGGTAGCGGGTACCAAAGATACCGCCGGAAATTTCCCAGATTTTGTCCTCGTCCTGAAACGAGCAACCCGCCAGGGCCGCCACCACCAGCGCCCAGAGAGCGCTGGCGATAACCACCCTGGCGGGTTTCATCATGCGGGCTGTCATGCGAGCTGGTTAACCCCCGAAGTCGTCCAGCATGATGTTTTCATCTTCGACACCAAGATCTTTCAGCATCTTGATGGTCGAGGAGTTCATGATGGGCGGCCCACACATGTAGTACTCGCAGTCTTCCGGGTAGCTCTCGTCGCGCAGCTGGTAGATCAGCGCGGTTTCCGCCGGTGGATCGATGTCGTCGGGGGCATCGGAAAACACCTCGGCGGCCTGGGTCAGTCGGGTGCGGATACGCTCCCGCAGCTCCTTGGTGGCGGCCTCGGTGAAGGTGACCACCAGCAGATCCGGTGGCAGCAGGTCCTGCAGCGGGCTGTCTTCGTTCTGGCCATGACCCAGCACCAGCCGCACATACAGGATGGCGATGGTAAAGGTCTTGCCGGTGCCGGCACTGGCTTCAATCAGGGCACTGCCGTTCAGGGGCAGGGTTAAAGGGTTCAGGTTTGGGTTGTGATGCGGTTTTTCGGTGCTCATGCCTGTTCCTCGTCCTGATAACCCACTTGTTGGGCGGCTGATTTGCCCTGCTCTGCTTCCCACAGAGGCACATAAAGCTGATGCAACAAGCCTTCGAATTCGCCGCTCTTCATTAACTGTTCCGGGGTTTCAAAGGCGGCTTTCAGGTAGCCGGGGTCCCGTTCGAGAGCGGTGTTGTAGGCTTGCTCGGCTTCGCTGATGGCGCGCTCATGGTCACCCAGGTATTTCTTGCCGCCGTAGAAGCTGGTCAGCCAGGCAAAGCCGGCTTCGCAGTGAAGCGGCAGTGCCCGGGTGGTGGCGTCCATCCAGCCACCGAGAATGGCCTCGAAAAGCGGTTGGGCCTTTTCCGGTGGTATCGGTGGTAAGCGAAAGCGTCGGCCTTCTTCTTTGCCCAGGATGAGGGTTTCAAACGGCTGGCCGCTGAGCTGGCCGGCCAGATGCACCACCCAGTCCCGCAGGAGGTTGGCATAGCGCACTTTTTTGCCATTGCCGGAACTGCTCAGCAATCCGGAACTGGCCACCACCAGCCGGCACAGCTGGCCCTGTGGGTTACAGCGCAGGTTGTCGATTAAATCGGAGACCTCAACGGCGCCAGTGCTATTCGAATAGTCAAATTCGAACGATAAAGGCTCGGCCACCGCTTCCGGCCATTCAGCCAGGGCGGTACGGTAACGTGCGAACAGATCCGGCAGTCGCCCGGCCAGTTCGGTGCGCAATCGGTGTTCAGTCACCCCCATGCCCAGATCGCCCCGCCGGGCCATGCGGTCCAGGGTGGTTTCCAGCCGTTCGTGCAGTTCTTCTTCGGTGCCGGCTTTTAGCACACCCTGATGAATCAGCTCATTGTCCAGGCGCCAGCGGTCCAGGCCATTCAGGTCGAAGTTTTCGTTGTCGGTATCGTCGTCTTCCAGATCGTCAAAGCGAACCTGCAGACGGCGCTGATAGAAGGTGTCGACGGGCTTTTTCAGGAACCCGGCCAGATCGTTCAGACGAATGGGTTCTTCCGGCGCCTGCCAGGGCAAGGCGTTCTGGCTTTGTTCGTTGGCTTCAACACCATGAGCGCTACGCCACTCCCGCTCGTAGGTGAACAGGTTGCGAGCCTGTAGTACCTCGGCCAGCGGCTTTGGCGGGCTGTCTTCGCCTTCTGCCAGACCGTTGGCTTTTGGGAAATAATCCCGGCTGAACGGCTGCAGCGGGTGTTGAGTGGTCAGGGCTTTGGTGACCGGTGTTTCTGGTGCTTCAGCCACTGTCCAGAGGCTATCGAGATGATCCTGCAACTGGCCCACCAGCACCGACGGGGGCCGCTCGGAATCGTCCTTGATGCTGCGGCCCACCCAGCTGATGTACAGCTGCTCCCGGGCCGACAACATGGCTTCCAGAAACAGATAACGGTCGTCTTCCCGGCGCGAACGGTCGCCCGGCCGATAATCCCGGGCCATCAGGTCGAAATCCACGGGCGGCCGGGGGCGGGGGTAATCGCCATCCTTCATGCCCAGCCGGCCCCCCCTGCGGGACGGAATGGCCCGCATCGGCATCAGGGTGGCGAAGTTGACCTTGCCGGCCAGAAGACGCTGGTTCAGGACGCCTTCGTCCAGGCCTTCGAGCAGCACATCCTTGACGATGTTCAGGGACAGTTTCTGTTCCTCAAGGCCGGCAGCCAGGGAGTCTTCCAGCCACTGCTCCAACTGGCGGCGAAAACGGTTGAGCAGCAACAGGTCGTTGCCTTCCACCTTGTGGAAAAACTGCTCGAGCATGTCTGAAAACAGGGCCTCCCACTCACCGGGGGTGCGAGTGGTTTGCAGGGCCTGCCACAGGGTTTCCAGTTGATGCACAAATTCACTCAGACGGCCGGCCAGGCTGGCTTGCAGCCCGCCGATTTCGCCATAAGGCTCCACGCCACCCCAGGGCTCGTCCTCGCCCATGCCGTAACCCAGCAGCATGGCCCGCAGGCCGGATTGCCAGGTGTTGCGATCCAGCTCCGCCGGTAAATCTAGGCTTTCCCGATGTTGGCCGTGCAGGCCCCAGCGGATGTTGGCGCCTTCCACCCAGCGCCGGGCCAGGGGGATCTCGTCTTCGCCGATGCCAAAGCGGTCACGAATACCGGGCACTTCAAGAAGGCTGAGAATTTCACTGACGCCGAACCGGCTGCGGGGGAGCGACATCAGGGTTTCCAGGGCGATCAGTACCGGTTCGTGATGGCGCGGGCCCTGATCGGAAATGGTGAAGGGAATGTGGCGCTTGCGGCCGGGCTGGTAACGGCCGAACACCGCCTGAATGTGCGGCGCGTATACGTTGATGTCCGGCACCATGACGATCACATCCCGGGGGCGCAGGTCGGGATCGGCGTTGAACGCGGCCAGCAACTGGTCGTGCAGGATTTCCACTTCCCGCTGCGGGCCGTGGGCGTCGTGAAACACCACCGAATGGTCGTGAGTGAGGTCCAGCTGGCGTTGTGCCTCGCGGATTTCCTGCAGCGGGGTCAGGTTGTGGATATCGTTCTGCAACTCGTGCAGCAGACAGGGCGCTTCACCGGCACCGTGTTCGGAGAAAATGTCGATCTTCTGGTCCGGCGTGCGAAAGTTGTCGCGATATTCCTCCGGGTTGTCGAACTCGTCCAGCAGGCGGATGTAGTCCCGCCCCTGTTTGCCCCAGGCGGCCAATAGCGGGTTGGCGTGCTGGTGCAGCTGGTCTGGATCGTCAATCTGCGAGAGCACCGGATGGGCCGCGCCCCGCTTGCGTTCGGCTTTCAGCAGTTCCCTATCGCTGATGATGTCTGCCCAGTAGAACTGGCTGGGGTTGTGCACACAGAGCACCACCTGGCTGAAGCGGCTTAAAACGTAAAGGGCTTCCAGTGCTTGCCGGGGCAAGGACGACACACCGAACACCACAATGCGTTTAGGCAAACGACCGGGGTTGGCCGGTGTGGAAACACGTTGCCCCTGTTCCATAAATCGGGTGTGAATCTGCGAGCGGCTGGTGTGCGCGGCTTCGCCCACGTCTTCCACCAGCTTTCGCCAGAGCAGTGGCTGCCAGCGGGTTTCCGGGTCCAGGGCTTGTTCTTCGCCCCGGGCGGTAATGATTACATCCTTGCCCTGCTCCCAGGCGGCCAGCCAGTCGGCGCGGAACACCTGGTACTGGTCAAACAGGTCCGCCACTTTCTCGGCCAGCTGGAAATTACGCAACTCCGGGTCGGTGCCGTCCAAAAACCGGGCCAGCGGGGTGAAGGCGTCGTCCTGCCCGACCAGTTCCGGCAGCAAGCGATACAGCCGCCACACCAGCCGGCGCTTGTCGAACGGCGATTGTTCCGGCACCTCACCGTCCGGCAATACCGCCCGGTACGCCTGCCAGATAAACCGGGCCGGGAACAGGAAATCCATTCCGGCGGCAATGCCCAGACCGCCTTCAACACCATCGTCGGTACGCTTCTCCGCCAGCGCCAGTTTCAGCCACTGTGCACTGCCGTTGCTCTGCACCAGACAGGTCTCGCTTTGCAGCGGCGGCAGGGGATTCTGCCGGCAGAGTCACACCCCCGCCCGGGGAAGGTCTTCCAGGTGATTGGCGTGGATGGCGTGAAAGCCGGGTTCGATGGCATTTTCGCTGGATGGGGTGACCATGGGTTTCCTTATCTGACACACATATCAATCCTGTGGCCACAGATTACCGTATGTGGCCAGAGAAGCAGACAGTTTGAATGCTCTGACCGACAGAAACAAAGGAGTGGCTTATGTGGAGCTTGATTACCGGCGCCGGCTCGGGGATTGGCCGGGTATTCGGGTTAGAGCAAGAAAATACTCACTTGAGGTGCCGGCCGCCGTCGAGTGGCAGTGAACGGCCGGTGATGTAGGGGTTATCCAGCAAGAACTGCAGGGTGGCCACGGCCACTTCAACACCGGGTTCGATGCCCATCAGGGACTTATCAAGCGTTTTACGTCGATAGGCCTCGTTGTCTCCTTCGTTAAACAGAATCAGGGAGGGCGCCACGCTGTTTACCTTGACCCGGGGCGCCAGCAGCCTGGCGAACGACAATGTGAGGTTTGAGAGCGCCGCTTTGCTGGCGGCATAGGCGATGTGTTTGGCGCTGCCCTTCTCCACCACGTAGTCGGTCATGTGGATAATGTCGGTGGGCGTATCGCTGTTTTCCAGCAGGTCTCGGCAGGCGAGATTGATGCGGTAAGGTGCCATGGCGTGAATTTGCATCATGGTGCTCATGACTTCGGCGGGGTCGGTATCCGGTTGCTCGGGTAGCCAGTCCGAGGCATTGTGAATAATGGCGCGAAGGCGATCCGTGCGCCCTCTGAGTGTTTCTATGAAGGCATCAATACCCTCGGTCGTGGCAAAATCCGCGTGGATACACTGCGCACCCGCCTTCTGCAGGGCGTCGACTGCCGGGCGGTAGGTCCGATAGGTGGTAATGACCGGCTGGCCCCGCTCAAGACAGGCGCGGGCAAATGCCAGGCCAATACGCTGACCGGCACCAGTGATCAGAATCGGGGCGCTCATGCATTACTCCTCTGATTGAATAGGTGATGGATCATCACGTAGCTGCCTGATGGTTACGACGAGCCGAAACAGCGGATTACTCACACCCGACAAAGATTCCGGACAGTCATGACACCAACCTCCCCACCGCGTACAGCAGATCTGGATAATCCGCTGTATTATCTGGAAAACATGGAAACCGTGCTGAGCTGGGTGCGGGAGCATCACGCGGATCTGCTGATTCCGGAGGAACAGGCACGCCTGGACCGGTTTTTCGCGCTGCCCCTCTCCGCCCGGGCACTGCTGACTCGTCTGGTGATGCGCACGGGCGAGCTGTTTCGGGCCGAAAAACTCTGTTATCCGGAGCTTCGGATACCGGAAGCGCACGCACTCGCGATTCTGGTTGAGGATGATTGGCTGGATGACGATCCGGAACTGAGCCTGGACGACGTATTCCGGCTGTTTACCCTTGCCGAATTGCGGCCAGCGTTTGGCCCCTGGCTGCAGCAACAGGGGTATCCGAAAAGCCTGGGTAAAGCGCAAATGCGGGAGCTGTTGGCGGACGGTTTCAATACATTCGAACGGCTGCCTTATTGGTTGGCAGTGCATGGCGATGCGCCGGAACGGTCAGTAGTAAAGCTTCGCTATATGGACTTGTTCGACCGTATACGCCTGATGTTTTTCGGCAACCTGCGCCAGAACTGGACGGACTTCGTGCTGGTGGAACTGGGTGTGCAGCAGTTCGAGCTGGTGCCTTTTACGCCCGAATCCCGCGCCTTCCAGCAGCGGGCAGAAGTAGACTGTTACCTGCAGATGCACCAGTGCCGGGAAAGACTCGATAACGGTGAACCAGTGGCGGATGTCTGGCCTGATGTACCGGAGCCGGTGGATAATCCCTGGCTCACCAGTCGCCGGGACCGTTTATTGCTGGAGCTGGGCCGGCAGGCGGAACGCCAGGGTGAGCGAGAACTGGCGCTTGAGGCCTGGGAAACCAGCGGCCACCGGGAAGCGAGACTCAAGCAGCTTCGGCTGCTGGAGCGGATGAAACGTTTTGATGAAGCCTGGGCTATCGCCTGTCGGTGGCAGACCACGGAGCTGAGCGATGCCGAAGCCCAGGGCCTGAGTCGATTGCTGAAACGGCTGGCACCGAAAGTGGGAGCCGCCAAACCCGAGCCTGTGGATAACCCCACGCTGCAAGAATTTACCCTCAGCCTGCCGAAACCAGGCACCGGCACCGTGGAATGGGCGGTTCTTTCCCATCTGGCGACAGATGATGCCCCGGTGTTCTACGTGGAAAACACCCTGATCAACGCTTTGTTTGGCCTGCTGTGCTGGCCGGTGATTTTCAAACCCATTCCCGGTGCCTTCTTTCATCCGTTCCACATCGGCCCTGCCGACCTGACCCGGGAAGACTTTGTAGCGAGGCGCCAGCAGGCGTTCGAACAACGTTTCGGGTTGCTGGCAACCGGCGACTACCGACAGGCAATTCTCGAGACTTTCCGGAACAAGCAGGGCATCGCCAACCCTTTTGTTATCTGGCCGGTGCTGAATGAAAACCTGCTGGAACTGGCCATGGACTGTATCCCGGCCCGCCACCTGGAGGCCCTGTTCCGCCGCCTGCTCAACAACATCAAGGAGCACCGCAGCGGCTTTCCGGACTTGATCCGGCTTATGCCGGACGCTGACCAGCCCGGACAGCGCTATGAAATGATTGAAGTGAAAGGCCCCGGCGACCGCCTGCAGGATCACCAGACTCGCTGGCTGCACTTTTTTGCCCGGGAAGGTATCCCGGCCAGCGTTTGCTATGTGCGCTGGCGGGACAAAGGTGCGGAATGAGTGAGGCCGCGAATAAACCGTTGAAGGTAGCGGTTCGCACGTTATGCGAGTTTGCCGCCCGTACCGGCGATCTGGATTTTCGCTACACCCCGGCTCCCAGTGCCGAGGAAGGTATGGCTGGCCACCAGGCACTGCAGGCCCGGCGCGGTTATGGCTACAAAA
This sequence comes from Alteromonadaceae bacterium, assembly GCA_013393545.1. Next base: position 6,125 of record JABXHG010000179.1, on the reverse strand, counting down.
GCGAGTATTTACTGACCGGAGAATGTCTGGAATTAAAGCTGTCCGGTCGGGCCGATGGTTATGATCCGCACAAAAACCGGCTGGAGGAAATCAAAACCCACCGGGGGGACGTTTCCCGCATTCGCCCGCACCAGCGTGCCCTGCACCGGGCCCAGTTGCGGGCCTACGGCGCCCTGCTGTGTCGGCAGGAAAACCGGAAGCGGGTAGAGCTGGCACTGGTGTATTACGACGCCGGGCGCGACAAGGAAACCGCCATTGCCGAAACCGCCGGGGCCGACGAGCTCTGGCAGGAACTGGAAGCCCTGTGCGGCATTTACAAGAACTGGGCCGAGCAGGAAGAGCATCACCGGGAACAGCGCGACGCCCTGCTGGCCAACCTGCGCTTCCCCTTCTCGCAGTTTCGCCCCCGGCAGCGGCAGCTGGCGGAAACCGTGTACAAGAACTCGGTGAAAGGCGAGCACCTGCTGCTGGAAGCGCCCACCGGGCTTGGTAAAACCCTGGGCACCCTGTTCCCGGCCCTGATGGCTATATCCGCCGCAAGGCAAGACCGGCTGTTTTACCTCACCTGCCGCAACACCGCCCGCCAGCTGGCGCTGGATGCGGTGGAGAAATTGCGCATGGGTCAGAGTGAGCTGCAAGCCTGGCCGTTGCGAACGCTGGAGCTGGTGTCCAAAGACCATGCCTGCGAACACCCGGATAAAGCCTGCCATGGCGAATCCTGTCCTTTGGCGAAAGGCTTTTTCGACCGCCTGCCGGATGCCCGGGCTGAGGCTGTTCAGAGCAAAGAACCGTTAAATCAGGAAAACCTGGCGAAGATTGCCGCGGGTCATGACGTTTGCCCCTATTTCCTGGCGCAGGAAATGGCGCGCTGGTGTGATCTGGTGATTGGCGATGTGAACCGGCTGTTTGACCAGTCCGCCCTGCTCCATGGTTTGATCCGCCAGAACAACTGGCAAGCCAGTGTGCTGGTGGACGAAGCCCACAACCTGGTAGACCGGGCCCGAGGTATGTATTCGGTACGGCTGGACCAGCAGCGTCTGCTGAAAACCCGGAAAACCGCACCCGGGCCGGTGAAGGCCGCGCTCGACCGTACCGCCCGTGCCTGGCAAGGTCTGATCCGGGACCACACAGAGAAACCCCACCCGGTGTTTCTGGATACCCTGCCCGCGCAACTGCCCGGTGCCCTGCAGGGACTGGTGTCCAGTCTGACCGATTACCTGGCCGACCATCCGCCGGACCTGGCGCTGCAGGAACTGTTGTTTGAAAGCGTGGCCTTTCTGAAACTGGCGGACAGCTTCGGCGACCATTCCCTGTGCCAGTTCGAGCATGCCGGCCGGGGCCGGGCCAGCCTGACCATCCAGAACCTGATCCCGGCGGACTTCCTCACAGAGCGCTTTAAGGCCGCCCATTCGGTGCTACTGTTCTCTGCCACCCTGAGCCCTGGCGTGTATTACCGGGATTTGCTGGGTTTGCCGACCGATACCCGTTTCACCTCTCTTCCCAGCCCGTTCAGTGCTGAACAATTACAGGTGAAATTCACGCCCGGCATCAGTACCCGGCAGGCGCATCGGCAAGCCAGCTTGCAGCCCATCGCCGGGCTGATTGCCAGACAGTATCGGGAACGGCCGGGCCATTACCTGGCGTTTTTCAGCAGTTTCAAATATGCGCAAGCCGTGAGTGACCAGCTGGCGGACAGCGCACCGGACATTCCCCAGCGTTCCCAGCAACCGGGCATGACCCCGGAGCAGCGCCGGCAGTTTCTGGCGGAGTTCCAGAAGCCCGGCGGCAGCATCGCCTTTGCCGTACTTGGCGGTGTGTTCAGTGAAGGCATCGACCTGCCCGGCGACCAGCTTATTGGCGCCTTTGTGGCCACACTCGGCCTGCCGCCTTTTGACCCCTGGCATGAAATCCTGAAAGAGCGTCTGCAGCAACGTTTTGGTGAAGGCTACAACTACACCTACCTGATTCCCGGCCTGCAGAAAGTGGCCCAGGCGGCTGGACGAGTGATTCGTACGCCCGAGGATAAGGGTGTGATCTGGCTGATCGACGACCGTTTTCTGCAATCCAGGGTTAACCGGTTGCTGCCCGGCTGGTGGTTCTCCGGTACGGATTGAGACAGACTGCAGCTTGTAACCGAACTGCCACACGGCATTGTTAGCTTGCCACTGTAATGGCAAGAGTTCTCCTGATGCACCGCAATTCCGACACCTCCCTTAATACAGTTCAACTGGTCATTATGCTGGCGGGACTCGTGATGGTTTTATTCATTTGGTCGCCCTGGCTGTTCCAGATGTTTGTTACCGGTCCCATGCCTGGTTCGAAAGCCGTGGGCAGTGGCAGCGGACACCAGTTGGCGATTAACCTCGTATCGACGTTAATGATTGGTGGCACCGTGTTTTGGTTAAATCAGGTGTTACAACACCATCGCACAGCACTGCAGGTGTTGTATCAGACTCAACGTCAGAATCGTGAACTGATTGAACGGCTGGAAGGCGAGCACGCGCGTACCACACGGGCAGCTTCCATCGATCACTTAAGCGGTCTGTACAACCGCCGCCAGTTCCTGGATGTGACGGTCGATGCCCTCGCCAACCAACGCAGGCAACGCCGTTTGTGCGCCCTGCTGTTTATTGACCTGGATCGCTTTAAATCCATCAATGACAGCTTGGGGCACCACATCGGCGACTTGTTGCTGCAGGCGGTGGCCGGCAGAATTCAGCACCGCCTGGGCGAGGACGATCTGGCTGGACGTTTTGGCGGCGATGAGTTTGTCGTGTTCATGGGCGGCGACAGGACCGAAGCCGATATCGAGAAATGGGTATCAGCCCTCGTGGCACACTTGTCAGCTCCTTACCAGCTGGATGGCTGTGAGCTTAACAGCAGCCCGTCCGTGGGGATTGCCATCTCACCCAGGGACGGTCAGACCATTGATGATCTCCTGCGCGGTGCGGATGCGGCCATGTATTCCGCCAAGCGGGCTGGTCGCGGACAACATCGGTTCTTCGACCAGTCCCTGAACTCCCACAGCGACATTGAAGAATTCCACCTGGAACAGGCCTTTGCCGATGCCCTGCGTGACCGCCAGTTTGTCCTGCACTACCAGCCGCAGGTGTGTCTGGAGACCATGGAGATTGTCGGTTATGAAACCCTGGTGCGCTGGCAGCACCCGAAATATGGCTTGCTGTTCCCGGACCGCTTCATACCCATGGCCGAGCGCAGTGGCTTTGTCGTCCCGCTGGGCATGGAAGTGATACGCCTGGCCTGTGAACAGCTCGTGCAATGGCAGGCCGAGGGTCTGAAAGCCCACCCGCTGGCGGTTAATGTATCCCCGATCCAGTTGAGCGAGATCGGCTTTTGCGACCGGGTCCGGGCGGAAATTGGGCAACATGGCCTGGCTCAGGAGATGCTGGAGCTGGAGGTGACAGAAACCGCCATTCTGGATGATCAGGCCATGGAGAACCTGCGCTGCCTGCACGATGCGGGCATCCGCCTTAGCCTGGACGATTTTGGCACCGGTTATTCCGGGCTGGCGCATCTGGAAAGGGTGCCGGTGGACAAGCTGAAAATTGACCGTAGCCTGATTTCGCGCATCTGCAATAGCCACGACGACAGCCCGGTGGTGTCTTCCACCATCATCCTGGCCAAGCGCATGAACCTGAAAGTGGTGGCCGAAGGGGTGGAGACACCGGAGCAGCTGGTGCACCTGAAAGTGGCCGGTTGCGACATCGCCCAGGGGTATCACCTGAGCCGGCCAATGCCTGCTGCCGATGTGCCCGGCTTTCACACAACGTTCAACTATCTCAAGGAAACGGGTTAACGGGCCAGACTGACGCAACCGGCGTCAGTGGCGAATACCCTTATAGCAAGTTCCGGTCTGATGTCTAAAATGCGATCCTCGCTTTATTTTTAGTCAGGACAAGGACATAGCAAAACATGAGCCCCACCGATCTGGTTTTCCAGAGCTACGGCCGCTGCTGTCGGAATGACGAATTTTTTGCCGACTTCTACGATTACTTCATGGCCAGTTCCGACGAGATCCGCAAACGTTTTATCAACACCGACATGGCCGCTCAACGGCATTTGCTGCGCAATGGCGTGATGCAACTGATGCTGGTGGCCCGTGGCATGTCTGACCGAGAACTCCGGGAGCTGGGTGAGAGCCATAACCGGCATAACTACAATATCAGTCCCGAGTGGTACAGCCTGTGGGAGCAATCCCTTCTGAAAACCGTGCGGGACCACGATCCGGAATGGTCGCCGCAGCTGCATCAGGCCTGGCGGGAAGTGCTCAAGCCTGGTATTGACTTGATTCGCAGTGCTTACTGATGAAGTCGCGGCTATCACCGGATCTGGTTTAGTTGGCGTTATTCTCGGGTAGGCGTTCGTAAAGGCTCCAGAGTTTCTGGAAGATATCGTTATTGGTCAAGAGTGCTTCCGATTGGTATCAGGCGCGCTCAAGGAACAGGGCCATGAGCGATGAATTGATGTAGTAATTGCTGCGGCCGACTTTGATTTTGTCCAACAGGCCGATACTGATCAGCTCATCCAGATATTTGGAGGCCGTGATTCTGCTGACTGCCAGGTCTTCCATGACGAACTCGATTTTGGTGTAGGGGTGATTGAACAGGTTGTTCAGCAACTCCTGACGGTAGATTTTGGGGCATTCTTCACGCATTCGGTGTTTGGTGTGCTGCATGAGTTCCCGGATCTGGCCAATCAATGCGATGGTCTGTTGTGCAGTTTGGCTGATCCCTTCCAGTATGTAGAGTAGCCAGGGCTCCCAATTACCTGTATCCCGAACATTTTGTAGCTGCTGGTAGTAATCCGATTTCGTCTGAATCAGGTAGCGGCTGAGATACAGCACCGGGAGATCCAGCAGGTCTTTAACGACCATATAGAGCATGTTGATGATGCGACCGGTTCTGCCGTTGCCATCATAGAACGGATGAATGCTCTCAAACTGATGATGGATAATAGCCATTTTGACCAATGGATCGGCCTCGCAGAGGTCATCGTTGTTGATATATTCCACCAGGTTACTCATCAGTTTTTCTATATCATCCGCAGATTGTGGTGGTTCATAGACCACGCCACCAGTGGCTTGATTCTTCAGCGCGGTTCCCGGAAGTTTGCGCAGGCCAGCACGGTTTTTCTCAAGGGTTTCTTGGATTAAAAGGATGTCTTCCAGACGAATCAGGCGGGACTGTCGAACGCTTCGGAAAGCTGACCGCAGTGCCATCGCATAGTTCTGAACCTCTTTGGTTTCCGGCGAAATGCTGGCTTCATCTGCCACCACAGCTCTATACAGATCATCCTGGGTGGTGATGATGTTCTCGATTTCCGAACTGTGCCGGGCTTCCTGAAGCGTAAGCGTGTTGATCAAAATCTCTTCGTTGGGAATGGTGGTTGCCACGCCCTTAAGCTCCGCCAGATAGCGGTGGGCTTCCGCCGCTTTTTTCAGTACGGCACGAGATTCCCATTGTTCGATCTGTTCAAGCGGTAACGTTGGCAGCACGGAAGACCCATCCTTTCATTCATGTATAGAAAACCCAAAAATCTATACATGTATGCATGGATATGCAAAGGAAACAGCCTTTTTCTATGCATGTGGCCGGTCACGTATCTAGAAAACCACAAATCCTATGCACTTTGTTCAACCCACATGGCCTCGCCCCGTTGGCGGAGCTTGATCTGGATTCCATTAGCTTGCTCACTGTATTCCTCCGAGAAAGCCTTGCGGTAAAACATTAGCAGCCTTACAAAGAACACAGAAATTCAAAAGCTTAGGGCCGAGGAATAGGCCAGGAATTGATATTGTCTGGAAAAGACGGAGAAGGAAAAGCGGGAAAGTGCTCGGCGGCGGCGCCAGTGGCTTCGACAACGCCTCCGTCGCCCTGGAGGCCGGTGCGGCGAGCGTGGAGATGCACGTCCGCCGCGCGGACATCCCGCGGCAGAACTCGCTGCGCTGGATGGAGTTCCCCGGCATGCAGGAGCACTTCTTCGACCTCACCGACGAGCAGAAATGGGAGTTCTCCCTGGTCAACGGCGGGTTGCCGCAGCCACCCACGCAGGCCTCGGTGTGGCGCGCCTTCGCCAACGACACCTTCCGGCTGCTTACCGACACG